>NZ_DCRG01000003.1:0-337824 GCF_002325125.1 Sphingobacterium sp. UBA1498
CTTCTTTCGTTTAACTACCTCAGTGGCCATAGATGCGGCTGGTCCATCGGTCATGTTCCGCAACCGGCACTGTCCTCAGTGACGGTCCACTTTCTATGTGCTATCATTCGTATTTCCAGTAGTTGCTACACGAATCTTCTATAACTGTATCCGGTTAAAAGATGTAAATAGTTTATTCGTTCCGGAATATAGTTTCATGATCGCCATAACGGTAAGCAACATTTTTCATCGACAGGAACTCGCTCTTCTGTGAGGTATATCAGCATAGTATCCATCTAGACAATCTAGCTTCAAGGGACAACATGGCTATAATCGTAATTTGGGAATACAGATTTTATGGCGAAATAATTCGTCATGGCCAATAGCAGAAAGCAATAAATATAACAAATTAAGCAATCGTTTGTGTAAATTGAGCAAACGATTGCTTTCATATTTCATTTTTTATTTCGAAAAAAGTGCCCTATTATTGTCACAGAGATTAAGTTCTTTAAATAGAACCGAATAAAATCCACCCCAAAATGGATTTTTCTATTGACTGTTTAGTTTGTTTTAAAATAGGTGATTTTTTTAAAGGGACCAATTGGTCCCTTTAATTTTATATGAACTTTAAATTATGGATTCTAGAAGAGATTTTCTAAAAAAGGCCGGAATTTTGTCAACACTGGCTGTTTCACTTCCTACCTTGGTGAATGCCAATGGATCAGGAGAGTCGTTTAATATGTGCGGTTATGCAGCTCCTAAAATTGATAAGGTCAGGGTAGCAGTAATTGGACTTGGTATGCGTGGACCTGGAGCTGTTGAACGACTGTCTTATATTGAAGGTTGCGAAATTGTCGCACTTTGCGACAAGCATCTAGACCGGGTCGAACGTGCAACAAAGATCGTCACATCAAAAGGTTTGAAGGCTCCCAGAGCTTATTCTGGCGAAGATGGATGGAAATCGTTGTTAAAAGAGGAAAAGCTTGACCTCGTCTACATTTGTACTCCTTGGGACTATCATACTCCTATGAGCATTGCTGCAATGAAAGCGGGTAATCACGTGGCTTGTGAAGTGCCAATCGCATTGACGATAAAAGATTGTTGGGAGGTAGTAAAGACTTCGGAAGCGACTAAGAAACATTGTATGATGTTGGAAAACTGCTGTTATGATTTCTTCGAAATGCTCACGTTGAACATGGTACGTCAAGACTTGCTTGGTGAACTTATCCATGCCGAGGGTGCTTATATCCATGATTTGCTGGATCTGAATTTTGCAAAGAATGGTTATGATAACATGTGGCGCTTGAGAGAGAATATAAAACTGAATGGGAACTTATATCCTACGCATGGACTCGGACCTGTAGCGCAATGCCTGAATATCAATAGAGGGGATAAAATGAATCATCTTGTCGCCATGTCTTCGAATGATTTCATGATGGGTGAAAAGGCAAAAGAATTAGCCACCAAGGATTCTTTTTTTCAGGAATTTGTCGGAAAGAACTACCGCGGAAATATGAATACAACACTTATCCGTACCGCAAAAGGAAAAACGATTATGCTGCAGCATGATGTTACTTCTCCTAGACCTTACTCCAGATTACATACACTGAGCGGTACGAAAGGTTTTGCTCAAAAATACCCGACAGAAAATATAGCATTTGGCCATGAATTCATTTCAGAGCAAAAGTTAAAAGAGCTGTATGATAAATATACGCCCGAATTGGTGAAGTATATTGGAGAGCAGGCAAAACAGGTGGGTGGACATGGTGGAATGGATTTTATGATGGATTGGCGTCTGATTGACTGTTTGCGTAATGGATTACCGCTGGATCAAGATGTCTATGATGCTGCTTCGTGGAGCTGTGTCGTACCATTGAGCTTTGAATCTGTAGCGAAGAACTGCAAGACCGTTGATATACCGGATTTTACGAAAGGAGCGTGGAAAGATAACAATCCTGTCGACATTACGCTGAAAGGTGGTGGTAATACACCTATTCGTTCAAGAACTGCAAAAAAAGAAAATATACAATTGGGTGTATAGCTCGGTATGTTAGTAATTAATAAAAGGGGAACTTTTTAATGTTCCCCTTTTATGTTTATCTTTAATTATGTTATTCAATCTAACCCTAATGACCTGTTTATCGTTGTTTTCCGCAAATGATACACTTTCTTGTTGTGTTGGGGAAAATATACCAACGCGGGCGGGCATAATTAAATCCCAAATCAATAAGTTAAATAGAAATACCGCTGACAAGATGATATTGGTCGAGGGCGGAACATTTCTAATGGGGAGTTCGAATTTTGAAGATAGTAAGCCATTACATCGGGTTGAATTACATTCATTTTATATGGATGAGCACGAGGTGACAAATGCGCAGTTTGCAGCGTTCGTAAAGGAAACAGGTTATGTGACAGTGGCGGAAAGGGAACTGGATCCTCAGGATTTTCCGGAAGTTGATCCCAAAATGTTGGTCGCGGGGTCAGCCGTATTCTCCAAGCCCAAAGAACTGAATTCATTAAATAATTATCTGATGTGGTGGGAATACGTTCCTGGTGCAAATTGGCAGCATCCAGAAGGACCCAATAGCTCGATAAAAAACAAAATGAATCATCCGGTTGTCCAGGTTGCCTATGAGGATGCTGCAGCTTACGCGAAATGGGCAGGCAAACGATTACCTACGGAAGCAGAATGGGAGTATGCAGCAAGAGCACGGAACGATGCAAACGACGATCTATATTACTGGGGCAAAGATTTGAAACCTCATGGACAATGGATAGCAAATATCTACCAGGGACAATTTCCTATTCAGGATTCTAAAGAAGATGGATTCGAAGGAACAGCACCCGTTAAATCATTTCAGGCAAATGCGCTAGGGCTATATGACATGGAAGGAAATGTGTGGGAATGGTGCGCTGATTTATATAGACCCGATTATTATCAGCATAGTACAATTGCTAACCCCAAAGGACCACAAGATTCTTATGATCCGCAGGAACCAAATCTGGAGAAACGCGTTCAGCGCGGTGGATCATTTCTTTGCAATGATCAATATTGTGAAAGGTATAAAGCCGGAAGTAGGGGAAAGGGCGAAGTCAACAGCCCCACCAATAATGTTGGGTTTCGTTGTGTAAAAGATATCAACTAAAAAAGGCTTGCAATCGCAAGCCTTTTTTAGTTGATTAATATGCCTTATTGGGCATTCAAAAACATTGATTTTTTATTGTACAATTCTCTGAAATATGGATCTTGAAGATCTTTAATAAAGCGAATTGCTTCACCAGTTGATTTCATTTCAGGACCTAATTGTTTGTCCACCTCCGGGAATTTGTTGAAAGAGAATACCGGTTCTTTAATTGCAAATCCTTTCAGCTTACGTTCGATTGTGAAGTCTTTTAATTTATTAGCGCCCAACATGACTTTAGTAGCAATATTGATGTATGGAACATCATAAGCTTTTGCGATGAAAGGAACTGTGCGGGATGCACGTGGGTTAGCCTCGATAACATATACATTTTCACCTTTGACAGCAAACTGGATGTTTAGGAGACCACGGACATTTAACGCTTTTGCTAATTTGATCGAGTATTCTTCCATTTTGTCCTGAACAGCTTGTGACAAGCCAAATGGAGGCAATACCGCCGATGAGTCACCAGAGTGGATACCTGCAGGTTCGATGTGTTCCATCATACCAATGATGTGTACCTCTTCACCATCACAGATTGAATCTGATTCAGCTTCTTCGGCACGATCCAGGAAGTGATCGATCAGAATATGGTTTCCAGGAAGGTTTTTCAACAAGTTGACAACCGCTTTTTCTAAGTCTTCGTCGTTGATAACGATGCTCATTCCTTGTCCACCCAACACGTAAGAAGGACGGACCAATACTGGGTATCCCACTTCGTTTGCTACTTGTAATGCTTCTTCTGCCGATGTCGCGACACCGTATCTTGGATATGGAATTTCCAATTCTTTTAAAAGATCGGAGAAACGGCCACGATCTTCTGCCAAGTCCATGTTTTCGAACGAAGTACCGATAATTTTTACACCTAACTGCTCTAGACGTTCAGCCATTTTAAGCGCTGTTTGTCCACCCAGCTGTACGATAACACCTTCTGGTTTTTCTAATTCAATGATCTCACGTACGTGTTCCCAGAATACGGGCTCGAAGTATAATTTGTCAGCCATATTGAAGTCTGTCGAAACAGTCTCTGGGTTACAGTTAACCATAATCGCTTCGTAACCACATTCTTTAGCCGCCAATAAGCCGTGTACACACGAGTAATCGAACTCGATACCTTGACCGATACGGTTTGGACCGGAACCTAAAACGATGATTTTCTTTCTATCTGAAGAGATGGATTCGTTCTCTTCTTCGAAAGTCGAATAGTAGTATGGTGTTTGTGCAGGGAATTCTGCGGCACAAGTATCTACCATTTTGTAAACGCGGTTGATGCCTAGTTCCTTACGACGGTCATATACTTGATCTTCTGTTACATTGCCCAATAACCAAGCTATTTGTACATCTGAATAACCTTTTTGTTTTAAGGTCATGAAGAAATCGCGTGGAATATTATTCAATTGGTAACGACGCAATTCTTGTTCAAGGTGTACCAGCTCTTGGATCTGTACAAGGAACCATTTGTCTATACGGGTTGCTTTACGGATAGATTCCAAAGGAACACCTAATTCGAAAGCATCTTTAATATGGAACAAGCGGTCACCACTTGGATGCTCCAGACTATCCATGATCTCGTCTAAGTTTCTCCATTGACGACCGTCGGCACCTAAACCAGCGCGGCCAGTCTCCAAGGATTGACAGGCTTTTTGTAAAGCTTCGATAAATGTACGGCCGATTGCCATAACTTCACCTACCGCTTTCATCTGTAGACCTAATTCCTTGTTTGCTCCTTTGAATTTATCGAAATTGAAACGCGGGATCTTTACGATCACATAGTCTAACGTTGGTTCAAAATATGCAGATGTTGTTTTTGTGATCTGATTTTGCAATTCATCCAAGTTGTAACCGATTGCTAATTTAGCTGCAATCTTTGCAATTGGATAACCTGTTGCTTTGGATGCCAAAGCGGAAGAGCGTGATACACGTGGATTGATTTCGATGGCAATGATTTCTTCGTTTTCTGGATTTACAGAGAACTGAACATTACAACCACCGGCAAATGTGCCAATGGAACGCATCATCAGAATAGCCTGATTACGCATATCTTGGTAACATTTGTCTGATAATGTCATGCCCGGAGCAACCGTGATCGAGTCTCCAGTGTGAATACCCATTGGATCGAAGTTTTCAATGGTACAGATGATGATGACATTGTCGTTGGTATCACGAAGCAGTTCGAGCTCAAATTCTTTCCAACCCAATACAGCTTGTTCAACCAAAACTTCATGTGTTGGTGAAGCATGTAAACCTCTATTTAAGGCTGCATCAAAATCTTCTTTTCTGTGAACAAATCCGCCACCAGTACCAGCAAGGGTATACGAAGGGCGAATAACAAGCGGATAGCCAATTTCTTGTGCAGCTTCTTTACCTTCTAGGAATGAGTTTGCAATTTTGGATGTTGCAACGCCCACGCCAATATCAACCATTAATTGACGGAATTCTTCACGGTTTTCAGTTTTTTCAATGGCAGCAACATCAACACCGATAACTTTTACGTTGTATTTTTCCCAAAGACCTAGGTTGGAAGCTTCGATACATAAGTTCAAAGCGGTCTGTCCACCCATGGTAGGAAGTACAGCGTCAATGTTGTGTTTTTGCAAAATCTCTTCAATACTTTCGCAGGTTAATGGAAGTAAGTAGACATTGTCCGCAACAACTTTATCCGTCATGATTGTTGCAGGGTTTGAGTTGATGATGGATACTTCAATACCTTCTTCTTTCAATGAAAGGGATGCTTGAGATCCAGAATAATCAAATTCACAAGCTTGACCGATAACGATGGGACCTGATCCGATGATTAAAACCGACTTAATGGAAGTGTTTCTTGGCATTATATCTAGTTCAAAAAATTAAATTTCCTATTGTAAATCTGAGCAAAGACAATCAAAAATAGCTCATGGGGAAGGGTCATTCCGACTGCTTTGTCGGAGTGCAAAGTTACATTTTAAAATTTGAAAATTAAGTATTTATTTTAAGAATATTTAAAAAAAACATTTGGTTTGTTGGAAAGGTGCGCCTTAAAATGCAAAAACGAGTTGAAAAACATAAGTAAAATGTTCTCCAACTCGTATTGGATAAGGGTGTTCGATTTTATTAATAGACGATTATTTCGTCCGTAAATAGGAAGCCCTTTTTAGGGTTGCTCGCTTTGATTTTGATATAACGCGCTTGCTGTGCTTTGTCCAGCTTAAGTTCAAACCTTTTAAAAGTCAATTTTGATTCTTTATCGGAGATGTCATTTTTAATCGTTCCGACGGATCTAAAAGTACGGCCATTATCCGAAAGCAGCACTTCCATTTCTCCGGGCATATACACACCAGGTCCAATAAGCTGCATGAAATTCATGGCTACCAAATGTATTTCTTCTCTTCTCTCCATATCGACAACAACATCAATAGGGCTCGTGAATCCTTGCCATTGCCCATCATGATAGGAGAGCCCGCCCATGATTCCGTTTGTTAAGGTCGAATCTTTTTGTGCCGGATACCCCGACCATGGTGAATTGTAGGTTACCTTTTTTCCAATGGCGCGGTGGATATCAATAGCAAAGGATAGCGTAGGGCCTATTTTGATCGAATCTTGAAAATAAGCGGCATTGATATGTCCTGTTGAGCTCAATTCAAATGGCCCCGTATACGGTGTTGACTGGATGGTAGGCTCACTGCCATCTATCGTATATCGAATCTGATCTGTTTTAAGTTGTTCTGTTGTTAACGTGATTTTATTGTTGTTTTTTGCTGGATTGTATGTTGCCGTATAAGCGACATTATAGGAAGGACGATAATAGTTAACGTTCAGATCCTGTAATAGCTTGTAATGAGATTGTAGTCGTCGCTGAAAGTCTGTCCAGTTCTTCGCATCTTTGTTGGTCCAGTTGACCTCAGCCAATGCTAGCGCCCGTGGAAATACCATATATTCGAGATGTTCGGTGGTAGGGACATATTCTGTCCATATATTGGCCTGCGCACCGAGAATATGCTTGGCTTTATCTCCTTGTATGGCTGATGGAATTGGATCATAGGAATAGACCTTATCCAGAGTCAGATAGCCGCCGATGGCTTCAGGCTGTGTACGAGGGTCTGTCTGATAAGAATCAAAATAGAGGTGTGACACTGGAGTCATGATGACATCGTGACCGGCATTAGCAGCCTTTATGCCGCCATCTTCACCGCGCCAGCTCATGACCGTCGCCCCTTCAGTGAGGCCGCCTTCCAGAATTTCGTCCCAACCGATCAGTTTCCTCCCTTTGGATTGCAAGTATACGTCCATTTGCTTGATCGCATAACTTTGCAGTTCATCGACAGATTTTAATTCTTCTTTTTGCATGAGTGCCTGATCTTTTGGGCAGGTTTCCCAATGCTTTTTCTCGGCTTCATCACCGCCGATATGGATGTACGGAGAAGGGAATATCGTAAGGACTTCATCCAAGACATTTTTTAAGAACTCAAAGGTTTTTTCATTTCCGATACAGAATTCGCCTTGACTATAAGGTTTTCCTGAACAAGAGAGTTCCGGATAGACGGCCAATACTTCTTCAGAATGTCCTGGCATTTCAATCTCAGGGATGACATTGATTCCTTTTCTGGCGGCATAATCGACCAATTCGCGAGCCTCTTCCTGCGTATAGAAACCACCGCTGGCATTAGGTGTACCTTTGTCTACATACTGGCGACCATTATTCCACCAATCTTTCCAGCTTGTATGGGTACGCCAGGCGGCTTTTTGCGTCAATTCAGGATATTTTTTGATTTCAAGCCGCCATCCAGCGCCGTCGGTTAAATGCCAATGAAAGTTATTGAACTTATAGATGGCCATGATGTCGATATACTTTTTTACAAAGGATAAGGGCATAAAATGGCGCGATACATCGAGGTGTAGACCACGGTAGGTAAATCGAGGTTCATCAATAATTGTCGCAAAGGCTATTTTACCTGGGTCAGCTTGTAGGTAGCCTAATTGAATGAGGGTATAAATCCCATTGATAATTTGAGGCACATTCCAAGCCCTGAGCAGCAGGCCTTTTTCATCAATCTGGATGGAATAGGCATTTTTGCTGAGATTGTCTGCATCGACTGCTTTGATAATTCGGAAACCTTCTTTTGGTGCTTTTTTATTTTTCTTGAGTACTTCGACAGTTAAACTTTTAATGGCAGGATGTTCCGTAAGTAGCTGGGCCGCTTCCTGAAACTCATCTGAAACAATGACCGGGACATGCGCAGGAATGGTGTATGTCCCTGTAGCCAATATGATTTTCGAAGGTTTGGGTATAATGTCAAAGTTGGTTTGGGCCTGTGCAGCAAAGATGGAGGCACCCCCAAGTAACAATATGGATAAAGATTGGCTCAGTCGCATAGTTTTGTTGTTAGATTAATGATAACCAACACAAATATCTTAATTTTTGTTTCATTATTGCATTACCGCATACAATCGGTCATTTTTTATGATATAAAACCAACAAATTGACGGTTAGAAATTACATTTTTAATCCTTAACTTTGTTGTATGATTGAACTTCCAGTTATTCCGGCAACTCCTGCACAGCGCAAGCCTGATTGGTTGCGTGTCAAATTGCCTGTTGGTAAAGAATATAGACATGTCAGAAGTCTTGTAGACGAGCATAAATTACATACAATTTGTGAGAGTGGAAATTGTCCGAATATGGGCGAATGTTGGGGGGCTGGAACGGCAACCTTCATGATTTTGGGGAATATCTGTACACGTTCTTGTTCGTTTTGTGCGGTAGCAACTGGCCGTCCGCTAGCGGTAGATTTGGATGAACCAAATCGGGTGGCGAATTCGGTTAAGTTGATGCAGGTTAAACATTGTGTGATTACTTCGGTAGATCGCGACGATCTAAAGGATGGTGGTTCAATTATTTGGGCCGAGACCATCAACGCTATCCGCAGAGAAAGCCCTGAAACGACATTGGAAACACTTCTGCCGGATTTTAAAGGACAATGGGATAATTTAGACCGCGTGATCGCAGTTCGCCCCGAGGTTGTTTCACACAACTTGGAAACGGTTCGCCGTCTGACAAGAGAGGTTCGTGTTCAAGCGAAATATGATCGTTCATTGGAATGTCTGCGCAGAATTTCTGAAGCGGGTCTCCGTACAAAATCAGGCATTATGCTTGGTTTAGGTGAAACAGAAGAAGATGTGATCGAAGCCATGCAAGATCTATATGATGTGGGTGTACATATCTTGACTTTGGGTCAATATTTACAGCCTACAAAAGCTCACCATCCAGTTATTGAGTGGATCACACCGGCGCAGTTTGAGAAATATCAGAAAATAGGTTTGGAAATGGGATTCAAGTATGTGGAGTCTGGACCATTGGTACGTTCATCCTACCATGCTGAAAAACATCTATTCGATATGCAATAGAAAACGGTTTTAAAGTTTTTTGAAGGTATATTTCGCCTTATAGTGGAATTATCTTTGCACAATATAAAAAAAAGAAGCCTGAGTGATTTTTTTGCTCAGGCTTCTTTTTCTGCTTTTTTTATTAACCGGTCTGCCTCTTGGGTTTGAAGAAACCACTACTTATGTTCATCATTGATGAATTAACTAAAATAGTGGATTTCGATTGGAAGAGATTGGTCTATAGTTACATTAATAGGCCAACAATAGCCCATCGCAATTGTTTCTTTCCGATATGGTCTGAAGCCTTATAGGTTAAAAACTGTACGGAGTAAAACTGTTCTCCCGCGAAGTTCAAATTCATGTTGAGAAATCATATTGGCGGTCATCATATAGGTGCGATAGTTTTTGATATTGGCCAAATTATTCATTTCCAATTCGAAGTCCATTTTCCATTTGTTGACCTTATAGCGCGCAAAAAAGTCTATGAAGGTGTAACTTGCATTCTTCATGTCTGTTTGGAAAGTAGCGAGATTGCGGATGTTCACACGCATGAAGCCGTTTTGGAAGGGGTTAACCGGGAAGCCTATATTATGCATCATTGTGGTGGTTTTATTTTGGATCACATTGCCCAGCCCTTGTTGTTTACTCCAGCTCCAATTGAATAGTCCTGAATAGGAAATGTGATAAGATTGAAAGACTTTAGCTTCTATACTAGGCTGAAATTGATAGCTTATACTTCGAATAGGGACTAGGGCATTGTTTAACAATTGATTGTATTTGAAGTAAGAAATGCTTCCTTTTAGTTTGAGGGTACTTGCCAGGGGGAAAATGTATTTATCAAACCCGATCTGTGAAGACCATCGCTCCTGCAGGTTATCCATATTGACCAGGATATTTTCGGTGATGTTATTTTTTATAACGGAAGATAATATCGTGTTGGAAAGTGATCTTGAATAGCTGATACCAGCATGTGCAAATAATACTTTTAGGGTACGTGCGAGATTGTAATTCAGATTAAATGAATGCTTTTGAGATTCATTTAGCGCCGCATTATTTTGGCTCAGCATTCTATAATTACGTAATACTGCTCCGCGGTATATGTCTTCAATGTTGCCAATGTCTTGGCTATATTGATAGCTAAATTGAAGATAATCCTCCTGAGAAATTTGCCATCGCGCTTTTAGATTGGGATTGATTAGCAATGAATTTTTGGAATTCGTCAGCTGCTGGCTTTCATCTTCATAATGCGTAAATAGGTAGGTGACCGGAATATCCAGCTGGGTTTCAAACCTATTGTTTTTCCAGGAATATTGTGGTGTAATGAATGTCTGGGTTCTGTTCCAATGCAGATCATTATGCATCCTTTCGCCGAGTGGCCGACTACCTTGGTCATTGTCCGCTATGGTTAGTAAAGAGTTGAAATGTTGACGATCTGTATTGAATCCAATTTGATAGTACTGCTTTATTCTACCTTTATTGAAGCGATAACCTGTACTGATCTCTGTAAAAAATGAGGGTACATCAATTTGCTGAAGACTACTTTTATAGGGAATGCTATCGTTGAGTATTTCAGGAAAAACACCGGGATAGATCTGTAAAGACTGTGGCTTGCTGCCATAATTTAGAGACCAGTTAATAGCAATGATGTCGTTATTTTTAAGTTGCGGGATATAACTGAACAAGTTACTGAATCCCTTAATGTGGTGTTTTTGGAATTGGTCGATTTGGCCCGAAGAGTTTGTTAGCAATGCTGTTATATCTTTTTTTTCATACTCAAGTGATAAGCTATTGCTCGCATATTTCTGTTCCGTATTGGTGGATGCCGAAAGCCTGGCCGCGCCAAGCCACCGCGCTGTTTTTAGGTGATTTTGTTCATTAAAATAAACATCACCCTCATCGAGCAGGTATTGTGTACTGGAAGCATTATTTTGCTTGTCGGTATCGTATAATACCTGAATATTGGATTTTAATTGCCAGCCATTTTTGAGATTATATAAGTTATTGGTATTGAGTAAGCCTGTATTGTTGAAATAATAATTATTTTTAGGTATGTTGGGACTGCCTGTTGTACTGGTCGCCAGAAGATTATTGATTGCCGAGCTGCCAAATTTGGCCAATAAAGATGACTGATTGCCGCCGATGATATCCCCAGAAAGATCTTTACCGGTATTATTCCCGCTGAGGACATTGAGCATCTTTACTTTTTTGTTGAATAAGATGGAATTCAGTTCGGGATCGTACAGACTAGGGGGACCGGCAGCGATTTTAGCCTGTCCCGTGAGTTTTAACTTCGCTTCGTCTTTAATAACCAGGTTAATAGCAACGTCGTCTGTAAATCTTTTATTTTTGAGAACCTTATAATGTTCATGGTTGTCGAGCACCTGAATGTCCTTCACCATTTTGTGTGGGATAGTCCGTGTACCGATTCCATAGCGATTTTCCAATAGGTCGTCCCCGTCGATGTAAAGTTTAGAAACGGTTTTGTCCTGGTATTTAATAAGACCCGATTCAGTCACTTCCATGCCAGGAAGGCGCTTGATGACATCACCGATATTTCGGTCTTCTTCTTTGGCAAAAGAGCCAACATCGTAGGAGATGGTATCATTGGAACGGGTGACCTTTGGCTTGCTTTTTACAACGACATCTTGCAATAGATTGTTTTTTGGAAGGAGTATAATCCGGAGATTTGAGGTCTGAGAACCAAGTTTACGTTCAAATTTCTCATAGGTTAGGTGGTTGATCTGCAGGTAGATGTTTGTGTAGTCCTTCGTTAAGGTAACGGCAAAGCGACCCTCTTTATCCGTCGGTTTAAAGGCAATAATTTTATTTCCTGAGAGGATATTAACACTGGCGTAGGGTACAGTACGAAATGTTTTATCCACTTGGACTGTTCCACTAATCGTTTGCTGGGCAAAGATGCTCTGCCCAAGCAATACGACTATTAATAAACATAGAAATACTTTCATTAAGGCGTCAGCTCTATCGGATTATTGGTAACTTTTGAAGGTTTGTATTTATCGTCTTTTGAAATATTGAAACTCTTTATTTTTGACGGATCCAAAGCACCAACCGGGGAGCCCCCTCCAGAGCCGGAACTGGATTTAACCACGGCCATGTTTCCTGATGAACCTACACTGATGGTTCTGTTTTTTCCCGACTGCGCTTGCAGGTAGGCTTGCGGATTGGCTTTAAAGGCTTCCTGAATTTTTTTTACTTCTTCTGCAGTGGTTGTGATGACATTCTGCGGCAGAGCGACCGAGGTTTTGCCATCCTCAATTTTGTCGAATCCAGCGTAAGCAAAAATTACTTCATTTTTTGTGTCTCGGGCATCCAGGATTAGACCGGGAAGACCATGGAGTTTCCAGGGACCATAGGGAAACGGCAGTTCGGTTGTAAACCAGGCGATATAGGTTCGGCCTTTAAATGTTGTTTTTGCGTTCTGACAATGGTATCCACCAATCTCTTTCTGATCGCTCAGCATTTCCCAATCTTGTGTGGGGTAGGACTGTGGAATGGCAAAATTGTCGCTGGCAACACTAATCACTTCGGTCATTTTGTTTTGATTGGCGTCTAATAAATAGGAAGAACTTGATGGCGTAGAGCGCTTAGTAATGGTTAGTGTACCGTCGAAGCCAGGGCCCTCCATTTGTCTCTTGACCTCTTCCTGCATACGCTTGGTCGAGTAGGAAGTATAATAGCTTCCTTGTTGATTGAGGTAGGTAACAGTTTCGTCTCGTATAAATTGATCCAGTTGGGTGCTATCGTTTACATGTTTGAATTCGTAGTGAACCTTGGCAATAGCTGGGGCACTTTCTTGTGCAAATGATAACTGTGTCATGACAGCTAGTAGAAATGATAATGTATATTTCATAAAATTATGTTTATATCGTAAATGTACGAAATATTCGTAATAATCAAGATTTATTTCATTTTCGCGCTTGATTTTTGGAAGGCAAAGGAAATAGAGATCAGTACAAGGCTCGTTACTAACGGGTTATTGAGTGGTTCTATTCGTGTTGCTATTAAAAACCGTCTCGCCAGCAATGACTGTCCGTTCTGTTTTTACATTTCGCAGTTGCTCATTCGGGATGTTCAAGATATCCTTTTCGAGGATAACAAAATCCGCATCTTTTCCAACTTCGATGCTGCCCCGTTTCTTGTCTTGAAAGCACGAGAATGCCGCCCATATGGTCATTCCTCGCAGGGCATCTTCACGGCTTATCGCGTCTTGCATCTGAAATCCCTGGTCTGGATACCCTTTTTTGTCGACACGAGCCACTGCTGCATGGAAACCATATAAAGGATTGAAGTGTTCTACCGGGAAATCACTTCCCAAAGCGAGTTTCCCGTATTCTTCCAACAGATGCTTATAAGCATAAGCGCCTTTCATACGTTCTGCCCCTAGCCGGTCTTTGGCCCAGTACATATCTGAGGTGGCATGTGTGGGCTGTACTGAAGGGATGATTTGGTACTCTCTAAATTTGTCAAAATCTGTAGGCGATATAATCTGAGCGTGCTCAATACGCCATCTCCGGTCATTGTTATTGTGCGGGTATTTGCCGTAGATATCCAAGATAATACGATTGGCCGAATCGCCTATGGCATGGGTATTTGCCTGAAATTTGCTTGCAGCGATCTGTTTGATCATTTCTTCATACTCCTGCGGACTATGAAGTAAAAAACCATGTGTGGGTGCATCATGGTAATGGGCGAGGAGGCAGGCTCCACGGGAACCCAGCGCACCATCGGCAAGTAGTTTAAACCCTTTGATTTCGAACCGGTCGGTCTCATAGAAACCTTGGTCGATAAATGATTTTATATTTTGAGGACTACCGAGGATCATGGCATAATCTCTGATTTTTAGCTGGCCTTCGCGGTAGTATTTTTTTAAAAGTTCGAGTCTCTCTTTTGATAAACCTGCATCAACAATTGAGGTAAGACCTACAGAAAGTAAAGAGTCCTGTGTGCGTTTGATCATTCTTAAGTATTCCTTTTCGTTGGGAACAGGGATTGTCTTATTGACAAGCTCCATTGCATTGTCGATCAACAGACCATTTGGTATGTTATTGATCCCCCCGACCACCCCACCGCGGATGCTGGGAGTACTGGTTAATTTGGCCCATTCCAGCGCTTTGGAATTGGCGACGGCCGCATGATAATCTACCCGCATAAGATAAACGGGAATATCAGGGAATGCTTTATCCAACAAATCTTTGGTGGGAAAAGCTTTATCTTTCCAGCGATTTTGGTCCCAACCTGCACCGATCAGCCAGGTTTTGTCTGGATTCTTCTGCCTGTAGTTTTTGACACGTTGAATGATCTCTTCAAAGGAGTCAGCCCCGTTTAGATCGACTTGATCCATTAATTCGGCTTCGTCAAACAGATGCGCATGGGCGTCATAAAATCCGGGGTAAATGGGTTTTCCTTCTGCATCAATCTTTTCCTTTGCTTTATATTTCCGCTGTATTTCATCATCCGAACCGATGGCTATAAATTTACCATCTTTGACCGCAAATGCCTGTGCTGTACTAAATGTGGAATCTACGGTATATACTTGCGCATGATATACAATAAAGTCCACTTTGGTTTGTGGAGAGCATGCGATGATCGTCAAGCAGAAAAAAAGAATGGTTATTGGAAGGGTTTTCATAGCCTAAAAATAGAAAAAAGCTTTTAATAAACTGCATCTGAGTTAGTGGCAAGGTATACTGGAGCTCAGGTTTGAGGTTTTGACAGGTTGGTGGAATGCCCTTTGGCAAAGAACCTAGGCTATTTTATGGTGTATGGCTAAGAAAAAGATAACCTGTTAAGTAATGAAATATGAAACGTTCCTTGAAGGAAGGATATGGGGATACACTGTATGCTGCTGCATTTTAAAAAGCAAAAAAGGCTATCCAATTAAATTTGGATAGCCTTTTCAATTCAAAAATCAAAATACGTGATTAACAGTACTCGTCAAATGCTGCGACTAAGTTGTCAGCGATCATTTGAGCTGGGCGACCTTCAATCATATGTCTTTCAATCATGTGTACCAGTTTTCCGTCTTTGAACAAAGCCATTGCTGGAGAAGATGGCGGATAAGGCAACATGTAATTACGAGCAGTGTTAACAGCATCCGTTTCCATACCTGCAAAAACAGTTACTAATTTAGCAGGGTGTTTTTCATTTTTGACAGCAGCTTTTGCAGCAGGACGAGCATTTGCTGCCGCACAACCGCAAACAGAGTTTACAACCACAAAAACGGTTCCTTCTGATGCAATCGCCTGATCAACTGCTTCAGGTGTTTTTAATTCTTCGAATCCTGCATCAACTAATTCTTGACGCATTGGAGCTACTAAATATTCTGGATACATTATTTCTTAAGTAAAATGTTAATATTCTATTTCAATTGTGTGTGATAAAACTTCCTATCCTTGACCTAGATCGGGTCAGGCACCGCAAGTTCTATTTCACTTGTACAAATATAGCTGTAAAAGGCAGCTTCGTCAAGATGCTTGTCTCAAATCAATGTCAGAAAATCGTTTACTGCGCGAAGTCCATTTTCAAGACGCTGCTCACCGAGCCCAGACACAATGCGATATTGTGCATGAAGGGCTGTCAATTCACCTTTCCAGATTTCCATAAAATGATCCCGTTGTTCGGGGAAATCTCGTAACGGATCATCCTGCCAGGGCAGATCGATATCCATCAGGAGATAAAGGTCGTAGGGATGTTGCTGGATTTTATCGGTAACTTCTTCTGGAGTATGGCCAAATAGATAATCAGACCAGATTTTTACGGTAAGGAAGGTCGTGTCGCAAATAAGAATTTGTCCTTGAGCTAATGGAACCAGTGCTTCTTCAAGTGCGACCTGTCCATAAAACATATTGACTTCGTCCTGTAAGGTGTATTTATTGTTGAGGCCTTGACAATAATAGCGTGAATATTCGGGTACACATACCGTTTTAAACTCTTTGGCAAGAAACTGTGCCATCGTTGATTTTCCAGTAGACTCGGGGCCAACAACAGCAATTTTTATAAATTCTTTTCCCACATCGATCGTTTTGATAGGCAATATTACGCAAAATTTTTATAGGTTTTCTGCCAATCGCGGTAGCCATTCCAGGCGATGACCGCGAAGACAAAATAAAGCACGGCTGTCAACATAAGATCTTTATGGATGTAGAGTGGGATATAACAAATGTCTACAAACACCCAAAGTAGCCAGTTCTGGAGGACTTTTCTGGTCATCAGGAATTGGGCGACAAAACTTACCGATGTACAGAATGCATCAATGTAGGGCACATCCGAATTAGTTTTGCGGTCGAGAAGGTACCCGATGGAGATGGTGAGGATAAATATGGCTAAACAGCAGAGAAGCAATTGATTGCTGTTAGCATTGACGATGGGTTTCTTTT
Source organism: Sphingobacterium sp. UBA1498 (assembly GCF_002325125.1). Lineage (NCBI taxonomy): Bacteria > Pseudomonadati > Bacteroidota > Sphingobacteriia > Sphingobacteriales > Sphingobacteriaceae > Sphingobacterium > Sphingobacterium sp. UBA1498. The sequence goes on from NZ_DCRG01000003.1 coordinate 16,918, forward strand.
TTTCCTCTTTTCGTTTTATCCAATAGTACCAGCCGTAAACAGCAGTAGATAAAAAGTAGAATTGCAGGACAGTGTCTCCGTATAGTTTGGCATCATAAAACAGAATAGCATAGGACGCCACGCTGATGATACTAATCGGCCAATTCCATATGTTTTGCTTAGCGGCCAAATAGACACAAAGGAAGCCTGTCAGTGTACCTAACCATTCGAGCCAAGAGGTATGGGCAAATTGGCGGGCAATCTGCTGAAAAAAATCCTGCATGTGGTGTGTTAAAAATTACACCCTAAATATACAAAGTCCAACCAATAGTCAGTAATTGTTTATCCAATAGTCGATTATTGAACCTGTTTATTGGCACAGTTGGTACTGGCAAAAGACTCCGGCTTAGCCTTAAAGACAAATCCCATACCCATAATATAGCCCATGGCTTCTTTTAGAGCAACATTCGACTGGAAACTTGGATTGGTGTTGATGTCGGCGTGGACTTCAAGGTCCACTTTGTGTTTTTCGAGGAGGGGGCAGAGTTGATAGGCTATATCGATGGATTTTTGCACTTCGAGCAGCATCCTCTCTTTAATGCTCATTCGGTGATGCCTTTTGTCACGTTGGATAAACATAAATCCACCTTTATGTTCCCTGAGAAAGACGATGACTGTTGCGAAGTCGATGATGCCCCGCTTGACTTGGGAATCGGTGCCGATGTAAACCTTGAGCTTATTCCCGAGGGCGTCTTCGCGTTTTATGACTTCTTCAACAGCATCGAAAATTGTGGAGCGAATGGATTCGCCATTGTATTTTTGCCATCTCATAGCGATATAAATTAGATATAACAAAATTCAACTTCATCATTGACATAAATTTACTGAATTTCAATGAGCTAAGTGTTAATTTAATTTTAAATAATTTATCCACATTAGTGGTGTTTTGCACCATAGGCCAGATCTCCTGCATCGCCGAGTCCCGGCACAATATAGGCTTTGGAGGTCAGTTCGCGATCGACGTCACCTACCCAGATGTGCGCTGTTGGAATAAACGCCTGCACATGATTTATTCCTTCTTCGGAAGCGATGGCCGCAACAATGTGCAATTCCTTGATATCGTATTCGGCCAAAAGATCCCGGCAGCATAACACGAGACTTTTTCCTGTCGCCAGCATTGGGTCCACTACAATCACGGTGCGGTTGTCTAAATTGGGGGTATTCACATATTCTTTGTGAATCTCAAACTCGCCGCTTTTTTTGGTATGTCGGTAGGCGGCAATAAACGTATTGTCGGCGCGGTCAAACACATTTAATAGCCCTTGATGAAACGGAAGACCCGCTCTCAGAATCGTAGCGAGCACGGGTTGTTCCATCAGGAGTTGAGTTTTGGCCACACCCAGCGGAGTTTCAACTTCAATGGGCGTGTAGGTCATCGTCTTGCTGATCTCATAAGCGAAGATTTCACCCAATCGTTCCAAATTCCGGCGGAAACGCATGCGATCCTGCTGAATATGAATATCTCTCAACTCGGCGATAAAATGATTTGCAATGCTATTTTGGGTAGATAGAATAGTAACCATGACGTGTGTGCTAGTTCAGTGAAGCTAAAGATAATAAATAATCAATTGAAAGTAATAACATCTACGGTATTATTATAGTTTGCACTCAAATGGTAAAATTTTTAGTAAATTTGTTTTACAACACTACTGGATGTGGCCTGGATCGCATCTCGAAAAAACGTCCTGTTTGCAGATTAAAATCATCAGTTTAAAAAGAACAGTTTTGTGCTTGCCGCTCAAACTATTACTGGTGCAATGTTTGCTGGAAAAGGCCGAGATAGTTTTGTTTAAGAAATAGGAAGTATATGAAATTTGAATTGACATCAGAGTATAAGCCGACCGGCGATCAGCCCGAAGCGATTAGGCAATTGGTTGCTGGAGTAGAGCAGGCAGAGCAATACCAAACGCTTTTGGGAGTGACAGGATCGGGTAAGACCTTTACTGTGGCCAATGTGATTCAGGAAACGCAAAAGCCAACATTGATTTTAAGCCATAATAAAACGTTGGCGGCTCAATTGTACGGTGAATTCAAGCAGTTCTTCCCCAATAATTCGGTCAACTATTTTGTGTCCTATTACGATTATTATCAACCCGAAGCTTTTATTGCTTCTACAAACACTTACATCGAGAAGGATTTAGCGATTAACGAAGAAATTGAAAAGTTGCGCTTGGCCACCACTTCCGCTTTGATGTCGGGGCGTCGTGATGTCGTTGTGGTTTCTTCTGTGTCTTGTATCTACGGTATGGGAAATCCAGAGGATTTCTCCCGTTCTATCTTTCGATTCGGCGTAGGGATGATGGTTACGAGAAATGCTTTTCTGCATAAATTAGTTGAAATTTTATATTCACGCACGACCACAGAGTTTAAACGTGGTACATTTCGCGTTAAGGGAGATACTGTGGATATTTATCCAGCGTATCTGGATTTTGCAATTCGTGTGTCCTTCTTTGGGGATGAAATTGATGAATTGAGTGAGATAGATCCTGTATCTGGTAAAACGCTCCATAAAATGGAAGATTTAGCCCTTTTTCCGGCCAATCTTTTCGTTACGCCGAAGGAAAAATTTAAAGAATCGATTTGGGCTATTCAAGATGAATTGATGCAGCGGAAAACCCAATTGGAAGCCGAGGGCTTGATGCTCGAAGCAAAGCGTTTAGAGGAACGTGTCAATTATGATTTGGAGATGATGCGCGAGCTGGGTTATTGCTCAGGAATAGAAAATTATTCCCGCTTTTTCGACGGTAGGCAGCCAGGAATGCGTCCTTTCTGTTTGCTGGATTATTTTCCGGAGGATTATCTGTTGGTCATTGATGAAAGCCACGTGACCTTACCCCAATTGCGTGCAATGTACGGTGGCGACCGATCACGAAAAGTCTCTTTAGTGGAACATGGATTCAGATTGCCTGCGGCTTTGGATAACAGACCCTTAAACTTTCCGGAGTTTGAATCTTTGACGAACCAGACAATTTATGTGTCAGCTACTCCTGGTGATTATGAACTGCAACAGACAGAGGGTGTGGTGGTTGAACAGGTGATTCGTCCTACGGGGCTCCTAGACCCGATTATTGAAGTGAGACCAGCGATCAATCAAGTCGATGATTTCTTGGAAGAGGTGGATAAGACCATCAAAGAAGGTGGGCGTGTGCTGGCAACTACACTGACGAAACGTATGGCGGAAGAACTTTCCAAATATATGACCAAGCTGAACTTAAAAGTTCGTTATATACACTCGGAAATTAAAACCTTGGAGCGGGTAGAAATCTTACGCGGCCTTCGATTAGGTGAATTTGATATTTTGGTCGGCGTGAACTTATTGCGTGAGGGACTTGATTTACCGGAGGTTACGCTGGTTGCTATTCTCGATGCAGATAAAGAAGGTTTTTTGCGTTCTGAACGTTCGCTTATTCAGACGATTGGTCGGGCTGCCCGGAATGATAAAGGTCGGGTTATTATGTATGCAGACAAAATGACCGACAGTATGCGTGTGACGATCGATGAAACTAATCGACGTCGGGACAAACAGATGAAATATAACCAGGAACATGGCATTACTCCGCGTACAGTCGGCAAAACTAGAGAGGAAATATTGGAGCAGACCTCTGTCGCCGATTTCTCAGGTATTGAACCTAAAATTTATGTCGAACCGGATCCATCGCAGGCTGTTGCAGCTGATCCAGTGATGCAGTATCTGAGCGAGAAGGATCTGAAGAAAGCAATCGATAACGTCCGTAAGAAAATGGATAAAGCTGCGAAGGATATGGACTTTCTGGAAGCAGCGAAATATCGTGATGAAATGTTTTCCCTCGAGAAGCTTTATGAAGAACGGTTCTCCTTCTAAAGGGGCTTTTGTTTTCAGGTGCCTATTTTTTGTGGGTGAAGTGGTTTTTTTCTGTAAAATTATATTGTTCAATTGTTAACATATTTTGCAAAAATCAAATTCTTCTCAGTAAATTAGTGCTCAAATCTAAACTAAAGCATACTTGAAAATGAAAAAGCCAATTCTTGTTGTCAAATTCGGATCGGCTTCTATTACCACGAAAGAGGGAGAAGTTGATGAACGTATTGTTTTGGAGATCGCTAGGCAAATTGCTTCTTTACAAAAGAAATACAATATTGTCTTGGTGTCTTCTGGGGCTGTCGCTGCCGGTAAACGTTTTTTGCCCAATTATACGGGGACATTATCAGAACGTAAGGCTGCCGCTGCAATTGGAAACCCCATACTGATCAATACATATTCAACTTATTTCCGACCCTTCAAAATTTCTTTGGCACAAAGCTTATGTGAACGACATCATTTTTCCAATCGGGATCAATTTCTGCAATTGAAAAATACATACGAGGAATTGTGGAAGAATAATGTTATTCCAATCGCAAATGAAAATGATGTGGTGAGCAATAAAGAACTAAAGTTTTCAGACAATGATGAGCTGGCAACCTTGATTGCTGTTGGCTTTGGTGCCGAAAAACTATTATTCAGTACTTCTGTCCCAGGAGTATTAGATACAAACAACAAGATTATACCGCAAATTGAAACAATCGACAGGGACATCCTGGGATTGGCAAGGAAGGACAAATCGTCGGTGGGACTGGGTGGAATGACGTCAAAATTGAATTTTGCCCGATTAGCCAATCAGATGGGGATTGCTGTTGTGATTTTTAGCATGCAAACTGAGGATGCCATTCAGAAAGCAGTGAAACATGAGACTGGTACCTTGTGCCTACCTGAAAGCAAGAAAATATCATCCCGTAAGAAGTGGCTTGCGAGCGGGAGTTTAATTAAAGGAGAATTGATGGTTGACCGCGGAGCAGAGGAAGCGTTATTAAAGCACAAGAGTCTTCTGGCTGTCGGTGTTACACGAATCGTCGAGCATTTTGAAAAGGGAGAAGTGTTAAATATTGTCAATCTAGAAGGCTTAACCGTGGCCGTTGCCCGGGCGAAAATGGATTCATCCGCTTTGTCCCAATCCAGTAAAAAAAATATAGAAATTGCACACGCAAATGATATCGTATTGTTATGAGTGAATCCATTGTAGAACAACTTCAGGCAGCGGCCAACGCTAAAAATGTATTGCAGAAGCTAGCACCTGAAACCAAAATAACGCTTTTAAATGCTATTGCAGATGCTCTTGTCGAACAGGAGTCGGTTATATTACAGGCCAATAAAAGTGATCTGGACCGCATGTCTGATGAAGATCCCAAAAAAGACCGTCTCTTGCTCAACGGTGATCGTCTAAGAAGTTTGTCTGATAGTGTGAAGCAGATTGCACAGTTAGCGGATCCAACAAACCAGCTCTTATTAAAAAAGGTGCTACCCAATGGATTGGAAATAGAAAAGATCACTGTTCCGCTTGGAGTTGTTGGGGTAATCTATGAATCGCGGCCCAACGTTACTATTGACGTTGCTGCTTTATGTATTCAATCGGGTAATGTTTGTTTGCTGCGTGGCGGTTCCGATGCCCAATATACCAATCAAGCTTTATTAACCGTAATCCATGGAATTTTGAACGAACAAGGTATTACGAAGGATATTGTACAACTGTTGCCTGTGGACAGAAAGCACGTTTCAGAATTGCTGGAGGCGACGTCTTATGTGGATATTATCATCCCACGTGGGTCGCAGTCATTGATCAATTTTGTGCGGGAAAACGCCAAGGTACCTGTGATTGAGACAGGGGCAGGAGTATGCCATACGTACGTCGACTGTACCGCAGATTTGGATATGGCAGCGAAGATTGTCGCGAATGCTAAAATTTCTAGACCTTCTGTCTGTAACTCCTTGGATACAGTTTTGGTCGATAAGGATGTTGTAACGGAATTTTTAGTTAAACTGGCTCCGTATCTCGAAGAGGCTCAAGTTGAAGTCTTTGCTGATGCTATTGCCTATCAGGTACTAAAACATGAAAATTTTTCAAATTTAAAGCGAGCAGAAGAGGCGGATTTTGGAAAGGAATTTTTAGATTTGAAATGTTCGGTAAAAACCGTTGACGGTTTGGATGAAGCGCTGGAACATATTGGAAAATATTCTTCCAAACATTCGGAATGCATCGTCTCTTCCAATGAACTTCATATTGAGCAATTTTTAAATACAGTGGATGCCGCTGCGGTGTATGCCAATGCGTCGACACGTTTTACAGATGGCGGAGAATTTGGACTTGGGGCTGAAATAGGGATTTCTACTCAGAAATTACATGCACGGGGGCCATTTGCATTAGAAAAGTTGGTTACAGAGAAATGGATTGTCCGCGGAAACGGTCAGATTCGATAATAGATCTATACGATGGGAATAAGTTTTAAAAGAGATTTGATGGTACGCTGGGTGGAGGACATCGGGAAATTTCTGCGGATATGGATTGACGGTTACGATGCGTTTGCTGAGCCTGAAGATCCGGCCCAGTTTGCCGAAGCCTATCAGAAGTTTTTTGAAAGGGATCGGAGTTTTTATTTGAGTATTTCCGAAGCTGAGCTTACAGCTTATGCAAAAAATGACCTGGATGCGCAACAATTACATCCACTGGCACTGACGCTATTATTTGATGGGTTGAATGCTACGGATGGTAGCCAGGAAAACTTACTTCGTAAAGCAAAGCTCATTCTTAATCTAGCTATGGCCCAAACAGCCAGCTTTGCTTTTCAAGATTACCAGTATCTAGCGATGATCGATAATAAATTGAAAACTATAGACTAGAGCAGCGAACTGTCTGCTAAGTTCATGTAGTATTGAAGTGCTATAGGAACTTCGAGTTGTGATATGAACGATACTGCGCTTAGCAGAGAAAATAAACGGGAGCTGTCAGTTATTAAACTGGCGGCTCCCGTTTATTAAGGGATTTTTAACGGAATGCTACCGCAAGATTTCTCGGGCAATAACCAGGCGTTGAATTTCGGAGGTACCTTCATAGATTTGGGTGATCTTTGCATCACGCATTAACCTTTCGACATGATATTCTTTTACGTAACCATAGCCACCGTGGATCTGTACAGCTTCTACTGTGTGTTTCATGGCAACTTCAGACGCATGTAATTTGGCCGTTGCTGCTTCTTTACCGTAGGGAAGTCCTTGATCTTTAGTCCAGGCAGCTTTATATGTCAAAAGCCGAGCGGCCTCAATCTCGACCTCCATATCGGCCAATTTAAATTGAATAGCTTGATGTTCCGATATTGGCTTTCCAAAGGTCTTACGCTCTTTTGCGTAGGCCAAAGCAAGATCATAAGCGCCAGCAGCTATTCCCAAGGCCTGCGCAGCGATACCTATACGCCCGCCATCCAGCGTTTTCATGGCAAATTTAAAACCGAAACCATCTTCTCCAATACGATTTTCTTTGGGAATCTTAACATCGGAAAATAGGAGCGAGTGAGTATCTGAACTGCGGATGCCCAATTTGTTTTCTTTAGGGCCAATGGTAAATCCAGGCAGTCCTTTTTCAACGATTAAAACATTGATTCCTTTATGGCCTTTTTCAGGATGTGTCTGTGCAATGACAAGATAGATATCGGCATGCCCCCCATTAGTGATCCAGTTTTTTGTGCCATTTAGTAAATAATGATCCCCTTTATCTTCTGCAGTTGTATGTTGTGACGAGGCGTCAGAACCGGCTTCGGGTTCGGATAGCGCAAATGCACCAAGTTTTTCCCCCTTTGCTAAAGGAATCAGGTATTTCTGTTTCTGTTCTTCCGTCCCAAAAGCATTAAGTCCATATAATACCAGGGAATTGTGAGCGGAGACAATAACGGCCGCGGAGGCGTCAATTTTGGCAATTTCTTCCAGTACGAGAACGTAGGCTAACGTATCCATACCCGCACCGCCATAAATTTCCGGTGTCATGATGCCCATAAATCCAAGTTCGCCCATCTGTTTGACAAAATCGGTAGGAAATTTAGCGGATTCATCGCGTTCTATTACTCCAGCCTTTAATTCCTGGGCAAATTCCCGCGCTGCATCGCGGATCATTTTATGTTCTTCGCTTAATTCAAAATTCATGGTATTCCTATTTTTGGTTTATCAGTTACCAAGCCGATAACTAGCTATCTAATAAGGTTTGATCTCAAAAAGTTTTTCCTAACACATGATTAGTTTAGAAGCTCAATGTAAAGCCATACCCAAATATACAAAATATATATTATGCAAGCATAGTAATTACGCGATTAACTTTTGTGCTTTTGCATATTTAAACGGTGGATGAGATGACCTTAGTTTTTTCATATTAATTTAAAAAAATGAAGAATTACTTGTTTGCTAAATTTAATCTACTATATTTGTAGACTATATAATGTAAACACATTTAAAAAATAAGATTATGAGTTTAAGATTAGGAGATGAAGCGCCAAATTTTAAAGCGCAAACAACCATTGGTGAAATAGACTTTCACGATTATATTAAAGATAGCTGGGTCGTTTTCTTTTCGCATCCGTCAGATTATACACCGGTATGTACCACAGAGTTGGGGCGCACAGCAAAGTTAAAATCTGAATTTGACAAAAGGGGTGTAAAAGCCATTGCGCTGAGTGTAGATAATGTAAACGATCACTTAAACTGGATCAAGGATATTAATGAGACGCAAAATACAGAAGTGAATTTCCCGGTTATAGCCGATGAAGATCATCATGTATCCGAATTATACGATATGATCCATCCGAATGCTTCTGCAACAACTACGGTGCGTTCGGTATTCATTATAGGGCCTGACAAAAAAATCAAATTGACGTTGACTTATCCAGCCTCAACAGGTCGTAATTTTGATGAGATTTTACGGGTTATTGATTCGTTGCAGCTAACGGCAGATTACCAAGTGGCTACGCCTGCTGACTGGAAGCATGGGGAGGATGTTATTGTTGTCCCTGCGATTAAAACGGAAGATATTCCAGCTAAATTCCCAAAAGGATTTAAAGAAATTAAACCGTATTTGCGGACTACGCCGCAGCCAAACTTATAGTAATTTTGTTCTGTTGTCCAAAAGCCTCCATTGCATTATAACAGTCCGGTAAGTCGGAAGTGGTATGTGAGGTCAAAGGAAGAGAAATTAGCTAAAGATCAGAATACAAAAAAAGCAACGTCGGGAAAACGTTGCTTTTTTATGTTACTAAAAGATGCCGGTCTTAATAAACTTTGACCATATAAATATAGTCTTGCATTTTCTTGATTTGTTCTGTTCTTGGTAAACCTGCCAAACTGTTCTTTTTGTTGATCTTAAGACCCGTAACCAAAGAATCCGTTGGAATGTCCGCTAAAGCATTCAAGATCGATTTTGTTTTGATTGCAAAGGCGGCACCATCTATGCCGCGTTGCTTTCCAGAAATAATACCAATCACATTACCTCTGCTATCCAATACGGGACCGCCACTGTTACCTGGATTAACTGGTACGGATATCTGATACGCAATCGTATCACCGGCATAGCCTGTTGATGAACTTAGATATCCCTGACCATATACGGCTTCATCTCGGGGAAATCCTATGGTATAAATATCTTCACCAAGATCTGAAGTTGATGTTTTGAATGTGTAAGGTAAGCTTTTAACTTTCTTAAAGTTCTTATCAGCGATGTACAAAATAGCCAAGTCTTTGCTTGGATCAGTATGTACGATTTGTGCTTTATAGGATTCGCCTTTATTATTTTGCAAATAAATCGAATCGGCACCACTAACAACGTGGTAATTAGTGACAACATAACCATCTGTTGTCAACATAAAGCCTGTTGCGCCAAATTGGCTCTCGGTACCTTTCACTGATTTTTTGTCGTTGATATCTTTGATTGCAGCATTATGAGCATTGACGTTCTTTTTGACATTGTTCATGTCTCTACGCAATGCACTGTAATCGGAAGATGCCTTTTCGAGGTTGCTGTAATAACCGCTCAACCATAATGTGCCAAACACTGCAAATACCGCGACTACTGCAGCTACCAAAGAACTGGCTTTGATACGTTCCCAAAGTGAAATCACCGTTGATTGCTTCATTGGAACGACCTTGGTCGTTTTACTTTGGGATTTATGGTATTCCTTTGCTGATTGTGCCAATGCATTTTTGAAATCTAGACGATGACTAGTTTCTTTCATATGGGCAACAAATTCGCGGTGTTGTTGTAATTGGGCAGCATAGGACGGGTGTTCAGCACAGAAAGATTCAAATGCAGCTTGTTCCTCGGCCGATAATTCGCCGCGAAGATATTGATCTGCTAATTCGAAAAATTCTTTTTGATTCATTGTTCCCATGGTGTTACTCAAATTTTAATCTGTTGAAAAAAATATTTTTTTCAGCCGTTGCAGGCATTTATACTTCTGAGTCTTGGCATTATCTGTATTGGTATAACCAAATTTTTCACAGATATCCTGCATCGAATGGTTTAAGATATAGAAGTCGTGTAAGATTGTCTTACAGGGTTCTCCCATTTTCTCTAAGGCAAGCTCCATTTGGTCGAACTTTTTTTCAAGTTCTTCATGCTGTTGTAGATCTTCTTCCTCAAATAAGGAATCTTCATAACCGCGAATGTCACTATTGCCAAAACCAGCACGATTGAGTTGCTTAAGCCAAAGCCTTCTGCAAATCGAGTAAAGATATGTTTTAAGTTTGCTGCTGAGCTCAAAGTTCCCTTTGGAAACTTTATCGTAGAGCACAATGACAGCTTCTTGAAAGATATCTTTCGCTTCATCCTCCCTTCCATTATTTTGCAAGATCATATGGCTTATAGACGGATAGTAACGCTTATAGATAGCATCTATCGCCAAGCTGTTGCCGTCTTTGATGCCTTCAATGATTTGCTCATCATTTTCTAGCAGGACTGATTTACTGAATTTACTCACCTATTAATACCTTAATGCTTAAATTGTAACCCTTTGAAAAATAAAATTATTCGAAATAATTTCAAACGCAAACTTTTATTTGTTTAAAGTGAAATCTACCCAAAAATACTGCTTATTCCTGATAACCGAAAGCATTTGTTTTTTATTGGAATAGTGCGATCTATTTCTCAGCACTGCAAGTTTTCCTTGGGATCTTTTTTTAATGTTGTTATTTCCTTTGCATCTTATCTGCCAGAAGAACTTTCCTCGAATGATGAAGCACACGAAAGTGAGCGAAACGAGCTTTGATTGTATCGAAAAAGTTTCGCAATCGAGTGCTTTCATAATCTGCTTGTTATTACTACAAAATGAAGTTACATTTGGTTTCCTAGTCTAAATTGTTCAACGACATTATGTTAAGAAAATCTGTTATTTTTTCAACGATTCTAGCCTCCTTGCTATCTCTGAACCCAAGTTTCACGATAGGGCAGACAACCTCATCCGCTATCGACGGTTTTCAGTATGGCGCTTCACCGTCTCCAAAAGGGAATGAATGGGAATCGCCTCAATTATTATCACTGAATAAAGAACTGCCACATGCTTCGTTCTATTCTTTTAAAAACGTGCAAAGCGCAAGAAAAGTACTTCCCGAGCACAGTAACTATTGGATTTCGCTCAATGGATCCTGGAAATTCAACTGGGTGAAGACTCCGGAGGAGCGGCCAAAGGATTTTTATCATCCTACCTATAATGTTGGTAGCTGGGAATCGGTGCCTGTGCCCATGAGCTGGAATATTTATGGTATACAAAAGGATGGAAGCTTAAAGTATGGCGTTCCTATTTATACCAACCAGCGTGTTATCTTTCATCATCAGGTAGAGGTCGGTGATTGGAAAGGTGGAGTCATGCGGACTCCGGCGCAGGATTGGACAACCTATGTTTATCGTAATGAAGTTGGATCGTATCGACGTAATTTTACAGTTCCTGCCGACTGGGACGGCCGGGAGGTATTTATCAATTTTGATGGGGTAGATTCTTTTTTCTACCTATGGATCAATGGTAAATATGTCGGTTTTTCGAAAAATTCAAGAAACGTTGCGTCTTTCAATATCTCACCTTACTTAAAAAAGGGTGCTGAAAATGTGTTGGCTGTTGAAGTTTATCGTAGTTCTGATGGATCTTTTCTTGAGTCGCAGGATATGTTTAGACTGCCCGGTATATTTCGGGACGTTTCCCTGACTTCTGCGCCGAAAGTGCAGATCCGTGATCTGGCGGCTATTCCAGATTTGGATAGCAACTATGAAAATGGTTCCTTGAAAATTACCAGTACGATACGCAATCTCAGCAGTAAGCAGGCTGAGGGCTATAAAGTTGTGTATTCACTCTATAAAAATAAATTGTATAGTGACGAAAATACGCTTGTAGACCAAACTGAAGCATCGGCACTTGTTCCTACGCTGGGTAGTCAAACTTCTAATAGCGTAGCCGCGACATTGAATGTGAAGAATCCGAATAAATGGTCGGCAGAGTTACCGTATCGGTATACTTTGGTGGCTGAATTGAAGGATAAGAAAAACAACACGGTTGAGACTATTTCCACCTATGTCGGATTTAGAAAAGTGGAGATCAAAGATACCGAAGCGGCAGATGATGAATTTGGGCTAGCGGGCCGTTATTATTATATCAACGGCAAAACCGTCAAACTAAAAGGTGTCAACAGGCACGAGACCAATCCTGAGCATGGTAAAGTGGTGACAAGAGAACAAATGGAAGCTGAGGTGAAATTGATGAAAAGGGCCAATATCAACCACGTTCGTAATTCGCACTATCCGGAACCTGCGTATTGGTATTACCTATGCGACAAATATGGGATTTATCTGGAGGATGAAGCCAATATCGAAAGTCATGAGTATTATTATGGCAAAGAATCGCTTTCGCATGTTCCTGAATGGAAGAATGCACATGTGGCCCGTAATATCGAAATGGTGCATTCGACCATCAATCATCCGGCTGTTGTTATCTGGTCTTTAGGAAACGAAGCTGGTCCGGGTGATAATTTCGTGGCTGCCTATCAGGCTATCAAGAAAATCGATACATCAAGACCTGTTCAATACGAGCGTAACAATGCAATTGTTGATCTGGGGTCCAACCAATATCCGTCAATTGACTGGGTCAGAGGTGCTGTAAAAGGTACCTATAAATTGAAGTATCCGTTTCATATTTCAGAATATGCACATTCCATGGGGAATGCTGTCGGTAACTTAACTGATTATTGGGAAGCCATCGAATCGACAAACTTCTTTATGGGCGGCGCCATTTGGGATTGGATCGATCAGGCCATGTATTATTACGATAAAAAGACCGGAGAACGCTTTCTGGCCTATGGTGGTGATTTTGGGGATAAACCCAATGATGGAACGTTCGTGATGAATGGGTTGATCTTTGCTGATATGATACCGAAGCCACAATACTATGAGGTGAAGAAAGTTTATCAAAATGTGAGCGTAAAAGCTGTTGATATTCAACAGGGAAAAATTGAGCTTTTTAATAAAAATTATTTCAAGGATCTATCCGATTATCAGGTACAATGGTCGTTATTCAAAGACGGTGTAGAAGTAACAAATAGCAAAGGCACGATCAGTACGGGTGATTTACCGAAAGCTCGTCAGCGGAAGCAGTTTGTATTGCCGATAAATTACGCGCAGTTAGATGCTGGATCGGAATATTTTATGAAAGTGCAATTTATACTCCATGAAGATAGGCCATGGGCGACAAAAGGTTTTGTCCAGATGGAGGAACAGCTTTTTGTCAAAGCTGCTGAAAATAAACCGCTGATTTCATCTGTTGCAAAAGGAGGAGCTCCGGTGCTTTCCAAAGAAGGCGATTTACAAGTGGTGAAGGGAGATCTGTTTACGGCTAAGTTTGACAATAAGACAGGCTCGATTTACAATCTAGTTTATGCAGGCAAACAAATTATCCGTGATGGCCAAGGCCCTCAATTGGATGCGCTACGTGCTCCGGTTGACAATGATAACTGGGCTTACCAGCAATGGTTTGAAAAAGGATTGCATAATCTGCAACATAAGGTTTTGTCTTCAAACAGCTATACCAAGAAAGATGGAACGATTGTATTGGCGTTTACGGTTGAGTCGCAAGCCCCTTACGGTGCGTCTTTGCTGGGCGGAACTTCGGGAACCTACACCCTTAGAGAACATAAAGACAAACCTTTTGGTAAGGACGACTTTAAATTTACAAGCAATCAGATCTGGACAATCTATAAGGATGGCTCCATTGAATTGTCTTCGAGTATTACATCCAATAATGCGAGTGTGGTCTTAGCGCGACTGGGCTATTCTTTGCAACTGCCTGCTGAATACAGCAACTATAGTTATTATGGCCGGGGACCGATCAATAATTATGCTGACCGGAAGACTGCTCAATTTATTGAAATGCACAAAAGCACCGTAAAAGATCAGTTCGTGCCCTGGCCCAATCCGCAAAATATGAGCAACAATGAAGATGTGCGCTGGACAGCATTGACAAATGATAATGGACAGGGAGTTGTTTTTGTTGCGAAAGAGCATTTAGCGACCTCGGCTTTGGACTATAGTGAGCTTGAATTGACGCTTGCACCACATCCTTACCAATTGCCAAAGAGTTCGGGCGTCCACGTGCATCTTGATGCCGCGGTAACCGGATTGGGTGGCAATAGCTGCGGACAAGGGCCCCCGTTGGACAAAGATCGTGTGAAAGCAGTACCAACTGCAATAGGCTTTATTATCCGTCCGGTTCAGAACAATGATATGAAGGAGAAGGTTCAGGTAGCGACTGCAGGAGATGCGCCAATATCAATCGTGAGAAGTTCCAATGGTGAAGTTTCGATGCTAGCAGGAAATAAAAGTGAGCCTGTATTGTACAGTTTGAACAACGCAAAACCACGTGTCTATAAAGCTCCTTTTGATTTACGGACCGGTGGTACCGTAACCGCTTGGTATCAGCATAATGAGAAATTAAAGGTAACACAACAATACACAAAAATCGAGACCATTCCAATGGAAGTTGTCTTTGCTTCAAGTCAGGAAACTGGTGAAGGTGATGCTAAAAACCTATTGGATGGAGACCCATCTTCGATCTGGCACACGATGTATTCGGTGACGGTAGCTCAATACCCGCATTGGGTTGATTTTGACGCAGCGCGTATCAAAATAATTAAAGGGTTCACTTTCCTGCCAAGACAGGATGGACCGAATGGTGATATTAAGGATTACAAGATTCAAGTAAGCAAGGATGGCAAGAATTGGGAAGAGGTGATGTCGGGATCTTTTGAAAGAAATAAAAAACTAAAAACGGTTCGATTTGAGAAGCCTGTTAAGGGACGGTATATCCGTTTTACAGGACTTAACTCACAACGGGGCGATGATTATGCTTCGGGTGCTGAATTTATGGTTATAGCGGAGTAAAACGACCCTGTGGACGCCCATCAATATGAATTAAAAAAAGTGGAATTTGGCTTATCAAAGCAAAAAAAAAGCATCATTTAATGATAAATGATGCTTTTTTTGTTGGCGGTCTGGACGGGACTCGAACCCGCGACCCCATGCGTGACAGGCATGTATTCTAACCAGCTGAACTACCAGACCAACAATGTGTTTTTAAAATTTTAGCGGTCTGGACGGGACTCGAACCCGCGACCCCATGCGTGACAGGCATGTATTCTAACCAGCTGAACTACCAGACCTAAAATCTTAAAGATTGTTTTTAATAATTTTTGGCGGTCTGGACGGGACTCGAACCCGCGACCCCATGCGTGACAGGCATGTATTCTAACCAGCTGAACTACCAGACCTAAAAATCTTAAAAACTTATTTTGTTAAAGAACATAAGAGATTTCTCTCTCTTTTGAAGCGGTCTGGACGGGACTCGAACCCGCGACCCCATGCGTGACAGGCATGTATTCTAACCAGCTGAACTACCAGACCTCAACCCTTCTCCTCAGAAGGTGTGCAAATATAGCGTTTGTTTACGTATCTGCAAAGATTTTTTGAAAAAAAACTAATCTACTTGGCCGTCTTTCATCTTCTCTGCATTCTCTGCAAATTGCAGTGCATCGATAATTCCTTGAATATCACCGTCCATAATTGCCGGTAAGTTGTACATTGTCATTCCGATACGGTGCTCTGTTACGCGACCTTGTGGGTAATTATAGGTACGAATCTTTGCCGAACGGTCTCCTGTTGATACCAATGTTTTTCTTTTTGCGGCGATGTCGCCGTTCTTTTTGTTCAACTCGAGCTCGTAAAGTTTGTTACGCAACATCTCCATAGCTAACTCACGGTTGGCTAATTGGGAACGTTCGACCTGACAAACAACGACGATACCCGTCGGTTTATGCGTTAATTGTACTTTTGTTTCTACCTTATTGACGTTCTGTCCACCGGCACCTCCCGAGCGGGATGTCTGTAATTCAATATCACCAGGATTGATTTCAACATCCACTTCTTCCGCCTCGGGAAGAACTGCTACTGAAGCTGCGGATGTATGTACCCGGCCTTGCGTTTCAGTATCTGGAACGCGTTGCACACGGTGTACACCTGATTCGTATTTCAATTGTCCATAAACGTCTTCACCGATTACCTTTAATATCACCTCCTTGTAACCGCCAGAAGTTCCTTCGGTAACATCCATGACTTCATTACGCCAGCCTTTGGTCTCGAAATAACGTGTGTACATGCGATAGAGGTCACCAGCAAATAAAGCTGCTTCATCACCGCCCGATCCACCACGAATTTCGATAATGGCGTTTTTCGCGTCTTCAGGATCCTTCGGAATCAGCATCAGACGAATCTCTTCTTCTTTCTCTTCTTTGGCGACATATAAAAGATCCAACTCCTCCTTGGCCATCTCACGAAGCTCTTGATCCTTTTCGTTCATGATGATGTCCTTATTGGTGTCGATATTACTGACCATATTTCTATAAATATGGTACTGATCCACAATCTTGCCCAAATCTTTGTATTCTTTATTTAATCTGGCAAAACGTTTCATATCTTGCATGGTATCAGGGTTGCTTAATTCAGCTTCCACTTCTTCCCATCTTTCTTTTATCGCTTGTAATTTGTCTAACATATTTCAAAAATGCTTCTTCTAGGAATGTATGCCCTAGGTTACTATTGAGTGTACAAAAGTAAGGAAATTTTGTTGCTTTTAAACTACCTAGCCGGCTATTAATGAGAGGAAACTGCTTTTAGTCCCACAATAGAGGCAATGAGTGTGAAAATAAAGAATATGCGCCAGAAATCTGCTGGCTCCTTGAAGAAAATGATTCCCATTAAAACCGTACCTACTGCTCCGATCCCCGTCCAAACAGCGTAAGCTGTACCCAGAGGAAGTGTCTGTGTAGCTTTGATCAATAAGCCCATACTCGCAAAAAGAAAGATCACAAAAGCCCCATACCAGAGCCATTGCCCAGTCCCGGTCGCATCTTTCGCTTTACCCAAACAGGTGGTGAAACCAATTTCACATAATCCACCCAATATTAAAAATATCCAGTTCATACCCTTTTCTTTGTTTAAATACAAAGTTCCTTCTTTTGGGCGGTAATAGTTTTTACAAATGTTAAAAATTTGTATGAATATTCGCGCGAATCCGACTTAAAGTAACTTGACTAACACCGAGATAGGAGGCGATGTACCCCAGTTTGATGCGCTGGATATATTGGGGGTATTTTTGAAGGAGTTCTGCATAACGCTCCTGCGCAGTATTAAAAAGCTTCGCCATTGTGCGGTGCTCGGCTTTTATAAATTCGAGTTCAGCCATCTTTCTCCCCCAGTTGGCAATCGCGATATCACTTTCGTAGAGCTCAAAAAGCTGTTGCTGGTTGATGCGATAGACCACACTGTCCTCCAGCAGATCGATGTTTTCGTAACCTGGGGTATCATGCACATAACTATTCATGGAAATAAGTGTTCCTCCGGGGGAAACAAAATCAAGGGTAATTTGACGTTTGGGCGTCTCGTAATAAACCCGTGCTAAACCCGAGGCCAAAAAATAGATGTCTTTTTGCGTTTTGTCCTGTTCGATTAATAGGCTATTTCTTTTCACGGTGATCTTTTGACTAAGCTGCTCCAATTTTGAAGTGCTTTCCCCCGAAAGAGAGTGATAGCCATGGAGGCAATCCGATAATGAAATTAAGATCTGCCCACCCATTTCTCCAAACGTAAATTTTCACCATCCCATACGGCGTAGGTATGGTAGTTTATCCATTCGCCCAAATTTATGATGCGGCTATTGGGATTCAGCTTAATATCATAGGGCAGATGTCGATGTCCAAAAATATAATAGTCGTGATGCTGTATGGACTCAACTTCCTTCGCATAGCCAATTAGCCATTCTTTGTCTTCGCCCAAAAACTTTTCGTCCTCATTATTCGAAAGCCTGCTATGTTTTGACCAGCGTGTCGCGATTCCAATGCCAAGATTTGGATGTAAACGTGCAAATAACCATTGGCAGAAACGGCTCCGAAATACTTTCTTGAGTATCTTGTATTTGTAATCTCCCGAACCTAATCCATCACCGTGGTGAATATAAACGTGTTTTCCGTTGAGCTCTAACTCCAGCTCATTGTCGATGATCCGAACATTTAATTCCTTTTTGAGGTAATCAAACATCCACATATCGTGGTTTCCTTTAAATAAAGTAATGGGAATGCCAAGATCCGAAATTTCGGCTAATTTACCCAAAAAGCGGATATAGCCTTTCGGGACAACCGTGGTATATTCAAACCAGAAATCAAAAATATCACCAACAAGATAGAGCTGTGCAGCATCTGTTTTGATCTGGTCTAGCCACTGTATAATTTGCAGCTCCCTTTCCCGTGAGCGTTCCAAGGGATACGATCCTAGATGGAAGTCGGACGCAAAATAAATTTTTGTTCTTGTTGACATGTGGCCAAAACTAAAAAAAATGGAGGCGAATACAAAATTCGCCTCCACAATATATTTTCCTAGGATTTAGATAATTCGGTGATGAGCGCCTTTAGATAATCCATGGCATCGGGATCAATGCGCTTTAAAGACTGCTGAAGTTGATCGGGATAAGCACTTTTTATCGCCATGATCGAACTTGCGATAACCATATAGGATTTGTCGTTTACAGCATTCAATATTAGACTTTTGTATTTTTTATCTTTTGTCTGCGCGAGCTTTTGGATCGCAGAGGCACGGATAACAGAGGCTTCGGATTTCTCTGCAAGTGTCGAGATTGTTTTTTCTGTTGATTTGCGGACTGCGGGATTGCTTAGATCGAGACCCTGAATCGCTGTAGCAGCAAGGTCGGGATCGGTATCCTTTAACGCTTCAGTTAAGATTTGTTGACTAATGGTATTCGCCGGATTTTTTGCAGCGTAAGTAATGGCCTCTGCACGGTTTGCAAAGGAAGGAGCATGTTGATATTGATACAGATAGTCGGCAGCTGACTTAGCGATTTGAATTTGGCCAACGAGCACTTTTTCGGGATCAATATCGATAAATTCAACGGCAGCAGGTACGGGAACCATAAATTGGGCATTCCGCTTGTTGAGTTGAAAGTGCTGTCTGATCTTACCATTTTTGGTATAGATATCGACGGTCAAAGGGACCTGGAATGTCTGCACGGTAGAATCTTGAATTTGGGCTACGTTCAGTATAACACTGTTCTCTCCAGTTCTTGTCGTAATTTTCAAAATTGGATGCCCACCTTGGTAATACCATTGATTGAAATACGGAGCCCAGTCTTTGCCGGTCACTTCCTCCATAGCGAGACGCAGCTGTTGCGGTTCGCCGGTTTTAAAAGAATTGTCTGTCAAATATTTTTTTAGCGATTGATAGAATGCGTCATCCCCCATCTGCGCTTTCAGGGCATAGAGAATCAATGATCCTTTCGCATAGCTGATGTTATCGAACATATCTTCTTTATCGTGATAATAATAGCGCGCTAAAGCCGGACTCTTTCCGTTTTTAGTCGTGTTAAGGTAAGACTGTAGTTTTTCAAACCTCGATTTATCCCCACGATCTTTACCTCCGTCGTGTTCACGCCAGATAACCTCGCCGAAAGTGGCGAAAGACTCATTCATGGTCAGATTGGACCAAGATTCTGCTGTGACCAAATCGCCAAACCACTGGTGAAACAGTTCATGGGCAATCGTTCCCTCCTGATTATCGTCCAACAATTCGCGTTTGGTCTTTTGTACATGTTCCCCATGCAATGTTGCACTGGTGTTTTCCATTGCACCTGAAACATAATCACGACAGACGATCTGTGCATATTTATTCCATGGGTAAGGGACACCCAGTGTTTTGCTATAAAAGTCCATCATGGCCGGCGTCTTCCCAAAAATATCTTTGGCATAGGGCGAATATTTCGGCTCCAGGTAATAGTCAACAGGGATATTATTGTACTTATCGGCATAGATTTTGAAATCGCCGACGGCCATCATAAACAAGTAGGGAGCATGTGGTAGATCCATTTTCCAGGTATCCGTGCGTGTACCATCCTGATTCTTCTCTTGGTTTATCAACGCTCCATTCGATAAACTGACATATTTATCAAGGACAGTCATGGAGATTTCGGCCGTGGTTTTTTGATTTGGACGGTCGATGGTGGGAAACCATGCTGAAGACGCTTCGGTTTCGCCTTGTGTCCATATCTGGCGCGGCTTATTTGGCGTACGCTCATCAGGATTGATAAAATAAAGTCCTTTTGCATCATTGATTGCTGCACTGCCCTGTGCTTTTAATAAGTTGGGTTTTGCAGTATAATCGAGGTAAATGGTGTACTTTTCTTTTGCGAGATACTTGCGGTCGAGCTTGATCAAAAGCGAGTTGTTATCATAGTTGTATTTTAATGGAACCAGCTGCTGGTCATTAACCAAAGACACCTGTTTGATATCCATTCCTTTTGCATCGAGGCGAAGGGAGTCCGTCGGATAAAAATGGGGTTGCAATGTAACCCATTCTTTTCCGTAGAGGAATTGATTTGTATAGTCAAAACGTACATCCAGCTTGGTGTGAACAAGATTATTGATCTTGGTAGGGGTGGCTCTATACTGTTGATCCACCGGTAGTTGCTGACCATTGCTGACACCCGTTTGCAGCATGGAAATTCCTACTAAAAGATATATGATTTTTTTAAACATGGTTTAGTAATTCAAGATTTAAATAAATCTAAAGAAATTTCGGCTGTCCAAGAAATATGCTGCTAAGAAATATGCAACTGCTGATGGATGTTTTCTCGATTGCTCTATCGCTGATAAACAGACAGCGATTTTGTTGTAGCGCTTTTCGCACCATATTGTGGTTGTCGGGTAACGATGAATCCGGGCTTTTTAAGGTATGCTTTGCAAGATAAATACAGCCTGAGAAACATCGGAGGTCGATAAATTTGTTTATATTCAACTCAAATTTTCAGATACTAGGTGAATTGAACTTAGATTGGTTGAAACAAGTATACGATTTTATGATAAAGAAAAATTTTGGTCTTATCCTCATGATGATGGGTATGGCAGGTACGGCGACAACTGGTTATGGACAACGGTTAACATATCCCACGACAACGAAAGGAACCGTCGTGGATGAATTTTGGGGGGAAAAGATTGCAGACCCCTATCGCTGGCTGGAAGATGATCGTTCAGCTGAAACAAAAAACTGGGTAGAGGCTGAGAATAAGGTCACATTTGACTATTTGAATGCAATCCCGTTCCGCACAAAACTGAAAGATCAATTAACCGAAATATGGAATTATGAAAAAATAGGAACACCTTTTAAGGAAGGTGGATATACATATTTTTTTAAAAATAATGGCTTACAGCAGCATGCGGTGCTTTATCGCAAACTAGGGGAGAAAGGGACAGAGGAAGTTTTCTTGGACCCAAATACTTTCTCGAAAGATGGATCGACTTCATTAGCGGACATTTCATTTTCTAAAGATGGTAGCCTAGTCGCCTATTCTATTTCTGAAGGCGGATCAGACTGGCGGAAAGTCATTGTGCTGAATGCCAAAGATAAGTCACCTGTGGGGGCCACCCTCATAGATGTCAAATTCTCCGGTATCGCATGGAAAGGAAATGATGGGTTTTATTATTCAAGCTACGATAAGCCAAAGGGGTCTGAACTTTCTGAAAAAACAGATCAACATAAATTATTTTACCATAAACTCAACACAGCACAGTCTGAAGATAAATTGATTTTTGGAGGTTCTGCAACACCAAGGCGTTATGTGGGTGCTTCATTGACAGATGATCAACGGTACCTAATTATCTCCGCCGCAAATACGACAACGGGAAATGAACTGTATTATCAGGATCTCAAGCAGCCGAATAGCAAGATTATTTGCTTGCAGGACCATTTTGATGCCAATACCGGTGTCGTTGACAATATTGGGGACAGTTTCTTACTGGAGACAAATTATAAGGCTGCCAACAACCGTTTGGTTAAAGTAGATTTGAAGAATCCTGCAAAAGAGAACTGGAAAGATGTTATTCCAGAGACTGAAAATGTCCTTTCGATCAGTACTGGAGGGGGCTATCTTTTTGCAAATTATTTGAAGGATGCCGTTTCTGTTGTGATTCAATACGATTATACCGGTAAGAAGATTCGACAAATAGAATTGCCTGGCATTGGTACAGCGAGTGGCTTTTCGGGTAAAAAGACAGAAAAAGAAATCTATTTTGGTTTTTCAAATTACATTACACCGTCTTCGAGCTATAAGTTCAACGTGAGTTCTGGGCACGCTACACTTTATATCAAGCCTAAAGTAAAGTTTGACTCGGATCAGTATGAATCCAAACAGGTGTTCTACACATCGAAAGACGGTACGAAAGTTCCGATGATTATTACCTACAAAAAGGGGATTGCTTTGAACGGTAAAAACCCGACGATTGTGTATGGTTATGGGGGCTTTAATATCAGCTTAACCCCTGGGTTCAGTACTTCCGTTGCTGTGTGGTTAGCAAATGGCGGTGTTTATGCTGTTCCGAATCTCCGTGGCGGCGGCGAATATGGTCAGAAATGGCATGATGGCGGCAGGCAGTTCAATAAATTAAATGTCTTTCATGATTTTATTGCAGCTGCCCGTTACCTGCAGGAGAATGGGTATACATCACCGGAGTATACCGCTTTAAACGGGGGATCCAACGGTGGCTTGCTTGTTGGGGCGACAATGACAATCGATCCTAAAATTGCCAAAGTGGCTCTTCCAGAGGTTGGTGTTTTGGATATGTTACGTTACCATACTTTCACGGCTGGTGCAGGTTGGTCCTATGATTATGGTACGGTCAGTGATAGCAAAGAAATGTTTGATTATCTGAAAGCGTATTCTCCGGTGCATAATGTGAAATCTGGCGTTTGCTACCCAGCAACAATGGTGTTTACCGGAGATCATGATGATCGGGTAGTACCAGCACACTCCTATAAATTTGCTTCAGAGCTGCAGGCAAAGCAAGGTTGTGATAATCCTGTATTGATTCGTATTGAGACGAAAGCTGGTCATGGTGCTGGAAGGTCTACAGAAGTTCTGATCAATAGTAATGTGGATAAGTATGCTTTTGCGCTTTGGAACATGGGAATAAAGGCATTAAAGTAACCAGGCAGCTTGAAGCTTCAGGCTGAGGTCTCTATCTATATAAAAGTCCCGATCCATAATTGGATCGGGACTTTTGTCTTTAGGGATGATCAGCGTAGGCTCTTATCGGGTTCCTTTTAGTTTTCCCAAGTTTTTATTCCTTTCATCATCTTTTCAAGCGTTTCTTGATAGATAGGGCGATCGTCCTCACTGGCCATTTCGACGGCTTTGTTTTGCCACTTTATCGCTTTTTCTTTTTCACCTTTTTTATAGAGTAGATTGGAGTAGGTGTCCAAGAATGCGCTGCTCGGATCTTCAATAATCGACTTTTTGCTCCAGCTTAGTGCGGATTCGATACAGGCCGGATCGCTGCTGTTATTAAAGATAGTCCAGGCAAAAGTGTTTAATTGATGTGGAGTAAAATCTTCTGATGAAAGATAATCATTGATGGTATTCTTCATCGCCACATAATTTTTCACCTGAAGGTAATAGTGTGCTCTAATCTTCTTGAACATCGGAACGAAATCGATGTCCGGATATTTTGCCGTCAGTTCATTTTGATAACTATCCCAGTTAGGTTCGTGCTTGGCATCTATTTTAATCTGGAATAATTCGTTAACGACAACATTTGCCAGCGTACGGTTGGCAATACCAGGTGACTCTAATAGGATATCAATTTTTTCTTTATTGTTCCGGATAAGATTGAAAGCTTTCGAATTGGTAAATTTTGCTGCAGCCAATAGAATATGCACGTTCTCCTTTTTGAACAATTCATCTGTTCCTAGTGAATTTGCTAACGTATTTTCCGCCTTGCGCGCAGTGTTTTCATCGTAAGCGATATTCGCTGCTTTTAGCATCTGCTTGGCCGTGTAAATATCCTGCGGTCTTTTATCGAATTTTTTTAACAGGGTGTAATACTGTGTTTCGGGATTTAGCCCATCCATTACATGGCCGACAAATTCAGGCGCATCACTTGCGCCAACAATGCGGTGTACAGCTTGTCCATTGGGATTAAAAATAAGAAATGTAGGAAACGATTGAATATTATATTCATTGGAAATAGCACGCGCATCGGCATACCATTTTTTGACGTTGGCATTGTCAGATTCTGTGGAATCCATTTGTACCCTAACACTAATAAAGTTTTCATTAATTGGCTGCCCCACCTGTTCTAAAGGAAAGATCTCATTACTCATATATTGGCATGGACCACACCAGGTTGCAAATAGCTCTACAAAGATATATTTGTTTTCAGCTTCTGCGCGCTCCTTTATTTGTTTCCAACTCAATCCATTTATAAATTTCACACCCTTAGTCTGGGCGTGAGCCAAATTCCCGAATAAAATCGTAAGGCACAATGCGATTATACTTCTCATACTCACTCAACAAAAGATTCATAATTATGCTTAAGTTATCAAATTAATCTGAAAACAAAAACACCTCGGATGTTTTAATTTCAGAGGTGTTTTTGTGGATTGATAAATCGTCTATTTGATATTTATCTTAGCCTTTAAATCTTTTGTTAGGCCGTCTTTGTGTAACATCAAAGAAGTTGTTTTATAACGTACGAATTCTTTTGAGGCATAAAGGTAACCATGATAGTCATTTGTTGTTCCCCAAGAGTTTTTAACAATGTAGTACTCTTTTCCATTTTGATCTTTCACAAGCCCAACAATATGCATACCGTGGTCATCAGTTGTTTGCCAGTTATCAAAAGCTTTTTGTCTTTCTTCGGCTGTAACTTTTAATTCCGGTTTAGGACCAACGAACATGGTTGATTTTTCTTGCTCTGTCATTTCCTCGAATGGTTTTTCAGGTACATAAGCAACCCCGTTTTTCCAGGAGAAACCTTTTTCAGATACGTCAGTTGCCCAAGCCACAGTATAACCCTTTTGTAAAGCGTTGTCAATGATATCCGTTAAATCGTTCATTTTAACATTGTAAAAACGGTCGAATGACCAGTTGTCTGGAATCAGCAATACGAACTGGCTGTAATACGGATGATCGGTTACGGAAGCAATACCGACATAGTCGTCTGGATTGATACCGATTACCTGATCTGCAAAGGTACGTGGTGTGTAGGATTTACCGTTATAGTCAAATTTCTCAGGGACCTCTCCAAGGTAAGAATCCATGGCAGCGGTATAGGCTTTCTCCCAGTTTGGCGTCAATGTTTTGCCCTTCACTACTGCACCCAACATAGCGTCCAACATAGAAGTCATTTCGCCAAAGTTGTTACGGGTAGTACCGTAGTGGAGACCGGTATACGCCGATTGTGGCATTGTTCCGTATTTACGAAAGGAGTTCAATACATCATGGAATTGACCGCCCTCGCCCAATGACAATCCACCATGAAGGCGTACATAGGTACGTGCTTTGTCTAAGTATGTGTTCCGCGCAGTATAAATTTGGGATATCTCAACCGGTTTCTTACCCATACGAATCATCTCAGACTCTAGGAAAGAATTACCTGAATAAGACCAACAAGTACCTGATGAACCTTGATTTTTGATGGATGTATTCCCTAGATTGATGACTTCAGTAAAGGTAAATCCAGATTTGCTATTGTCATTTTGATTTGCTTTAAGCGCATTGATCAAATTGTCTTGTGCTTGTACTTGGAAAGACGCTGCAAAAAGTGAAGCGGCTAGTACAATCGTTTTATTCCAATTCATTGTTAGTATGTTGTTAATTTAATGTGGTGCTAAAATAAATAAATAAAATTGAGTAAGATCAATTCCTCTGTAAAATAATTGTGCTGAAAAATCTACTATTTGTATCTTAATGTCCTGCTAGGCAAAGAAATGATAGAAGTTTTCTAAGGTTAAATAGAAATGGCCAGAATTCTCATTCTGACCATTATAGGATGTTTATTCTATTATGTGCTGCCCCTTGCGACAACATTTTACAGCGATAAGCATAGTTGTTCAATCGGCTTCGTCTAATCAGCAATGGAAGACTTTTTTGGAAAAAGCAGCGAGGCAATGATACTTAAAGCGAGGATGCCGATAATAACAATCAGTGAATGTGTTGTCGTAAAACCAACTTCGGCCAACCAATGGTGTAGCAGCATCTTTAATCCAATGAAGACCAGTAAAAAGGCTAAACCTACTTTGAGGTATTGAAATTTGTGTATGATATTGACCAATAGGAAAAACATTGATCGTAAGCCTAGAATCGCAAAAATGTTAGAAAAAAATACGACGTAGGGATCTTTGGTAACGGAGAAAATCGCAGGAATAGAATCCACAGCGAAAATGAGATCTGTAAATTCAATCACCAGCAATACAAGAAAGAGCGGAGTCATGTATTTAACACCGTTCTCTACATGGAAAAAGTGTCCACCGTCTAATTTTGGAGTTACTTTAAAATAGCGCGAAGCGAATTTAACGACTGGGTGATTCTGTGGATCAACGTCCTCTTCCTGGTTGCGGTTAATAAACATTTTTACACCTGTAAAGACTAGGAAAGCGCCGAAAACATATAGAATCCAGCCAAACTTAGCAATAAGGGTGGCGCCAAGGAATATAAATAAGAAACGCATAATGATTGCGCCCAAAATACCCCAAACCAAAACCTTATGGTAATAACGCTCTGGAATACCGAAAGAGGTGAACAGTAAGACCATCACAAAGATATTATCTACTGACAAGGCGTATTCCACAACATAACCGGTAAGATATTCCAGACCAAGATTCTTATTATAAACATCGAGACTGGCCGCTAGATCTCCGGGAATAATTTTAATATCGTGGTGGTGTTTGGCGATGACCTCTTGGAGGTGATTAAAATCATGGATATTGTGCAGTTCAAATCCATAGTGACGTAGCAGCCAATAGAAGCCTAAAGAGAATAAGACCCAAATGGCACTCATAATACTAGCCATCTTCAGGCTGACAGGTTTGTCGCCCTTAGAAAATAACCCAAGATCTATTGCAAGCATAAGCGCAATAAATATTAGGAACCCACCAAAAAACATTAATTCGTGACTCATTTTATTTTTTTCTTTCTGTTGTGTATTTTACCAATTGCTCCAGTCCGGCTTTGTATTCGCTGTCTGGAAAGTCCTCCAATATTCGAAATGCATCTTGTTGGTATTCTAGCATCTTACTTGTCGCGTATGCTAACCCACCACTCTTACGGACAAAATCAATGACTTCAGCAACTTTTTGAGCATCCTCATTGTGGTTTTTAACTAAATTAATGATTCTTCGTTTTTCGCTTGCAGTAACTTGATGTAATGCATAAATGAGCGGTAAAGTTATTTTTTTCTCTTTGATATCATTGCCGAGCGGTTTGCCGACGTCATCTAAGCCAAAGTCAAACAAATCGTCTTTGATCTGGAATGCAATTCCAATTTTTTCACCAAATTGATGAAGTTTATCTACTGTTCCTTGATCTGCATTTGACGAGGCCGAGCCGCAAGCACAGCAAGAAGCGATTAGCGAGGCTGTTTTTTTTCGGATCACTTCAAAATAAATAGACTCTTCAATATCCAGTTTACGAGCCTTTTCGATCTGAAGCAATTCACCTTCGCTCATCTGTTCAACAGCTTCGGATACAATTTTTAGTAAGTGATAATCCTGATGTTTTACCGAAAGGAGTAAACCTCTTGACAATAGAAAATCACCCACCAAAACAGCAATTTTATTTTTCCATAGCGCATTGATCGAAAAAAATCCTCGACGTTCGTAGGAATTGTCCACCACATCGTCATGTACCAAAGAGGCAGTGTGCAACAACTCTACAAGAGCAGCACCACGGTAAGTGGATTCATTAATTCCGTTACATATGCCCGCTGAAAAGAACACAAACATAGGCCGCATTTGTTTGCCTTTACGTTTGATCAAGTATTGTGTAATGCGATCCAACAAGGGGACGGAGCTTTTCATCGAAGCTTTGAATTTTTTCTCAAAAGCTTCCAGTTCATGGACAATAGGACGTTGAATCTCTCTTAATTTTGACATGAATTAGGGTGAAATACCAAAATAGTTAAAGCTTAAAGATAGTGATTTTAGGACAACTCTTCGGCTGCTCGCTCAAGATTTTTGTACCATTCCTCACCGTACGTGCGGATTAACGGATCTTTTAAAAACTTAAAGACAGGGACCTGCAATTCTTTCCCGAATGAACAGGCATCTTTACAGATATGCCAACGGTCATAGTGAAGTACGTCAAATTCGGGATAATGTGTTGTCCGTATAGGGTATAGGTGACATGATACAGGTTTTCGCCAATGGATCTCGCCGAGTTCGTAAGCTTTTTCAATAGCACATTTTGTGATGCCATTTTCCCAGGTCACATAGGCGCACTCTTTATTTCCATCGACACAGGTAGTTGTCAGATCACCATCTACATCAATTACATATTTGCCTTGCTCCTCAATCGCTTCAATACCTTTCTCTGTCATATAAGGCTTCACTTTAGGATAGATCTCCTCCAGGATGCCCTTTTCACTTTCCAATAACGGGGCGCCCGAATCGCCTTCAATACAACAGATTCCTTTGCACTTTGATAAATTGCACACAAAGTCATTATTGATTAGATCTTCGTGTACCAATACATTTCCTACTTCAATCATTCTAATTATTTTGAGTAGCTTGCTCGTTGTCCCAATTTGTACTTTAATCCGCTTGCTTCCAGTAATTCTAACGTTACGGAGCCGATTAAAATATCTACATTGGCTTTGACCGGAATACGGTTGCCATCATTGGTTACCCACAAATAAAGCTTGCTATTTTTTTTAAATATCCGTCCCGGTTTGATTTCGGGACTGAATTTGAGGCATTCTAATGTGCCTAATTCTGTTTTTATCTTTTCTATTCCAATATATTGTATGCCTAAGGTAGCAATCTCATCATTCAGAAAATAAGTCAGCTTGAAAGATTCTCCCGGTTTAACCGTTGACAGATCCAAGTTGCGCGCAAAATAGTAGGAGGAAAGCAAGTCAAAAGTTTGATCTACTTTCGAATTAAATGTTCCTTTATTACCGACAACGGTATTTGTCGCTTGGTTAAAGCGTACCTTATCATTCCTTCTGTATCCTCCTTCGCGAATGTTTTCCGTATAATAATAGGGTAAAAATGTTTTACTGTTAATATACGAATTGTATTCATTGCGTACCGTATATATCGCAAAGGCACCTGCTGTCTTACCTGCTGCATATAAATGAAAGGAAGGGTTTCCAGTTCCATCCTTTGTGTCTTCAACAGTTAATGTTCCAGTTGCGGCGGAAATAAAGCCATAACGGAGTTTATACTTTAATTTCTCACCACCTTTAAATGCAGATTCCTTTAAATGCGGTAATTCTTGAGCAAAAGCAGTACTTACTACCACGGATAAGTAAAAGAGCAAAGTCGATATAAGTTTCATGTAGGTAAGTTTACGAAATTTGTTTGAAAAAGAAATGTTAATTTCATTCAAATAAATTTAACTTTTGACATTAAATGAGACGTTCATAGACAATGACTTATACATTTGTGCAATTGGATTACTTAGGCTGTACTCGTTTAAATACAGGTACGGTAGAACAAGGTTCACCATACATAATACTTTTTGCCACCTTGCTTAGTTTTACCGTAAACTGTACAAATATGGACTCTGGAATAAAAGTGTCACCACATCCCTTTACAACTACACGCTGATCCCGAAATTGTTCCATGTCAATCTGTTCAATAGCTGCAGCATACTGCATGCGTAACAGTTCATCCGCGTCTCCGAAGATGATTGTTGCTGCATGAGGTTCCAATTTGTTAGCCAATAACATGTAAGCCCAAGTGGGCACAATAGCATCTGCACTACAGGTAATTGCTACATGTTTACCGGCATATTGCGACCAATCGTTTGTCTTAATGAACTCGCGGAAATCCTTTTCTTTAAGAATCAAGCCATGGAAGAGATTATCCTTAATATCATATACCACATTGTCTGCTTGAGGATGGTAGTTGGCCAAGTCAACTGTGACTAACCCACTTTGCGCAACTTTGTTGACAATATTTGTTTGAATATCCATATTTACATCAAAAAAAAACCGGACGATAATTCGTCCGGCTACAAATTTACTTAAAAATCTTTTAAAAGAATTTCACTCTATTGTCAATGATTTCAGCTTTGTCTTGTAATGCGCGGAAAATAGATCCCCAAGCGCGTTGTGCTTTAGCTGCAAGCATTTGTTTCTTTTGTCCATTGATATCGGAGATAGCGGCAGGATTGGTAAAACCGTTGACCTGTACTACATATACACCTGTATTTCCTTCAATCGCTTTGGAAGGTTTATTTGGTTGAAGTCCAAAAACTGTTCCTACAACCTTGTTTTCCAATGCAACACCAGGGATAACTGGGTTCGCGAAGACAACATTTTCAACGTGAATAGCTGATTTACCTACTTTTTGAGCAACCTGATCTATAGAAGATGCACCTGCTAAAGCTTTGTCAAATTTCTCTTTCAACATCTTCGCTTTAACCATATTTCTTACTGCAGGCTCAATATCTTTTTTAACGGCATCCAGAGAAAGCGTTCCTTTAGGTTGTATGTCAACCAAACTTGCTAAGATGTAAGAAGTTTCAGTCTCAAATACTTTGTCTGAGATATCGCCTTTTTTCGCTTCGAAAGCCCATTTAATTAAATCACGTGGCGCTTCATTACCATCTAATACATTGTCCATCGCTGTTACGCGTGAAGCTGTTTTTGCTTCTAGACCAAGTTTTTTCGCTTCTTGAGCAAAGTTCTGTGCTGTGGCTGCAGATAAGAATGCTGTTGCTTTGCTATGCGCATTGTTTAATGTTTCTTTTCCACTGCTGATCACTTTATCAATGATGGCAACTTTCGCATATTTTGAGCTACCTGATTGTTTCTCAATTTTAATGACATGCACACCAAATTGAGATTTTACAACTTTGATATCACCTGTTTTTCCTTCGAATACGGCATTCTCAAACTCAGGAACCATACGACCTCTTGTGAATGTCCCTAGTTCGCCACCATTTGTTTTGCTTTCTGGATCTTTACTGAACTGAACGGCCAATGCTGCAAAATTGTCTCCTTTTTGAATCAATCCTTTGATCGAATCTGCTTTCGCCAAGGCTTTATCTACGCCACCCTCAGCTGTAGGGTCCAGTAAGATATGAGATGCTTTCACCGAGTCAGGACTTACGATCGTCGAAACAACTTTTGCGATTTCATACGCGTTGTTGTTTAAAAAAGGTCCAACTGTCGTGCCAGCAGCCACATTGAATACAACTGAATCCAAAGAAGGGCTCAACTGTCCTTTTTTCACATAAGTGAACGGGTATTTGTTGTCTGAATTGATCGAAGCAAACAAGGAGTCGTCTTTGGCAACGATTAAATCCTGTTTCAATTTGTTGATGGTTTCTTTTACGGCCAAAGAATCTTTAGCAAGAGGTTTTGCATCTACAGTTACATATTGAATTGCACGAGTTTCCTCTTGGGTTTTGAACATGTTTTTATGTTCATCATAATATTCTTGGTAATCAGCATCCGTCAATTTAGCATCTGCATCTTTGACAGAAGCATAATCTAAAAGAATGTATTTGAAGTTTGCCAATTTATTGCGCTCTTGGTATTCTTCGTTTGCTTCCAATGAAGTAACGTATACGCTATTGGAAAGCAACTCGCCGTATTTGCTGCTTAAACGTTCATCTCTAACGCCTTCAAGTAACGTATTCCATTGGTCGTAGACAGCAGGATTATTGTTCACCTGCCCTAAGAAGGTCATCAATTGACTATGGTCAAACTGTCCCGTTTGTGGGTTAGTAAAAGCCTGAACGATTTGAGGTGAAGGATTTGGTCCTTTTACTAAATCATTTAATTCTTCTTTACCGACAGTCAAACCGATTTTTTCAATCTCTTTTTTCAAGATCTCTCTTGACAAAAATTGATTCCAAACTTGTTGGACAGCGTATGTTCTCATTTGAGGAGTCACTGCACCTCCCATTTGTTGTTTGAACATTTCTTCTGTTTGTTCAACTTGTTGATTGAACGCAGGATATTCAATTTCAGTTCCGTTGACTTCCCCTACACGATTTTGATGTCTCGCCCAAAAAGGAGCTCCTCCCCGAACGACATCGCCTAGTAAAAATGCTAAAATTGCGATAGCCATAGCTGCGGTCAAGATGACACCCGCTTTGTTACGCAAAAAGCCCATTAATCCCATAGTCTGCTTATTGTGTTTATATTGTGTAAATACTTGTATTTCGTTAATTTATGCATAGCATAGCAAAATGCGGTGCAAGATACAATTTTTATAAAAAAAAATGGAATATTTTCCTGAATGTAGCAAAACAAATTTGAAAAATAATTGTATAAACTGAAGTTTTCTGTTCTCTTTTAGTTCAAATGATTCGTTTTGAATAACTTAATCGTATAAATAAACAGTCTGGGGCGATTGTATCAGATCCATAGCTGCTTTTAAACCAAACCGGAATCTGGTTTATGACCCACGATGAGCTATTTTCCTAAAGAAGGGAACAGATTGTTGTTGGTAATAATGGTGTAACCAGTGGCATTGGCTATATTGACATGTTTGAAATCTTTGTCTGATGTAAATGATGACCCCTGTAAATTACCCCGATTATCGCGAAAGAAAGCCGTTATCGGCACGTGATTATAAAAGATCCTGTTGCTGTTGCTATCAACTTGACTTTCGTCATAGATGATCTCTTCAGTTTTGATGATCGATCCGTCAGCCATAGTTACTACAACGTTTTTTGTGAAAGTGGTCGTCTTTTCTTTTTCCCTACGAATGGCGTGGTCGGAGGTGATGCGTTGAGTTTCCTTTAAATTGTCATCGTAAAAGATGATTTTTATGCTTTTGGGAAATTCATATACTTCAGTACTATCGTGTTTGATACGCATTTCAGGCGCGGTAAGATTGGCTTTTA
This sequence comes from Sphingobacterium sp. UBA1498, assembly GCF_002325125.1. Classification (NCBI taxonomy): domain Bacteria; kingdom Pseudomonadati; phylum Bacteroidota; class Sphingobacteriia; order Sphingobacteriales; family Sphingobacteriaceae; genus Sphingobacterium; species Sphingobacterium sp. UBA1498. Next base: position 50,230 of record NZ_DCRG01000003.1, read on the forward strand.
CCCGGGTCGAATCGCTGTAGATGATGTCTACATGACGTGAGATGTCGACCGCCTCTTCCTTTTTCATGTTGGCAATCCGGTCGACCTCTTTTAAATCAGGTTCGCACGAAGTCAATGAGAGCGCCCCTAGTAAAGATACGATTACTAGGGGCGATATATTTTGGATTATGGTCGAAGCAAATGTCTTGCGTACCATCGGATTAATCAAATTGTGTTCTTCTAAACCAGCGGTCATTTAAGGTAAAGCCTATATTAAAGTTAATATAACGTTCACGTAAGAGACTATTGCTGATTTTGCCCATTTGTCCAAATTCTGCCGAAAAGTTTATTTTAGAGAAAGCTCCCGAAAATTGATTTCTGGCAAATGGGAAACCAACACCAACAGTAACAGCCATATCGTTGATATTTTGGTTACTTAAGAAATATTGTGTTTTATTATATCTAAAGCCAAGTCGATAATCTACTCGGTTCAAATACTTAAGCGAGGTGACATCGGGCGTAATTTGCCCCCCAATCGCTACGCCGTAATTCTTGCGGAGCTCATTTTCTCCTTTTCTAGTCTGAAATCTCGACCAATCTGCGTATTTAAAATCAGCACCAACCAACCAGCGGTTGCTACGCGCAAGCGTGATACCAACATTATGCTTCAGTGGAAGGGTCAAATGTCTGCTACTGCGGTCAGAAATAAAGGTGCTATCCAACGGGATATTTTGGTTGTCCGGATCAGAAGAAGGTGTAGTTCTCGTATTAAATATTGTTGTTCTCTCTTTAATATCATTATTTAATGAACCAGAATAACCAAAGGTCAGTGAGTATTCCTTATTTAACGGTTGCTCGTATTGTAAACCATAATCAAAGATAATACCTTGTATTTCGCGTTTATTCTGTTGCTGGGTATTCAATGCCCCCGATGAAGGGAGAAATTCTACACGGCTATAATCATTTAAGGTTCCAAATAGATAGGACATGTTGGCACCGATACTCAGGCCTTTCACGATGCGTACCCCCCAGCCAGCATAGGCTTTTGTTAAACCACCTTCGCCGGTAAAAACTTTCGTGTAAGGATCAGCATTTACAGTTCCTGTTGAAGATGTCCGATAACCAATATCAGAGTAGGGAAGAATACCCAAACTGATTCCTCCAAAGCGTTTCATGGGGAAAGTCATGGTGATATGGCTAAAGGCAAAGTCAGCCGTGTTATCTGATCGGGTTGTCGAATTTAATTGCGTGTAATTGCCATATAAACCAGCATCAAAGGTGGTAAACTGTGTGGCAGAGTAAGATGCAGGATTGCTCGGGTTGGTGTTGTATACGCCATTGATTCTTCGGATAGCGGTATTCACGCCCCCCATACCTCTATATTGTGGCAATAAATCCTCTCGCATCTGACCAAGTCCAAATTGAGAGTAGGGTGATGCGGATGTCGTTTTTTGGGCAAATGCGGTAGTAGAACTAGCTAAAATTCCCCCTGCTAACAACAGTTGGAGTGATTTATTTTTTAGAGAGCTTGTAAAGCGTTTCTGCATGGTCAATCTATAAAATTGAGAAACTAATGTTTATTTAGTTTTAGTGAAATTTTCGAGTTATTTGACTCTGATATTAAATGTTTTTTGCTTTTAATCGCATACAAAACTATTCAATTTTTGCGAGCTTGTTAAGCCGATTTTGTTAAAAAAGGTTAAACGCTTATTGTACAGTAGCTTAGAAAAACTGAAAGTAGATTATAGTGAGGGTTATAATGGCGTATACGACCTCAAAAAACCATTTCTTTTTGGCATAAGTGAAATAGTACGCCATATAGATGGCGATAGAAGGTGCACAAAGTAAAAAATGGGCCTCTGTTAGTTTTTTATTCCAGTAGAACGAGACTACCGCCAGGCATAACATAAAGAACAACAATTGAAATGACTTGCGAATATGCACGACACTTTTAAAAAAGTTGTCTTTTAAGACCATTAAGAAGAGTATTAAAGTAAAGATGACCGGCACGAGTACCAGATAGTCAACTAATTGAATACGGATAGCCGTAGGAAATTTGTACGTAAACGGCAGCCAAATCGTATAAAACTGCTCCATTTTGCCCATCCAAAGATAGATTACCGCCAAGATAAAATACACCGTGGCCAAGCCAAGGAGTGGGGTAATCCATTCGCGCCAGTTGAACGGCCTAAAAATGAGTAAACCTATCCACAATAAGCCAAACATACTCAAGAATGGAAAGTAGACCAAGCTTCCGATGCCTACGATCATGCCAAGATCGAACATTTCCGCTTTAACATCCGTCTGCCGATAGAGGGAGAGCAACTTGCTTAACATCCATATCGAAATAAAATTACAGATCAGCGTTGGAGACAGCACCAAAAATGGTAAAAACAAGCTGGCCAGTGTCATGTACATCAAAGCGACCAAAAAGCTAGGTTTCCCTAGTAAGTTAAAATGGCTTGTGATGCGATTGAGTATTGTCGCCTGGAAGATCGTCAAGATCAGCGTGAAAAAAACATTGGTGGCAGGAGAAAGGTTGATTAAGTTGTTTTCTCCCAATAGATTGCCCAATGCAGGTTCAAAAATTACAGAGTCAAGTTTATCCGGAAGGTGCAAAAATATCCCTAAACATAGCACAAAGCCTACGAGCGATAGAAATAAAATATTAATGGGTGAATAATTCCTAAACTGATTGATAATCATGGTGTTGATAAATATGTGCTATTTATTCTTTTTTTCCAATTTGCTAATGCGGCGGTCAAGCAAAAAAAGGAAGAAAGCCAAGCCCAGAAAAATGACCAACATGACCAATACTACGACGTAGATCTTTCCTTCGCTACGCAATCCGGTCGCCATATCGACATCTTCTTGCGCAAATGTACTCAGGGTAGAAAACATGAGTAAGACGATTGACAATACTATTTTTTTCATTTCTATTTCTATATATTATTATTCGTCATGTTGTCCATTTTTATGCGCAACATGACAGGTGTTTGATGAATACAAATTTTTGATACTTATGCGCCTAATTCTTGCTTTCTCTCTAATAAACGCATCCTATAGCGCATTGTACAGATCCAGGTCGCTATCAAAATCCATCCAATAACAGAACTGTAGAACGTCGGGCGTAATTCATTACTCATCTGAAGATCAGCAAATGTTCCATTCCCCCCACTACCTGGATGTAGGGAATCTGTCAGTTTAGGTAAGATATAGATGAGTACAATGATAATCGGAAAGGCAAAAATATTATATACTGCAGAAATCTTCGCTCTTTTTTGTTCTTCTTCCAAGGCATTTCGGAGAACAAGGTAAGCGAGATACATCAATGTTGCGATCGCAGAGCCATTTAGTTTCGGGTCGTTTGGCCACGGTTCACCCCAGGTGATATTTGCCCATAGCATACCCGTCGCAAGTCCCAAGAAGCAGAACGTAATACCCGTGTTTACAGCCTCTATAGCCATTAAATCGTATGCTTGTTTTCCAGTATTAAGGTATTTAATGCTGTATACTACAGAAACGAAATACATCGAAATCATAGCAAACCACATCGGAACATGAAAATAGACATTACGGATGCTTTCGTGTAGGATAAATAGACGGGGAACAGGGCCTAAAAGACCATTGATAATAACACCACAGATAATCAATACTGCTAATACTTTCCACCATTTTTTTCTCATGGTTATATTGAATTTAGTTTGTCGTCAATGCTCATATTTAATCTCGCCAAAGGTACGGAAATAACAACAAAGAAATAGTGATCGTGATTACATTAATTGCAAGTAATACGATTATTTCTTTACTGCTTGAAGCTCTTTCCAAACCTTCTATTGCATTGCGTGATAGCTTTATTAATACGATTAATAGCGGGATAATTGCCGGGAAACTAAGTATTGCCATTAGCGTACTGTTATTTCCTGCTTTAGCGCTAATTCCAGAAATCATGGTAAATACAGTTGAAAAGCTAATGCTGCCGAGCATGACCGATAAGAAGTAGAGTATCGGGTCACCGATGGGATTTTTAAATATGGTTGAATATACAAAATAAGCGATGGTGGCTAATAGCGTCATCACGATGGTATTGTAGATGATTTTTGCTAAAATGATCGCTCGAGGATCAACAAGTGAATAATAGTAGAGTTGCCGATTGGGGTTTTCTTGGACGAAGCTTTTGTTGATTGCATTGATCGAAGCGAAGAGCATAATGATCCAAAATAATGCGTTCCAAGTAGTCGTATCAACTGATTTAAATGCTTGATAGCAGACGAAAACAGTTGATACGACATATAGTAGAATTCCGTTAATAGCATATTTCGAACGCCATTCCAGAATGATGTCTTTAAGAATTAAAGTTTTTACTTGTTGCATCAACGTCATAGGCAGCAAAGATACAAATGTATTTTAACCGCGAGAGTGATCAACAACATCAATTCCTAAAAAAGACGTTATTTTTACTTATACGTTAGAAATTTTGGACTTCGCAGCGTCAGTTGTATCATCGATTTTGCCTGCCAAGTTTTGAGCTGCGCTGTTGGCGTGTTCCAAAGCTTCTCTGCCTGCTTCTTTCGCTTTGTTTTTCAGTGCATCTGCATCTTCTGTAGCTTTGCTAAAGGCAGCCTGAGCTTTCGATTTTAAATTATCTAATTCGGACGAAGCTTTATTAGCTAGTTTTTGCGCTTTTTTAGCTTCTTTCTTAGAAAGATCTTTCAATGATTTAGTTAAGCTCTTGATGCCATCATTTGCACGATCTAATTGTTTTTTTCCATCGTCAGTTCCTAAAAGATACCATGCAGCAGCTCCCGCAGCTAATCCTACCAAAGCAAATGCCACTAATCCATTTTTGCTATTTTTCATAATTCTTCTATTTTGTTATATATTCAAATGATAATCAAGTATGATACCAAATGAACAATCACAAGGTGATTTTGTTTAAAAAGAATCAATAATTAACAAAATTTTACATATCAATCTTTTGCTGTTTCGATTGGAGGTTGTAGAGGTGTTGATAGAGGCCGCTTTCTTTTTGGAGCAGTTCAAAGTGAGTGCCGCTTTCCGATACGATGCCGTTTTCGATAACGATAATTTTATCAGCATCGATAATGGTAGATAATCTATGAGCAATGATAATCGAAGTACGTCCGCGCATTAATTCTTCCAATGCCTCTTGTACCTGGCGCTCGGACTCAGAATCTAATGATGAAGTCGCCTCGTCTAAGATAAGAATGGCCGGATCTTTTAACAGCGCGCGGGCAATGGCAATACGCTGGCGCTGCCCGCCAGAGAGTTTTACGCCACGTTCGCCAACGAGCGTGTTATAGCCTTCAGGGAAATTTAAGATAAATTGATGTGCATTGGCACGTTTAGCAGCGGCTATAATTTCATCTTCTGAGGCATCGAGCTTGCCATACGCAATATTTTCGCGTATAGTACCTCCAAACAGCAATACATCCTGCGGTACAATAGCGACTTGATTACGGATATCGCATAATTCAAAATCGGATGCTGGTCTGTCGTCGTAGCAGACTTCACCTGTATTAACCGTGTAGAATTGTAAGATCAATGAAGCGATTGTTGATTTTCCTGTTCCACTGGGGCCGACTATGGCAATCTTATCCCCTGCATTGGCCGTAAAATTGATGTCTTTTAGAATTTCAATATCGGGACGACTTGGGTAGGCAAAGGAAACATGATTGAAGCTTAGTTTGCCGGTCATTACTTCGTGAACTTCTTTACAAGTCGGTTTCACATTGAGGTTTTCTTGAGGCTCATCCAGAATTTCCAAAATGCGTTCACTTGCCCCTAAGGAGCGTTGGATATTGGCATAGAGTTCAGGAAAACTGCCCATGGATCCTGCAACAAACATCGAATATAAAATGTAGGTCGTCAGATCGCCGACAGTCATTTCGTGGATAGCAACTAGTGCCGCTCCATACCATATAACGGCGATTACTGCACCAAAAATACAGAAGATAATAAATGAAGCAAACGCACCACGAAAGGTTGCACCTTTAACCGCAAGTTTGACCACAGAATCCATCTGTCTGCTATAACGGTTAAACTCGAAGTATTCATTGACAAAAGCCTTCACATTGCTGATCCCTAATAAAGTCTCCTGAACGATACTATTTGATTCAGCCATTTTGTCTTGGGCCTGTCTTGATAGTTCGCGGATAAACTTTCCAAAGATGATAGCCGCCACCACAATGATCGGTAAAATACAAAGGTTCATAAGAGCAAGTTTGGGAGATACCCAAACCAATAGAAAAACACCAAAACAAAGACTGATCAACTGCCTTAGAATTTCAGCTAGTGTGGTGGTCAGGGTATCCTGGATCTGCGAAAGATCTGCAGACAGACGGCTGTTTAATTCCCCAACACGACGGTTGGCAAAAAATTCGATCGGTAATGAAATCAGTTTTAGATAAGTATCCTTGCGAAGGGCAGCCAATGTACGTTCTGCAATTTCAACAAAAATACGGATGCGAAAAAAAGAAACGACTGACAGAAAAGATAATATAATAAATGCAATGCCACCAATGTAATATACTTCTGGAGGAAGCCAGAGATATTTTTGCTTACCTTGAGCAGCATCGATCATAGCCCCAAGCAGCGCCGGGAACGCTAACATGGCTAAACTGGATAATACCAAGAAAAACATCCCTATTCCAAATTTAAACCGATAAGGTTTTAAATAGGTCATTAGTTTTGCAGCTCTCAACAGGAGCTCCTTATTCAATTTTGGTTTTGGTAGATCCTCTTCTTGTTTATTACCGCTGTTGAATCCTCTTGCCATATCCGCTACTTCAAATTTTGTTGCGAGGACAAATGTAACGAGATTAAAAACAATTTGATATCATACTATAGTCAATTTTTAGCATCAAGGTGACTTTTTAATACCTTAAGGGCTGTTTGACTTGTTGGCTATTATGTTGAGACTGGTATTCGCCTATTTTATCCTATATTTTGTTGTTTTGCAGCGGCGTGTTTTGCTTTGGCCGTGTAGAGTAGATAGCCTAAAACCCCGATCACAACTAAAGCAATATAAAGGAGAATATTGCTTAGGCCTCCGTTACCCGATGTTTTGTCAACTTGGCTACGCAATTTTTCGTTTTCTTTCTGAAGCTTGCTTATGGTGCCGATATAAGCAGAAACCTGTTTATCATAATCTGTTGCCAGCTGCTGAAATTTATCTTTCTCAAAATCTTTTATTTTAAGAAGTTTTTGTGTTTCGAGAAAGATGTTATTATCGGTAATCACAATATCTTTAAGAATATCGATACTCTTTTGCATATCTCCTTTTGATTTAAATAGACCAAAAAGACCCGTTTTTTGGGTAAGACTGGTGTCATAAGCACCAAATTTTTGTTGCCGGGCATTGAGTAGCTCATTGACATGGTTCCGCTGTACTTCGTAAGCGCTGGAATCTGGATTGGTTTGAGCGTTGACTTGTTTAAGGAAGCCGGATAGAATGGTGAACAGAAAAAGTAATTTTAGCGATCTCATGTATGTTTAACAATTTGTATAATCAAATATCTAATTTAAAACTAACGTTTGCCGTAAGATTTTGTTTTATTATTGTGTTGTCATCAGATAGTAGCTCACTTCGCCCTTCGCTCGCCATCTATTCGCCCTTTGTTCGGAAATTGTCTACCTCCTGTCCACCTCTCGTCCACCTTGCGCCCACTGATTGTCCACCTAATTAGTGGGCGTAAGGTGGACAATCAGTGGGCGCAGAGTGGAGCGGCCCCGAATAAGAAGCGAAGCAGGTGCGAACAATTAGCGAAGCAATTGCCAGTAAATGATGACTGTGGGTTGAAGTTTGATAATTGTTTTACAGTACGGAATCTTTGAATTCTATGCGAATTACGTTGGAGTCATCGTCATGAAGTCCAAGGAGCTGGCTTGCATTGCCTTTATTGATGGCGATTTCAAGATAGTTGGAAATGCCAAATAAGCAAAGTTTTTCTCCTTCACCTACTTCGTTGTAGTGCCAGGAAAGGTTGGTGATGGTCTCATTGCGTTTGAAGTAAAGTACAAAATGCCGACCTTTCTGTACCTTATTGAATAAATCTTTGGAGATGTTGGTGATGGCATTGCCAAAGGCATCCACATAAATGACATTGCCTCGGATCATATCTTTGTCAAAGATGGGCTGCAAAGTCACTTTTTCAATCAGCTGTTGCATTGGCGTTCCGACATCTTTCAGTTTTCCGCCTTTGGCGATGTGACAGGCAGATTTAGATAGAATGTCTGCTAGTGGAAAATGTAGATACCGCAAATCCTGCATTAAGTTGAGTTCGTAGAGTTCTTGTGGTTCATTGCCATTCAACAATAGGCTGAAGATGCCGTTGTCGGCTCCAACGAAATAGTGATCATTATATTTCATGCCGATATACCTGGATTCTTCATGAAATAAGGTGTTGATCCCGATGATGTGGACAGTTCCTTTGGGGAAATAATGATAAGCATTGCCCAATACAAATGCGGCTCGAGGGATATTAAATGCTGGGATCTCATGAGTAATATCAACAATATTGGCATCAGATAACTGCGTTAAAAGACTCCCTTTTAGCGCTGCTTGATAAAAATCTTTATGTCCTAAGTCTGTTGTTAATGTAATTACTGCCATTATAATCTAAATCCTAGATTGAATTGCTGTCGAATTCCCGTAAAATATACCCCGTAATTTATTTAAATAGAGAACAAAATTACTATTTATCAGGTGATTTGTAAAGCTAATTGGAGAACTTATTTTGATTATCTTTTTTTTCGGTTGATATACACCTACATAGCGGATATTTCACGTATATTGAAATGTTTGCAACATAGACATTGCCCTCCAAATACGCATTCTTATTCTCGTTGTTTGTACGCGCTATATTCTTGGTGGTTTCGTTAGAATACGTTAATTTTGAATAGTGTTATACAGGAATGATATTGTGTAATGGCTACAATCTAATTAATTCTAAATAGATAAAATTTGAACGAATTACTAATTGCATTAGATGGTCTGAATTTACCCGTATTGTGGGGAGCAGACAATGAGCACTTCGATTATTTGAAGAAGCAATTCCCAAAACTGCGGATTGTAGCTCGCGGAAGTGAAATGAAGGTGCTAGGAGATGCGAAGGAATTGGACCTGTTTGAACACTCTTTTCAGGAAGTCGTGGCTCATTTGGAGAAATTTAACAACATTACCTTGTTGGATTTTGAAAATCTGCTGGGTGCAAGCGCAGGTTCTGCCGCTCAACAGGAAAAAGAACTCGCTTCCAAAAATGCTGCTTTTGGTTCCGAACCAATCGTATACGGCCCTAATGGCCTGATTGTACGTGCACGCACCGCCAACCAGCGGAAGATGGTGGATAGTATTTCCAAAAATGACATCTTATTTGCTATCGGACCTGCAGGAACGGGAAAAACCTATACTGCAGTTGCTTTGGCTGTTAGGGCACTCCGAAATAAAGAAATCAAAAGGATCATCTTGACGCGGCCAGCCGTTGAGGCGGGAGAGAATTTGGGATTTCTACCGGGCGATCTAAAGGAAAAAGTAGATCCTTATTTGAGGCCCCTTTATGATGCCTTGGATGATATGATTCCTGCCGAAAAGCTCAAAGGTTATTTAGAAAACCGCACCATCGAGGTTGCGCCATTGGCGTTTATGCGGGGACGTACGCTCGACAATTGTTTTGTCATTTTGGATGAAGCTCAGAATGCAACAGATATGCAGTTGAAGATGTTTTTAACGCGGATGGGACCTACGGCTAAATTTATTGTTACTGGTGATATGACACAAGTGGATTTGCCGAAGAAAAATCAGTCTGGATTGTCAACAGCGATTCGCTTATTAGACAATATCGAAGGGATAGATATTGTTCACCTCAGCGGCGGAGATGTGGTACGGCATAAATTGGTGCGTCGCATATTAGAAGCATATGGCGATATTTAATAGGCCAATGCGGAAAGTAAGGTATTGTTCCCTCTAGAAACAAATGAGTACAGCGGCTCATAAAATAAATGCTGTATGATCCTGCCTGGCATGAAGGTGCCATTTGCGGATTATAATAATTATTTACAGGTGTATTTTACTTTGAACATGAATGCTATAAAAGAAACAAATTTCAATTTTGAAAACCAGACTGCTTTTTACAGAGGAAAGGTACGTGATGTGTATACAATTGCCAATACGTATTTGGCGATGGTAGCTTCCGACCGTATTTCAGCATTCGATGTGGTGCTTCCACGTCCTATTCCGTATAAAGGGCAAGTTCTGAATCAAATTGCAGCCAAATTTTTAAAGGCTACTGCTGATATTATTCCAAATTGGGTGGTATCTGTTCCGGATCCAAGTGTGACAATCGGCCAAATGTGTGAACCGTTTAAAGTGGAAATGGTTATCCGTGGTTATTTATCAGGCCATGCCTGGCGTGAATATGCGGCAGGTAAACGTGAAGTTTGTGGTGAATCATTGCCAGAAGGGTTAAAGGAAAACGACAAGTTGCCGGAACCTATTATTACGCCGACAACTAAGGCAGCGGTCGGCCACGATGAGGACATCTCACGTGCTGATATTTTGAATAAGGGTATCGTAAGTGAAGAAGATTATGTTCAGCTAGAAAAATATACGAAAGCTTTATTCCAAAGAGGAACCGAAATTGCCGCACAACGGGGGTTAATATTGGTGGATACAAAATATGAGTTTGGTAAAAAAGATGGTCAAATCGTGTTGATTGACGAAATTCATACACCCGATTCTTCGCGTTATTTTTATGCCGAAGGTTATCAAGAACGCCAAGATCAAAATGAGCCACAAAAGCAATTATCGAAGGAGTTTGTTCGGAAATGGTTAATCGAAAACGGTTTTCAAGGAAAAGACGGTCAGGCTGTTCCGGAAATGACGGATGAAATTGTAGCTTCGATTTCTGAGCGTTATATTGAACTATACGAACATATTGTTGGAGAAAAGTTTGTTTACCCAGATCAAGAAAATGTACTTGAACGAGTAGAAAGAAATGTGTCAAACGCCTTAAAAACGCTAAATTATTAGTACATTGTATCCTCAAATAAAGGAGATCACCTCATGAAGTATACCATTGATAAACACGATCGCTATATTGTCATAGAACCACATGTCGATGTGATAGATGCGGATAATGCAGCCAAACTCAAAGGAGAGTTCTTGTTGCGGAATACGATTGGACAACGAAATATTGTGCTGGATATGATTCATGTTAAGAAAACAGACGAAGTTGGCATCCGGTTAGGAGTACTAGCACATCGGTTGTGTCAATCGGTTGGTGGCATATTTATTCTTGTGAATCTTTGTCCTACATTAATGGATATGGTTCGTGTATCACATTTAGATAAATCGCTAAAGATTGCACCATCATTAAAGGTTGCTGAAGATTTAATCTTTGCGCATGAACTGGAATCTGAATATCGGGGGACAATTGAGGATTAAAATGAAGTTTGAAGTTCTGATATTAGGAAATAGCTCGGCAACGCCCATGTTTGATCGTCATCCGACTAGCCAGGTGTTGAACTTTAATGAGCAATTGTTTTTGATCGATTGCGGAGAAGGCACACAGATGCAGCTCAGTAGGTATGGTATCAAGAGCAATCGTATCGGACATATATTTATTAGCCATTTACATGGAGATCATTATTTGGGCTTGGTGGGTTTGCTATCATCCATGCATCTTGTCGGCAGAAAAAGTGATCTCCATCTGTATGGTCCTGCCGCGTTAAAAGAAATTTTAGATTTACAATTTCTACATTCTGAGACAATTTTACGCTACAATATTGTTTTTCATCCAATTTCACCCGAGGCGCCGGGTGTTATTTTTGAAAATAGGACACTAAAGGTGAGTACATTCCCGCTGAAACATCGAATTGCCTGTACGGGATTTCGCTTTGATGAGGGGCCGCGGGCAAGAACTTTGCTCGCCGATGTGGTACAAGCCTTGAATATTCCTACAGTATATTATCCTATGATAAAAAAGGGTATGGATTATGTCGACGAAAGCGGTAAAGTATATGCTGCAGATGATCTAAGTCTTCCTGCACCACTGTCGCGAAGCTATGTCTATTGTTCGGACACGGTACGTACAGCAGATTATCTCCCTTTTGTTCAGAAGGCAAATCTCATGTATCATGAGTCTACATTCTTACATGATATGGTTGATCGTGCTAAAGAGACATTTCATACAACAGCCTTTGAAGCTGGCGAGATAGCGAAAGAAACTCATGCCAAAAAATTACTTTTGGGGCATTACTCAGCACGATATAGAGATTTAAATCCACTATTGGAAGAAGCGAGGTCGGTATTTCCCAATACTGAGCTTTCGATAGAGGGGAAATGGTTTTCAGTATAAATAAGCGCTCCGATGAATAATTGCTTATTATATTGCATATGATGAACAATTTATCTAAGTTTACGGCTCTAATTTTTTTATAATGGATAATCCATTCAACTTAAACAACCTATTACGGGAAAATATTAAGAAGCTCGTACCTTATTCATCCGCAAGAGATGAATTTAAAGGGGAGGCATCCATATTGATCGATGCCAATGAAAATCCTTTTGGATCCCCACTAAGCCATGATTACAACCGATACCCAGACCCTCTCCAACATCAAGTTAAAACAAAGCTTTCTAAAATAAAAGGCGTACCCGCAGAAAATATCTTTTTGGGAAATGGAAGCGATGAAGCAATTGATATTTTATATCGTGCTTTTTGTACTCCAGGTGTGGATAATGTGATTTTAGTTCCACCAACCTATGGTATGTATGAAGTTTCTGCCAACATCAATGATGTAGCCTGCAGGAAAGTCAACCTCACCGCAGATTATCAATTGGATTTGGAGGGTATTGCCAATGCATTAGACGCCCATACGAAACTGATTTTTATCTGTTCTCCGAATAACCCAACCGGAAACTCAATCCGTCGTCAGGACATTGAAACGATCCTGAATAATTTTCAGGGGCTGGTGATTGTGGACGAAGCTTATATCAATTTTTCCGCTGTAAAATCATTTACACAAGAATTGGCAGAATATCCCAATTTAGTTGTGTTGCAGACATTGTCCAAAGCCTGGGGCTTAGCCGCCTTACGCTTGGGTATGGCGTTTGCGAGTAAAGAGGTAATCGCTGTTTTTAATAAAATAAAACCTCCATATAACATTAACCAGGCCACGCAAGATATCGTTTTACAAGCATTGGATCAAGTGGATCAAGTGAACGACTGGATCAAAGAAACCGTAGCGGAGCGCGAAAAACTCGTGCGCGCATTGCTTGAACTGGACTTTGTGCAGCATATCACACCTTCCGATGCTAACTTTATTTTGGTCAAAATGGATCAACCTCGGGACGTTTACGATTACTTGGTTCAATATGGAATCATCGTGAGGGATCGATCTAAAGTCGAATTATGTGAGGGATGTTTGCGGATCACTGTCGGCACACCGGCTGAAAATCAAACATTGTTAGAAAAACTTAATCAAATCAATAAATAATACTATGCCTGATAACTTAAAACGTGTACTGTTTATAGACCGAGACGGAACATTAATTTTGGAACCAGAAGATGAACAAATCGATTCTTTTGCCAAATTAAAATTCTATCCCGGTGCCTTGCAGTATCTGCCACGTATCGCAAAGGAACTGGATTTCGAATTGATCTTGGTTTCCAACCAAGATGGTTTAGGAACTTCTTCCCATCCGGAAGAGAATTTCTGGCCAGTCCATCATTTTGTGCTGGATACGTTTGCAGGGGAAGGGGTGGTATTTGCCAAAGAGCATATCGATAAAACTTTTCCACATGAAAATGCGGACACGCGTAAACCGGGGATCGGCATGCTGGGGGAGTATTTTGATGCATCAAGATATGATTTGAGCCAATCTTTTGTTATTGGTGATCGTGTAAACGATGTTAAACTAGCTCAAAATCTTGGGGCTAAGGCGATCTGGCTCCGTGCCAATGATCAATTAGGTGCATTGGAAAACTTAGCGATCGATTCAACTGTTATAGCTTTAGAAACAACAGATTGGAAGACCGTATATGAATTTCTTAAATTGGGCATGCGTACCGCCGAACATCATCGTAAGACTAATGAAACAGATATTTTCATTCATTTGAACTTGGATGGTTCAGGTAAGTCTGACATGGATACAGGATTGCCATTTTTTGACCATATGTTGGATCAATTGGCTCGGCATGGGGCATTAGACTTGACGATAAAAGCAAAAGGGGATCTGCATATAGACGAACATCATACGATAGAAGATACAGGTATCGCTTTGGGAGAGGTATTTTTAAAAGCCCTTGGTGATAAGCGGGGTATTGAACGTTATTCGTATACATTGCCGATGGATGATTGTTTGGCTCAGGTTGCATTGGATTTCGGTGGTCGCAACTGGATTGTATGGGATGCCGCATTTAAACGGGAAAAAATTGGAGATATGCCTACAGAGATGTTTTTTCATTTCTTTAAATCGTTTTCGGACGCTTCGCGATCGAATTTAAATATAAAAGCAGAAGGCGAAAATGAGCATCACAAGATCGAAGCAATCTTTAAAGCATTTGCTAAATCCATCAAGAAAGCAGTGAGACGCGATGCTGATCACATGCAGTTGCCAAGTACGAAGGGAGTATTGTAAAATGATAGGAATTATTAATTATGGTGCAGGGAATATTTTTTCCTTAACAGCGGCGTTAGATCGGGTAGGACTCTCCTATGGGATGATCAATACGGCGGAGGAGATCGATCAGTACGATCGGATTATCATCCCAGGAGTCGGGCATGCGGGGGCAGCGATGGATAAATTGCAGGAGTCGGGACTCGTACCAGCTATCAAAGCGCTTCGTAAGCCGGTGTTGGGTATTTGTGTAGGAATGCAACTGCTAACTGACTTTTCAGAAGAGGGAAATGCAGAAATGTTAAAGTTAATTCCTTTGAAAACTCTTCATTTTGATAGCAAAATGGCTGGCAAAGTCCCACATATGGGGTGGAATAGCGTTGCTGTACAAGCAAATAATCCTTTATTTGCGCACATTCAAAATCAGACTTATTTTTATTTTGTCCACTCGTATTTCATTGAATTCGATGACAAGTATACCGCTGCAAAATGTGTCTATGGGCAGCCCTTTTCAGCGGCAATTTCCAAAGACAATTTCTTTGGTGTACAATTTCACCCCGAGAAATCCGGGAAAGCAGGTGAGCAATTATTGCTCAATTTTTCAACTATTTAAATTGACTAAAAACATTCAACTATGTATATCATTCCAGCAATAGACGTTTTGGACAAAAAGGTTGTCCGCCTGAGAGAAGGCAACTATGACGACGTCACAACGTATGCAATCAGCTTAGAAGAGCAGATCGAAAACTATCATGCAAATGGTACTGAGTTGGTTCATATCATTGATTTAAACGGAGCAAAAGGAGACTTCAGCAATCAGGCCTACTTATTTGATATCATCCAGAAAACAGAAATGAAAATTCAATATGGAGGTGGTGTTAGAAGTATAGAAAAGGTAAAGGAACTGGTCGATGCGGGTGTTTACCGTGTCATTGTGGGAACACAGGCGATTACAAATCCTTCTTTCCTGGAGGAACTGGCTACCTTGAACGAAGGGAAAGTGAAGTATGCGGATCACATTGTAATAGCAATTGACGTATTGGATGAGGTTATTAAATATTCGGGCTGGTTGGAAAGCTCGCCAATTAAACTGATCGAGTATATCGATAAATGTTTGGTATTGGGATTCTTTAGGTTCTTATGTACCGATATTAGTAAAGATGGTAAATTGGGCGGTGCTGGTGTTGAATTGTACCAAAAGTTGTTGAGCCATTCTCCAATTATCAAGCTCATTGCTTCTGGTGGAATCAGTTCAATGGATGATATTCAGAAACTTCAGGAATTGGGTGGAGTAGAATCTGTAGTTGTTGGAAAGGCAATCTATGAAAATAGAATCTCGATCGATGAAATCAAAGATTGGAATTTAAAATCGTTAATCAGATTTTAGCATGCTTGCAAAACGTATTATTCCGTGTTTGGATGTTAAAGATGGGCGAACTGTAAAAGGCGTCAATTTCGTAGACTTGCGTGATGCGGGTGATCCTGTTGAGCTAGCCTATGCGTATTCTCAACAGGGAGCTGATGAACTCGTTTTCCTGGATATTACAGCGACCCATGAAAGACGTAAAACAACGATTGAATTGGTTAAGGCCGTAGCTCGTCAAGTGAATATTCCATTTACAATCGGGGGGGGGATCAATGAAATTAAAGATGCGGAAATTTTATTAAATGCGGGTGCTGATAAGATTTCCATCAATTCAGCCGCGGTACGTAATCCGGCTTTGATTAATGAAATGGCAGCTGCTTTTGGCGCACAATTCGTCGTAGTAGCAGTAGATACCCGATCTATTGAAGGACAAAATTTTGTGTACTTGAGCGGTGGACGTATAAAGACCGAGTTGAATACATCGGAATGGATCATGGAGGCACAGGAGCGAGGGGCAGGAGAGATTTTGCTCACATCGATGGATCATGATGGTACAAAAAATGGCTTTGATAATGGCTTCTTAAAAACCATAAATGATCAGATTCATATTCCGCTTATAGCTTCTGGCGGTGCGGGTAATCAACAGCATTTTGTAGATGTTTTTCAACACGCTAACGTAGATGCTGCATTGGCGGCCTCTGTCTTCCACTATGGCGAAATATTGATTCCGGATCTTAAAGCTACGTTGCAGCAAAATGGAATTGTCGTACGATAGAAAACAGGATTGAAGACTAATAATCAAAGAGCAGTACGTCATAGACTTGCTGAATGAAGTCCTGAGAAATTAAACGAGAGCTCATGGCTCTTCGAAAATAATTAAAAATTGAAATACTAAAATCATGTTAGATTTTGCAAAAAGTGACGGCCTTGTTCCAGTGATTGTGCAGGACTTCCAAACGTTGGAAGTCTTGATGTTGGGCTATATGAATGAGGAAGCTTGGCAGAAGACTCAAGCAGAGAAACGTGTCACGTTTTTCTCCCGAAGCAAAAATCGCCTTTGGACAAAGGGTGAAGAGAGTGGTAACTTTTTGGATGTAAAAAGCATTCATATTGATTGCGATAAAGATACCGTTTTAATTAAAGCAGACCCAATGGGGCCTACTTGTCACACTGGGAGCAGAAGTTGTTTCAGTACAGATTTTAATCAAAATTTTCTGTTGGAGCTAGAGCGCATTGTTAACAATCGGTATGCGCATCCGTCAGACGAATCTTATGTTAACCGTCTGCGTTCTCGTGGGATCAATAAGATTGCCCAAAAGGTGGGTGAGGAAGCGGTTGAAACAGTCATTGCAGCTTTGACCGAAACTGATACTGATTTTATCAATGAGACTTCAGACTTATTGTTTCATTTGATTGTATTGTTGCGGGAAAAAGGATTTTCTTTAGAAACAATTGCGAAAAACCTAGAAAGCAGACATCAATAGGTGTTTGGGCAATGGGATTGCCGTTGAACAAAATCAAAAGTGGTCAGCAGGCTTTAAGCTAAGATGACAAAAGAATCTCAGAAGTGCAGTATATTTGTGGATATACTGCACTTCTTGTTTCTACGGGCTAACAATACGTATTGCTGTATTGATCTTTACTGGATCCACAGTTCGGTCGGCGGAAAATTTCATCCTATTGCATATAAAATGGATATGAACTATGCGATCTGGATAGAGAAGGAGTTTTAGCGAAATTACTATGGATATTACATTAAAATCGACATTACCAGGACATCAAAACCCTATTTTTTGTGTAGAAAAGGGCTATCACCCGCATACTTTTTTTACCGCTGGTAACGACAAGGGCGTTGTAGAATGGGATATTGAAAACAATGCGTTTAAGCGTATTCTTTGCGCGGTAAGTTCATCGGTTTACGCTTTACGGATGATAGCGGGAACACCGATTCTGGCCATCGCGTTGCGCGAAGGTAAGCTGCTTTTTGTACATGTAGAAGAGCAAAAGCTTGTCGCAAGCATACAACTAAGCGCCAAAGCGATCTTTTCATTGGTCCATATGCCTTGGAAAAATGAACTGCTGGCAGCGGGTGAAGAAGGGACATTGTATGTCGTTAATTTGGAGACCTATAAAAATATTTACGAAAAACGTATATCCCCGACAACAATTCGGGCGATTGCAATCGATGAAGGACTTGGAAGAATAGCTTTGGCCGATAAAGATGGACAAGTTTATCTATTGGACAGTGCCGACTTTCATATGATTACTAATTCAAAATTGCATAGTATGCCCGCCACGTCTTTGGCTTTTATCGATAATAAATTGCTAAGTGGTGGACGGGATGCACAATTGGTGATTTCAGACCCAAATCAATTGACAAGTAATTTTTCCTTTGTACCTCATCTTTTTACCGTATACGGTATATATCCCCATCCTAAAGCGCCGATTTTTACAACCGTCAGTCGGGATAAATCGTTAAAATTCTGGTCAGCAGATGACTTTGCCTTATTGAAAAATATGAGTCGAGAGAAAATGCAGGATGGCCATCATTTATCTGTAAATGCGGGAGTATGGTC
Source organism: Sphingobacterium sp. UBA1498 (assembly GCF_002325125.1). NCBI lineage: Bacteria > Pseudomonadati > Bacteroidota > Sphingobacteriia > Sphingobacteriales > Sphingobacteriaceae > Sphingobacterium > Sphingobacterium sp. UBA1498. The sequence goes on from NZ_DCRG01000003.1 coordinate 68,792, forward strand.
TGAAGATGGGAAATATTTCTTTAGTGTGAGCGATGACAAACTCGTTAAAGTCTGGGAATGTCATTTATAGAAGATTGATCCGGAAAAGCAAACTATCCAGGTAGAAAAAAAACATAGATTGTTTGTAGCGAATTCATAAGTATATCGTTAACTATAGAGATTGTAAACTTAATTGACCTCATAGTTATATTTTATGAAAAGAATTTGGATTATCTTATTGAGTTGTATAGCGCTTGCGAGCTGTGATAAGATCGAAAGTAAGGGAATGTATCTGGCTCGCGTGCCAATATTTGAAACAATGGAAAGTATACGGGCTAAAGCGAATCCCGTAAGCGGCCCTACCGCTATTGTTCAAGCTGGAAAGATCTATATTTATCAAGATTATTTGTTAATCAATGAACCAGGGAAAGGTATTCATATCTTTAATAATGTAGATCCGTCAAAACCTCTGGCGATGGCGTTCTTAAGTATTCCTGGAAATGTGGATCTTGCGGTTCTGGATGGAAAGCTGTATGCTGATAGTTTTACAGATCTGTTGACCTTCGATCTGGAAAATCCAGCGTCACCAAAGTTATTGACACGAAATAAGGATGTGTTTAAGGTCTTGCTTGAAATGGATTACATCAATAATACTACAGATCGCATCATTACAGGATACCGAGATAGTCTTGTAAGCTATAGCCAAAAAGATAAATATTCACCCTATGACCGAAAAGATAATGTTTATTACGAGACCAATTCGGGATCAGGGCAGGGTGGATCTATGGCGCGATTTACCATTGCTAATAAACATTTATATGCTGTAGATCAAACGACATTACACCTTTTTAATGTACAGAATGCAAGTCAACCTGCCTATGTAAAGGACATCAAGATAGGCCCTGGTATCGAAACAATTTTTCCTTTTAAAAACAGCCTATTTATAGGCTCCAATACAGGCATGGTGATTTATGATATCACCACAGCATCGGCTCCCGTAGAGCTGTCGCGTTATTCGCATATTCGTGCTTGTGATCCTGTGGTAGTTAACGAGAAATATGCCTTTGTAACTTTGCGGGCTGGCGTAGTATGTGGTGGACAGCAGAATCTATTGGAAGTTATCGACATCCAAGACCTGACAAAACCGATGTTAAAAAATACCTTCACGTTGGAGAATCCCCATGGCTTGGCGCTCTCAGACCAAACCTTATATGTTTGTGAAGGAAAATTCGGATTGAAGTCATTCGATGCCAGTGATGTCAGCCAAATAGCCAATAAGCTTCTCGAAACTAAAAAAGAACTGACGAGCATAGATGTGATCGCTGGATCAAAATCACTAATCGTTGTTGCAGAAAAAGGTGTACATCAATATGATTATAGCAATAAAGCCAAACTGAAGGAATTGAGCATTATTCCTATTATTGGTTCCAATTAAAAAACGATTTCAAGAGCTTCATTATTCTGATATGAAAAGACTTTCGATTGCCATTTTGGCTCTTCTCGGGTATTTAACTGTTGATGCCCAAACAAAAAAATATACAAATCATAATGAATTTTCGGTTATTACTTATGGCCCTGCTTTTCTCGAATCTGGATTTGGCCTACATACATTCCATGGGGTGCAGCTCCATGAAAATATCGCTCTGGGCTTAAATACAGGGGTGGATAGGTATCCTGTAAACAATGAAGGATCAAAATGGTTTTTACCACTCTCAGCCAAAGTAAATTATGTAGAATTTCCTGACAGAAAGCGTAGTTTTTTCGCAGGATTGGATTTAGGCTATAGTTTTACTTCCTTGAATAAAAATGCAGTCGAGAACAATTTAAAATATGAATATCAGGGCGGCTTGCTGATAAACCCACAGCTGGGTTGGCGCTTTAAATTTAATAATTCGGCGAAATATTGGTCATTGGCAACAGGATATCGGTATCAACACTATAGCCGAAAGGACACGTATACACAACCCTCAGCAAGCTTACCAGAAATTGATATCTGGTATGGAAGAACACAAATAGATAAAAAATATGACCTGCACCGTTTTACTTTACAGGTCGGATTTGGTTTTTAGGTATCGATCAGATGTTTTTTTTTATTAACAGGTGTCGATTGCTTGAATTGTAAAAAAATAGCGTAAGTATACGGTTTGTTTTTCAAATCTAGTCCGATACTTATGCTATTTCATTCGTTGGTTGTGGCGTTTATCTATTTACTGTATAAAAGTTCGAGAATCTGCGTGAGATATTTCTCATCGACTTCATCAAAACTATTTAATTCACTGCTGTCAACGTCCAGCACACCGATAATCTGTCCCTGTTTAAAAACGGGTAGCACGATTTCGGATCGCGATAGTGAGCTACAGGCAATGTGTCCCGGAAATTGCTCCACATCAGGAACAATCAATGTTTTTTCTTGTGCCCAAGCTCCCCCGCACACACCACGACCTTTCTTGATACGCGTGCATGCGACGGGTCCCTGAAATGGACCTAATACCAGCTCATCTGCATCTATAAGATAGAATCCAACCCAGAAAAAATTGAACTGTTCCTTCAGCGCGGCGGCTATGTTGGCCAGATTGGCGATTTGATTGGATTCGCCAGTCAATAATCCTTCAATCTGAGGAAGTAAATTTTGATATTGTTCTTCTTTGCTACCTTTAGCTATTTGTAAATCCTCTGCCATAAAAATCTGTGTAAAAAAATAATCATGCATTTGCTATGAGGACTATACTTCCAAACATGCTTTGCTTGCCCAGAAAGCTACAGTACATGTCATGTCTCAACCTGCATGAAATGAAAAAGCACTAATACGCTGTTCAAAGTTAAGAGAATATTAGCGCTTTCGCATCAGGCAAATGTTAATATTTCTTTGTGTTGATAATGTTTACCCGAATGTAGTCGCATCTTTTACCGAAAGGGGTTACACCAATAATCGTCAGCTAAAGACTTACCTCTTTACCATTGAAGATAACAGGCGGATGATATTCATCATACAATTTGTAATTTTCTAATATTTTTGAAGTTCCATCCTGCATTTGCCTATTATAATGTTCAGTATACATAATCTTTGCGTCTGTATGATTTGGAGCAACCAGATTCGCAATAAAATCAGCTTTAACCTGATATCCCCCTTGGTTATGCTCTATCCCTTTAATATTGCGCCGGGATAAATATTGAGTCCCATTGATTAATCTGTAATGGTAAACATTTGGGATTTTAAAATTCTATTTATTTGAAGACTAACTACCAAGTGGCATTCCATTACTTATTGCCCATTTTCGGCTTCTCTTCTCTTTTAACTGCCCCTTTTCATCATAGATATTATAACTAGCACTTACCACATTATTCTGAATATTATAATCGATAATTTTCACAGAATAATCAGCCGGAATATTATTTGTCTCCTTTAGGTTATCTCGCCAGATCACAACCTGCTTTCCTGCCCATTTGTCCTCGACACTGGTGACTATTTGCATCCGACCCACGTAGCCATCATTTAGGAACAGCATATATTCATAGTTGTTAATCGGTATATTCCATAAATCACCAGAAGGATAGTAAGCATCAGTAGCATCAATATCCTTCGTATAACGAATGGAAAAGTCACGTTCATAACAGATCAGCTGCGTGCCTCGCTGTCCCAAACCCATATATCCCCCGCCTCTATTGAGGTCTTTATCCGTGCCCTCCCGGACCAACAACGAATTACCATACCACTGAACCAATTGATTGTCCAGAACTTTATAAGTCCAATCTAAGGGTTCTTCAACCTTATACTTTTTGGTATAAAATTTCTTACTATCAAGATCTATATTAGCCAGAAGCTGAAGATGTTTTTCTTGTATATCTATGTTATCTAGCACAATCCTTAATGAAAGTGTAGCTTGATTGGCATTTATATATTTATTAGGTGCAACTAAATAAGTAAAAATCTTACTTGAGTTTTCGGGAATCTCACTTGCTTCTATCGTCGGGCAGACCTCTGAAAAGATTGTCTTACCATCCTTATTATCGACTCTGATCTCTAATGTATTGTCCAGTGTATTTACCACATAGTATTGATTGCCCACACTATCGGTTTTAGCTTGGGTTCTCCATTTTTCATTTCTCTCTACCGGAGCATCTGGAGTATCTTTCTTACATGAGAATAAGAAGCATGCCATTAGTAAACATACACTTAAAATCCCTAAACTCTTTTCTCTATATGTTGTATTCGTCATCATAAAATATATTTAATGGTCAATTCTAAACGTCGAGTTATCTTTTAGCTATTTTGCAGTATAGTAAATCGGCACATCTGGATCACTGGCAGTAAATGTGCCTACATTTTGTGCGATAAAATCAGATACGCCATTAGGACTTGGATTGATCAATAACTGGATCACATTATTGCCGATTGTACGTCCCAAAACTTGAAATCTCGTAGGTTTGAATGTGTATGTCTTTAGGCCTTTAAGTCCACAGTTAGACTCAACAGTTCCACTTGGAACGAGATCTTTTGAACAGGAGGTAATTAAAACCAAAAATGATGCTATCAAAGCAATACAATTTAGTTTCTTTTTCATAATTTAATTGTCTTAGTTTATAATTAGCTCTAAAATAGGGGTAAGCTATATGTTAAAATTATAAAATTAAACTTTAATAATAACTAAGGAATAAAAAAACTACCCATTTGTGTACTGATTAACTCTAGCTATTTAAGAAAAAATTGACCTTCCTATGCAGGTATTTGAATAGTAATATACCGATCAGTGAAGTCCAGATCTAGATCATTATTGGATTTTCAGAAGTCTCGACGAATGTCGATACTTTTAAGCGTTGCTTTAGATGCTTGAAGAAGACTTCGATATGTAAGCGCTATCTATATATGTTCGCTACCAGAGAAGCCCTCCATGCAATATTATTGGTGGAAAAGTGGTACTCATTAACGTGGTGCTGTCCCAAAAGTGAACCGTTAATAGGGCGCGAAGTATTGCAAAACCGAGGTTAGGAAAAAGACATAAAGGAACGCTAAGGTTCCTTTATGTCTTTTTCGCTACAGCATAAGCAGTACGTATCTCTGTGATCTGATGTTTGTTGTTGGATTCGTTCAGCAAAAACGTACATGTATTAAAGTCGTTTCAATGCTAATTTGATCATATCCTCTACAGAAAGATTGCTTTCTGTTTTTAGAATGGTATTTAATACTTTCTCTGCTGCGGCTTTGTTGAACCCGAGCATAACGAGTGCGGATAGCGCTTCGTCTGGTATCGATTGGGACTGAATAGATGTTGCCAAAGCTTCGAATCCCTGTTTCTTTAATTTATCCTGAAGTTCCAAGATAAGACGTTGTGCTGTTTTAGGACCAATTCCCTTAATCTTTTGAATCAGTGCAACCTGCCCATTAACAATGGCAGACTGGATCTCATCTGGTGTGTTTGACGAGAGGATCATACGACCTGTATTGGGGCCAATCCCAGAAACAGAGATCAAATTTTCAAATAGTTTTTTCTCACCTTCAGTTGCAAAGCCATACAGTGTATGAGAATCTTCCCGTACTTGAAGTGAAATGAATAATTTGCAGTTTTCCTGATCTTTGATTTGAGAAAAGGTATAAAGAGAGATGTGGACATAGTAGCCAATCCCACTCACATCGATAACAACGTGAGTGGGGGCTTTATATGTTAATTTTCCGTTGAAATATTCGTACATAGTATACGAATATAGGAAGATTTTAAGCTATTCTATAAATTTTTAAGATGTGTCTGTACGTCTACGACGGCAATGGTAACCATATTGACGATTTCGCGCACCGAGCTATCCAGTTGCAATACGTGAATAGGTTTGTTCATACCCAAAAGAATCGGCCCTACAGCTTCCGCTTCACCAACTTCTTGCAATAATTTATAGGCAATATTGCCCGATTCTAGATTAGGGAACACAAGTGTATTTGCTGATTTTCCATTTAAATAGCTGAAAGGGAAGTTTGCTGTCAGCATTTCACTATTTAACGCGAAGTTTGCTTGTAAATCACCTTCAGCAATGATATCAGGATACTGATCGTGTAGAATCTGTGCTGCAGCTCTCACTTTTGTAGGCGTTTTTCCTTCACTCGAGCCAAAGTTAGAATACGACAATAAAGCGATACGTGGCTGGATATTCATGCGCTTAACGGCTTTATCCAGAAGCAAGGTGATGTCGGCCAATTCTTGTGCAGTTGGATCTTCGTTCACCGTTGTATCCCCCATAAAAATTGGCCCTTTTTTGGTTAACATCATATACATACCTGCGACGCGACTTCCTGGTTTAGCACCAATCACATGCAATGCCGGACGAATCGTATTCGCGTAATTTTTGGTCATCCCAGAAATTAATGTATCAGCTTCGCCAAATTCCACTAAAGAGGCTCCAAAATAGTTGCGGTCATACATCAACTTACGGGCATCGTATTTGGATATACCACGACGTTGTCTTTTGATGTACAGATGCTCAATGAATTTCTGAGAACGCTCTGTTTCACCATCTACTTCAGCAACGGGATCGATGATTTCAAGACCGTCCAATTCAAAAGCGTATTCTTTAATTAGGAGTTCGATTTTATCTTTTCGGCCCAAAAGAATAGGGACCGCAATGCCCTCTTCTTTGACAATCTGTGCCGCGCGCAGTGTTTTGTAATTGTCTGCTTCCGCAAAAACAACACGCTTCGGATCCCTTTTCGCTGCCATGGTCAGGTTACGCATGATGGCGTCGTCCTTACCCAGGCGTTTACGTAGCGCATCGCTGTATTGATCCCAATCTTCTATTACGGTCTTTGCTACACCTGATGCGATAGCGGCTTTTGCAACAGCCATAGAAACTTCTGTGATCAGACGTGGATCTGTAGGCTTTGGAATAATATATTCTTCCGAGAATTTTAAGTTATTGGTGTTATAAGCCTGGTTAACTTCTTCTGGAACAGGTTGTTTCGCCAAGTCAGCAATGGCACGTACTGCCGCAATTTTCATTTCTTCATTGATGGAAGTTGCACGAACGTCTAACGCGCCACGGAAGATATATGGGAAACCCAATACGTTATTCACTTGATTTGGATAATCAGAACGACCAGTACCCATGATGATATCGTTACGTGTCGCCATGGCCAAATCGTAAGCAATTTCAGGATTTGGATTTGCCATTGCCAATACAATCGGATTGGGAGCCATTGATAACAACATGTCCGCCGACATAACATCCGCTGCAGATAAGCCGATAAATACATCCGAATCTTTTACCGCGTCTGCTAAGGTGCGTATATCACGATCGGTCGCATACTGTGCCTTCATACCATCCAGATTTTCCCTGTCCTTACGGATAACACCTTTGCTATCCAGCATGACGATATTTTCCTTGCTTGCACCAACCGAGATATACATTGCTGTACATGACATCGCTGCAGCCCCGGCACCATTGACGACAATTTTAACTTTAGAAATATCTTTACCGATAATTTCACAAGCGTTGATCAATGCTGCACCTGAGATGATTGCCGTACCATGTTGGTCATCGTGCATCACAGGGATATTCATTTCCTCTTTTAGGCGACGTTCGATTTCAAAACATTCCGGTGCTTTAATATCTTCCAGGTTAATACCTCCGAAGGTCGGTTCTAAAGCTTTAACGATATTGACGAATTCATCCACATTTTTGGTGTCCACTTCGATGTCGAATACATCAATGTCAGCAAAAATTTTGAATAATAAACCTTTACCTTCCATGACTGGTTTACCAGCTTGGGCACCGATATCGCCTAAACCCAATACTGCTGTACCATTACTGATAACGGCAACAAGGTTTCCTTTTGCGGTATATTTATAAGCATCTTCTTTGTTCTCAGCAATAGCCAAACATGGCTCCGCTACACCAGGAGAATATGCTAACGATAAGTCTCTTTGCGAATTTGTTGGTTTGGTCGGAACAACAGCTATTTTACCAGGTCTACCCATAGAGTGGTAATTTAATGCTGCCTGTTTACGATTAGTGTTACTCATTACGATTTTATTAATTTAAGGCTACAAATCTATCATTCTTTTTGATAATTGGAAATTTTTACCAATATCTTATTATTATTAGACAATAATATGTTACTTCAGGACATCCAGTAATTTAAACATCTGCTGCCGCATACCAGAAGCAGGTCCCGAATAGTTGTTGACCAGCAACGTATAAGTAAACGACTGTCCTGACTTATTGGTATGCACACCTGTATAACCAAGAACGCCGCCAATTGTTCCGCTTTTCATCTTCATATTGTTATAGGTGGGAAGACTTTCATAAAAAGCAGGATACCAACTTTGCTTTTGGGCATACTGCATGATCTTATTCATGGCTGATGTGGTCACTCGATTTTGAGGCGATAGGCCCGAACCATCCATGTTATTGAGTTCGCCCGATTTGATGCCTAATTTTGCATTCCAATATTTCTGTATATAATACGCCCCATCATCAGTCCCGGTTTTACCCGCTGTCGTATACGCGATTGCCTTTAATAAGGCTTCTCCGTAGAGGTTGATGCTTTTTTGATTAAACCAGTAGACAATTTTGTCTAAGGTCGGGGAGAGGTGAATATCTAACGTCTGCTTCTTAGAGACATCTACTGAATCCATCTTTCTACCTGTAGCGGGAGGCTCAAGAGCCACAATGCCACTATTGGTTAGGATGTCGTTCAATTGATAAGCGAGATCATAAGCAGGATCGGGCGATGATAGCTCAATTGTTTTTTTGAGATCTTGTCCATAAGAGCCACGTACAAAAATTTTGGTTGAATAGGGCGCCGAATAAGCATAAACATTGTCGCCACTGCCTGTTTTACCCGTAGTTGTTTCATTGATAATTTCCAGGTAGGGAACATGAGTGGTATAGCTCAGGATCTCCGCTTTGGCGCCAACCTTATTGCTTGGACTGAAATTTACGCCAAAGGCGTTCTCACACCAATTGAGTGACGAAATTCCCGCACCGTAATAGTTCCCCATATCGGTCCAGATCCACCCGCCCGGAAGCTGGTTACCATTATAAAGCCTGTCATCGGCGATGATGGCACCATGAATACTTTTGATACCGGCATTTTGGATTGCTGCAAGCCACTTGTTCAGTATCGTTTTTGCTTGAGTCTCTGGATAGCGGGCGCTGCCGAGGGTGGGGTCACCCGTGCCTGTTACAATAATATTTCCGTTTAACACACCGTTTTCGTCAATCTCACCGGTATAATACAAGGTGGTTTTGAACTGATAATTTTTGCCCAGGAAATCTAGCGCTGTTGCCGAAGTGATTACTTTCATGGTGGAGGCGGTCGCCAGTCCGATATTTTCATTTGCTGCGAAAACCGTTTGTCCTGTTTTTCCATCGAAAACGATCAGTGAGCTCAAACCATTCCTGAGGCTTTCCTGATTTTGAAACTGTGTAAAAGCATCCTGGATTTTACTGCGAAGATCCTGTGCAAATAGTGGAGTGGTAACGGTCGTTAACGCGTAAGTGGAAAAAGCTATAGTACTTAGCACAAATTGGTTCATATATCCTATTTTTTTATTGTCCTATGGTATATCCTCATATCCTGAATTAGATTCGACCAAACACGGTTATCTACGTTCGTGCTGGCAATCATGGATATTTCGTTGGATTTATCATGATGACTTGAACGCTGCCTATTTTTAGGGGAAAGCGTTCGCTGTATTCGTTTGTTTTATTTGGCTTAAAGTTAGGCATTCGCCCCTAAAAAATCCTAACTTGCATAAAATTGTATAAACGACATGAAGCATATCGAAAAATTAGCTGCTATTCGTGAGGCGATGAAGGTTCAAGGAATCGACGGCTATATTATCCCGTCATCAGACCCTCATATTAGTGAATATTTACCAGAACGTTACAAATGTATAGCGTGGGCATCGGGGTTTACAGGATCCGCAGGCACTTTGGCTATCACGCAAGATTTTGCTGGTCTATGGACAGATTCGCGCTACTTTGTTCAGGCGGCAGAGCAGTTGGCAGGAACAGGTTTTGAACTGGTGAAATTGAAAGCACAGGGAGCCGCGGAGTACGCTGGTTGGTTGGGAGAGCAGCTGGGTGCTGGCGCTAAAGTTGCTTTTGACGGCAATCTCGCTTCTTTATTGGTGGCCCAATCTGTTCAGCATACTTTGGAGCCTTTGGAGATTACAGTAGATGGTCATGTTGATCTGCTGTCCTCCTTATGGGAAGGACGTCCAGCGCTGCCCCAAGCGAGGGCTTATCTATTGAATGAAGATACGACAGGACAATCTACCGTTTCTAAAATTGAAGCTGTGCGTGCCGAAATGAAAAAGAATAGAACGGCGGCGCATCTGATTTCATCTTTGGATGACCTGGCCTGGTTGTTAAACATCCGTGGTCAGGATGTGCCCTGTAACCCTGTTGTTTTGGGCTTTGTACTGATCACAACCGAAGATACTACACTTTATATCGAACCATCGAAGCTAAGCGCTCAGGCGACGGAGCAACTGAAAGGTTATGGTGTGCGTGTGGCGCCCTATGAAGATGTCTTTAAAGCGATTTCAACATTGGATGTGGCATCAATTCTTATTGATCCCAAACGTACCTGTTTTGCCGTTTTCGACAGCGTACCTAAACAGGTTAAAATTGTTGAGAAAACGAACCCTTCGACGAGTTTAAAAGCTATTAAGAATACAGTTGAAATTGAAAATAATCGCCATACGTTTGTAAAAGACGGGGTAGCGTTGACACGTTTCTTTAAATGGCTGGAAGAAAATGTTTCTTCCGGTGAACTTTCCGAATTATCTATCGCAGATAAATTGCGCGAGTTGCGCGAAAGTCAAGAGGGCTTTGTTGACGTCTCTTTTACCACAATTGCAGGATATTTGGACCATGGTGCGCTACCGCACTATTCGGCGAATGAAAAATCAAACTATATCTTACAGCCTAAGGGTTTGCTATTGGTGGATTCTGGAGGTCAATATCAAACGGGCACAACAGATATTACACGGGTAGTAACCCTGGGTGCTGCGACCCAAGAGGAGAAAGAAGATTATACATTGGTGCTCAAAGGAACGATAGAAGGCTCTCAGGCCATTTTTCCGACTGGAACGCGCGGCTATCAGATCGATGCAATTACCCGTCGTCCATTGTGGGAAACGTTACGCAACTATGGGCATGGTACCGGACATGGGGTAGGCTTTTTTCTGAATGTGCATGAAGGGCCTCAGGTGTTTAACCCGGCGGCAATCGATGTTGCGGTTGAACCTGGCATGATTACTTCAATAGAGCCTGGATTGTACCGTGTAGGCAAACATGGGATCCGTATTGAAAACTTAGTATTGACCCGTAAAGCAGGTTCTTCTGAATTTGGCGACTTTCTGGACTTTGAGACATTAACGATATGTTATATCGCAACTGATTTGATCGAGAAGTCCCTATTGGATAAGAAACATATTGCCTGGTTGAATAATTATAATCAATGGGTTTTTGATCAGTTATCGACGCATCTTAATGCGGAGGAAAAGAACTGGTTGGCAGATAAGTGCCAAGCAATTTAATCTCCATAAACTGAAGATTAAAGCGCAATAGCTTTCAAAGTCGCTGTGCTAAGCAGGCGATCTGGAGCAAGTCGACCATTCACATTGATCCAATATAAAAATGAAACCCCTCGGTATAAACACCGAGGGGTTTTGCGTTGTCTGAAGGCTTACAATCGATTATTTCAACCGATACGCTTGAATAATCTTTTTAAAAACTGCTGTATTGTTGTAGATGCCAATAAAGTTTTGTGCACCTGGGCCATAAGCAAAGACAGGTACCATAATATTGGTATGGTCATCGCTGCTGAAATTGCCTCTGACAGTTCCTTTTTTATAATTGGCATCCAATAATGATAGCCCACCCGTCTCGTGATCTGCAGTGACAATGACAAGCGTCTCACCATCTTGGTCTGCAAATTTAAGAGCTTCTCCCACAAGCCTATCAAAGTCATGCTGCTCGGTAACAACATAGGGAAGATCATTAGCATGAGCGCCATAATCAATTTGTGCGCCTTCTGCCATGATAAAAAAGCCATTGTTATTTTTAGACAAAAGCTCAATCGTTTTTGAGAGCGAAGTTTTTAACATTTCTCCCCGTCCGTCGAGCACTCTTCTTGTCGCAGATTCAGCTAGCAGTACCAGCTGTTTGCCCGATGTCGCTTTTTCAAAGTCATCTAAATTTTGCTGAAGCTGATAACCTTTTTCAGTCAGTTGCTGCATTAATGTATTATCCTTGTTTTTTACAAAGCTTTCGCGACGCGAACCCACTAAAATATCCACATGACTATTTTTGAAATCTGCTGCAATTTCCTCCGACATAGTCCGGTCGATCTGGTGCGCATAAAATGCCGCAGGAGTGGCATCTGTAATATCTCCGGCACTGATGATGCCGCTTTTGATCCCATGCTGAGCGAGTGTATCTGGAATCGAACTGATCGGTTTGCCATTGGCGTCCACACCGATGTACCTATTATTTGTTTTGTGTCCGGTAGCCAAGGCTGTCCCTCCTGCAGCAGAGTCGGTAAAATCCGAATTAGAAGCTTCTGTGCGCGAAAGACCGATATACTTCATATTGATGATATTAGATTGGCCAAAATTGGCACTTAAACCTGCCTGTATTTGGGCCAAACCCATCCCATCACCGATGAGTAAAATAACATTCTTGACCTTGCTCGTTGCACCATCATTTTTATAGGTTGGCTGATAGGGAGCGTAGGCCTTTGGATTTGCGTATTCGACTTTGGCATTGTTCAGATAGAAATTCTTGAGTGCCGTAGGGTGGTCTGTATTGATCCAGTCAACCCCCATGTGGCCAAGCTCCTTCCAGCTGTTGGGACTGTCTTTTGTCGCCCAGAAGCGAAAAGGTTTTCCCAATTTATGCGCTTTGTCTATCACAGATCTCATTTTTTCAAGGTCGGGTGGCGTAGGTGTTCCTTTACCATTCCAGACAGAATACTGCTTAATATCCTGACTGATCATCCCGATATGTTTGAGCTGTGCCGGCGTATAGTCTTTTTCTGGCCGACCATCAAAATAGATCATCGATGGATAATTTTCAAACTTTTCGGGCGGTGGGATTTCACCGCTGACGACAATTTTAATGGCGGAAGGATTTTTCTGCTGATCGAATATAGATTCGTTGCCTTTCAAATCGGCCAATAATTTAGCCAATACCTGTTCGTAGTTTTCCTTAATATCGATTACCAGCTGTAATGTTTGTTCAGGCTTAGCATAGGGCCTATTGCCATTTTCCTTGAAGAAAGTAACCAAGGGATCGATGTAAAGTTTTTTTAACGTCTTCCCTGCTTTGATTTCGCTGCTTTCATGGGCAACGTAAAGCTCTCCGTCGCGATAGAAGACGTCTGCTTCTATTGATCCCATTCCTGCATAGTAAGCCTCTAATAGTGGGATTTGCTGTTTGTAATCATTATGACTATGTCCTGCATTGGCAGTCAGTTTCTGCTGAGCAGAAACCGACTGAATGCTTAGGCCGGCAAATAGCAGCCACATGAATTTAGTGTTTTTTACCATCCTGCATTTTGTTTAATGACACCAGCACTGTTGTCGATCTCGCGTTGTGGAACAGCCCAAACATCATGTACTTGCGGATTGAAATTTCTAGCTGGCCAAATGACAGCACCGTCGAAATCGTGTAAAGGTTTGGCATAGGTCGCTTGCGCATCACCCCATCTGACCAAATCACGGTGGCGGTCTGCCCATTCACCCGCAAGCTCATTGCGGCGTTCGCGTTTTAGATCCATAAGACCCATTCCGCTTTTTGCCAACAAGCCCGCTCTTTTACGGATTTTATTTAATTCAGTATCACCGGCCCCAGCACCATTTAAATTAATAGCAGCCTCAGCTTTAATCAATAATACTTCGGCATAACGCATCAAGGGTACATTGAGATCTGTTGTTCCGTTGTCGCCATTTGGATTGACGTGTGTAGGAATCGGGTTGGCGTATGAAAATGGTTCCATATACTTTTTAAACTGATAGTTTGAAGTCGCTCCACCATCTTTTGTAAATGTACGTTCTGCGCCAAAAAACTGGAATTTGTCGCCCGGTTTTAAGATGGTTGCTTCACGACGCAAGTCACCTGTTTCAAAAGAATCGTAAAGTTCTTTTGTCGGTAGATAGTAGCCCCAGCCATTGTAGATTCCCCAGGCCTTGTTGGTCAACATCACACCGGGAAGTTTGCTGCCCCAGCCAGTACCACCACCATTTGGCGTACAGACCACCGACCAGATATATTCTTTGGACCAGTTGTTGGCGGCTTTAAACACATCCACAAAATTGGTCAATAATTCATGTTTGCCCGAACTGATCACCATATCCGCGTACTTCGCCGCATTGGTATAATCCTTTTTGTACAGATATACTTTTGATAAATAGGCCCATGCTGCAGTTTTGTGCGCTTTACCGTAATCGGTATCCTTCATTTCCGAAAAATAAGGAAGGTTGTCGGCCGCTTTTAATAACAGTGAAATGATGTAATCGTAGTTTTCGTTAACGTTGTTGGCTCTGGCTACCGGAACGGAAGCATCTGTTTCAGGAGTAACAATAGGCACACCTGCCTTGTCGTTACCATAGTTTGCCGCTAATTGAAAATAAACCAGACCTGCATTGAAATAGGCATCGCCAATGATCTGTTTTTTTCGCGCTTCATCCATGCTGATATTGGGAACATGGGTAATAATATCATTGGCCCTTTTTATAATCGCATAACGCATGCTCCATTGCGATTCGGTATAACCACCGCCGATGTAATTGCGGTTGAAGTTTTTGATATTGTCGGCTTCGGGCTTGTTACGTCCCGTCACCATGTCGTCACTGGCATTAATAAACCAAAACATCCCACGACCGTAATAATCCTCTTCATTATACTTTTCGTACATCCCGGCTTCTGCTTTGATCGCGTCTTGTTCCGTTTTCCAGAAATTCTGTGCGGAGGGAGAGCCCTCTGGTGTTATATCTAACTGTTTATTGCACGATACAAAAAGCGCTACTGCTGCTATTGCAAGGTATTTTACATTTGTTTTCATCGTTTTATTTTTTTAATGGCTGATGAGTATACATCATCGGCATTTTTTTAAGATTAAAAATTGACATTTAAACCAACAATAAAGCTTCTGGCTTGTGGGTAACGTCCCACGTCAAGACCATTGTTATCCATTCCAATCTCGGGGTCGAAACCTGTATATTTCGTAATGGTGAATAAGTTATTGGCCGTTGCGTATATCCGCACTGTGCCCATCTTAAATTTATTCGCAATTGATTTTGGGAGGGTATAGCCTAATGTGACGTTACGAATGCGGAGGTAAGAACCATTTTCGATGTAAAAATCGGACGCATTAAAATTGCCATTTGCATCTGAAGTGGAAATGATGGGCACTTTACCATTTGGATTTTCTGGAGACCAGGCGTCCAAAATGCCCGTTAACTTATTGTAAGAAGGTCCGCTTGCACTATATGTTGTTCTTTTGATAGCGTTGAAAAGCTTATTGCCTTGAACACCCTGAGCAAAAATATTGAAATCAAAATCCTTATAATTTGCATTAAAGCTCAATCCATAGGAGAAATCAGGGTATGCACTGCCCGCAAAATAACGATCTTCAGAGCCGATTGAACCATTGCCATCGATGTCTACAAATTTGAAATCTCCTGCTTTTGCATTCGGCTGAATTTTTTGTCCATTGGCATTTTTGTAATTATCAGCTTCGGCCTGGCTCTGGAAGATACCATCTGTTTTGAGCACATAGTAGCTGTAGAGCGGTTGACCAACAGTAATAGAGAGCGGAGCCAATTCATTCCTGAAATTTGTAGGCACCGCTATTGTTGATAAACCCGCATCCAATTCTTTAACTTTATTGTTCAATTTGGTCAAGGTCGCATTGATGGAATAGCTAAAGTCAGCGTTTTTTGAGCTATTGTACGTCAATCCCAGCTCAATTCCTCTGTCATTGACTAAACCCGCGTTGATCGTTTGACTATTTAAACCCGCTGTGCCTGGAAGCGATCTCGTCAAGATCATTTTATTTGTTTCTTTAATAAAGTAATCGGCGACTAAGTTAAAATGGTTGAAAATTCCTAAATCTAAACCTATATTGGTCTGTTTACTTTCAGCCCAAGTCAGGTTCTTGTTCGCTAGAATAGTTTGAACATATCCTTTTTGCAAAGCCGGTGTTTGACCAAAATAGCTTTGGGTAATGGCGAGTAGCGGGTTTACAGCCGCCGGCGACAAGCTGGCAAGATTACCTAAAATACCATAACTACCGCGTAATTTTAATTGATCTAACCAAGTTGCTGATTTTAAAAACTCTTCTTTACTGATCACCCAACCTACTGATGCAGAAGCGTAGTTTTTAAATCTATTTTCTTTTGTCAACATGGATGAACCATCTCGTCTACCAATCAACGATAGTAAATACTTGTCGTTATAACTGTAGTTTGCTCGTAAGAATAGTGATGATATTGCTGTGGCATTCAATCCGCTTTCGGAAGGTTGGGAGGTGTTGGCATTTCCTAAATAGCGATATTGTTTAGATTCATCGTCAAATCCAGATCCTGAAGCGTATAGGCTGGTACTTTTTGTTTTTTGAAAGGTATAACCACCGGTTAGGTCAAGTTGATGTTTGTCAAATGACGTTTTGTAATTTAAAACTTGCTCTGCAAGAATATCATTTGCATCATCTGCTCGTTCCACTAGACTATTGCTCAAAACCGGTTTACCTATTTCAGGACGTCGTGGTGTAAAACTTTTATATCTAGCGTTTGATTTAGTAATACTTAAGTTGGATCTGAATGTTAAGCCTTTTGCCAATTGGATGCTAGCATAAGGGTTGACAACAAGGACATTGACTGGATTGTTGATGTCGATGCGCATCAGTTCGGCAACAGGATTAATGATGTCACCGTAATCGCCCGGAAATGGACCCGGTAGACCAGCAAAGCTTCCATCTGCATTGTAAGGAGTTCCATTAGTTGGATAATAGATGGCAGACAATAGTGCTCCTGTATAATCGCTGCTCGTGTTCGCACCATTTCCATTGGTACTGCTGTAGGATAAATTTTCACCTACTTTTAACCATGGTGTGATTTGATGTTCTGAGTTTATCCGGAAATTATAGCGCTTGGTTTTGGTATTCAATACGATACCTTCGGCGTTGCGGTAATTAAAACTCAGGTAAAAGTTAGACTTTTCGCTACCGCCATTAATTGCAGCATTGTAATCCTGTAGTGTAGCATTTCTAAAAACTTCATCCATCCAGTTTGTTTTGGTCACTAGACCCTCTGGGTATTTCGTTGGATCAAAAGCAGGAAGGATGGTCGTTCCACCATTTTTAGCAGCTGTTGCAGCTACTTGTGCCCGTTGTTCGGCATTTAGCGGTTGTAATTTTCGCCAAGCACTTTGTTGCCCTAACTTGGCATCAACGCTAATTTGCATCTGTCCTTTATTTCCTTTTTTAGTGGTGATCAATACCACACCACCAGAAGCTCTGGCACCGTAGATTGCTGCCGATGCATCTTTAAGGACCGAAATAGATTCGATATCGTTCGGATTGAGCTGTGGGGTGCCTAGGAAAATTGAACCGTCAATAACGTAGAGTACACTCTCGCCATTGATACCACCGGCACCTCTGATATTGATACGTGGCGTTGAAGTTGGGTCACCACCTTCATTCGTAACAATAACACCTGGTGATTTACCGGCCAATACTTCGCCAACACTGTTGACAGATCTAGACGATAATTTGTCAAGTGATACCAAGCTGACAGCACCTGTTAATGTTTCTTTTTTCTGCGTTCCATACCCTACGACAACAACTTCGGATAAGGTGGAACGTTCTTCGCTCAGCGTTACATTTATAACTTCATTTTCAGCAACAGAAACATCTTTAGAATGGAATCCGACCATCGAAAAGGAAAGTACGGCTTGCGGTCCTGCTTCGATTCGAAATGCTCCTTTTGCATCTGTTGTGGTTCCAGTCTGCGTACCTACTACTTTTACTGATACACCTGCTATGGCAGCTCCCAGTGTATCTCTTACAAAACCTGTGACGATCCGATCTGCTTTGATGTTTCCTTTCGTGTTCAGGATCACATAGTCCTCTTTTTCTACCGCACTGATTCCAAGTTTATTCAGGAGAGAACGAACGGGTTCAGTTTTAAAACTGCCGCTTAAGACTGTATTCCGTTCTTGCAATAGATCAGGGTTGTAAACAAAATGAAGACCCGAAAGACTTTCGATTTTGTGAAGGATCACATCGAGTTTCTCGCCCTTGCTTATGTTGATGTTTACGCTGCTTTTGTCCAAACGTTGGGCCAGGCTTGGGGAGGCCATCAATGAACTGCAGAATACTGAAGTAATCGAAAATGCGATGCAGGGATACTTCATAATCCGATAAAAAGAGAATGCTCTCTTGAATGCAGGTGTTTTCATTTTTTTGTGATAATTAGGTAATGAATTACGCATGGTGACTAAGATGTTTTAGGTAAATTTTTAAACATTATTTGTAGACTTTAAATATTTTATCTTGCTCTATCGTACTGTATTTAAGGTGGTGTAGACTACAGATGATATCCAGTATTTCTGCCGGATCTTGTGTGCTATTAAATGTGGCTGTTGTTTTTAGCGCTGAAAGCGATGTGTCTTTTAAGATAATTTCAATGTTGTAGATATATTCCAGTCTTTTTGCCACCTCTTTGAGACTTGTTCCATCAAACGCAATGGCGACGGCTGTATTTTTTTCTACTACGCTACGGGAAGATTGTGCAGTTTGTTTGCTATATCGTAAACTTTGGTTTTTGGTTAATATACCCAAGGTCTTATCTTGTTGCTGTACAGCAACCTTACCTGTAGCAACAGTGACTTCGACTTGGTCGGAAGCCTGATAGGCTTTTATCCGAAAAGAGGTTCCCAATACTTTAACCGCTAGCTTGGATGCAAGCTGTACCTGAAATGGGCGCTGCTCGTCGTGGGCAATATCAAAGAAGGCTTCCCCTTCAGTCAGTGCTATTTCACGGATATTTCCCTCGAATTTACTTGGATAGCTGATTTTTGAAGAGGGTTCCAGGTTAATTATCGAACCATCTGCCAATACAATCTTTTTATGTTCATCTGCAAGGGTCGTCGTGACGAGCTGTGTAGAGGCTGCGATAGGTTGATTGTTCACTGTCCAATAAACGAGTCCTGCCGAAACAATCATTAAAATAGTAGCTGCAATTTTGAAAAGGGAAGAATAGCGCAGCGAAAGCCGTTTACTTTTATTTTCTGAAGTGGCTGATTGGATGTTGCTCAGCAATTGCTGACGCAGTGCGGTTTTGCGTTCCTGCGGGATTTTTTTGTCAGTATTATCCAGTTGAGCATACCAATCTTCAACTTGTCTGATTTCAGCGGCGGTAGCCTCTCCATTTAAATACCTTTGCAGTAATTGCTTTGCTTTTTCTTCTGTCATTTGAATACATGTCACTTCAAATGGGAGATGGTACTAGCTGAAAATGTTAGGAGTATATGAATTTATTGTTAACTAATGAAAAAAGATCGAAAGGCTAGTTAAGAAAGACTTTTTTTGAGCAGTTTCATAGCTGAGGTAAGCTGGTTTTTAACAGTTTGTACGGAGACATTCAGCTCGCTGGCAATTTCTTTGATCGATTTTTCTTGCTTTCGGCGCATGGTGACGACCAATCGCATACGTTCGGGAAGTTGCGTTAAAGCTTCTTCAACTTTTTGCTGTGCATCTTTAAGGATCAGCAGGTCATCGGCTGAATCTGCATATTGCTGGTTCATTAAAGATGCTAGTTCGGCTTTATGACCACCTTTAACCGTCGTACTCCGAAAATGGTTGATGACTTTAAATTTTACTGCACCATGCAGATAGGCTGCCAAACCGCCAGATATGATGACTTGTTCACGATTTTCCCACAAGGAGATAAAAATTTCCTGAGTGATGTCTTGAGCGACATTTTCGTCACCTATTTTCTTAAAAGCGGCATCAAATATGGCTTCCCAGTACAAATTAAAAATCTGTTCCATGGCAAAGTGATCACCCTGCTTCAATGATGCTATCAGTAATTCGCTCACAAGATCAGTTTTAGTTGGACAAAGCTACTAACTCAGTATTCCTTTAAGGTTAATAAATCTTAAAGCATATATGTTGTCTGGTATAAATTGATCTTGGTAATTTTTGCTGAGATTGAGCGGTATATTTTTATTCTTTATATTCCTTGCCCGTAGCAATGTCAATAAAATAGCCTTCGTCCCGATTGCGCTCATTTTTATGTTGTACCCACCCGTTGGGATTGATGGTCATGTAGCTTTTGTTGCCGATTCGTTGTTTTGTCTTGTTGTTGTATAAAGTACAGCGACCATCTTTATGGTCCTGTAATGCAAAGATTTGTCGTTTACCATCTAAGGTTTCGATATGTTCGAAATCGGGGTTTATATCCCAAGTCTTTGTACTTGAATTCCATAGGCCTTTTGGGTTTGGAAGCTAAAGTAATGGAAGACAATCGTTGGAAAAATAGCCGATTTCAGTTATTATCTTGAAGATTTAAAAGGAAAGTAATTTTGCTGTATTGAATTTGTAAATATATTGTTAAGAGCGCTAGATAATCAATATGATTTTTCCTTTGAGCCGATTAATTTGGTTAATCGGCTCAAATTTTGCTTATATTTGAGCCGATTATATTTTTAAATCGGCTCAATATGTATAACTGGCAATATAAAGACTGGCCTAATTTCTTCTATAGGATTGAAGAGGTTCAATCCATAGCGATTGCATTTGCGCAAGAAATAGGAGCAGTAAACGGTTTGTTAACAGGACTGAATTCAGAGCTAAAACAGCAAGCATTTGTAGAGGTGCTTATATCTGAAGCTATGAAGACCTCGGAAATTGAGGGGGAGTATATGAGCCGTGAAGATGTAATGTCTTCAATTAAGAAAAATCTCGGTATCCAAGGTGATGTCGTTGTTCGTGATCGGAGAGTTGAAGGGGTCGCCGAATTAATGACAACCATAAGAGATAGTGCCGGTATTGAACTGACAGTCGAAGTTATAATGAGGTGGCATGCTATATTAATGGCGGGATTTCCTCGAATTAACGCTGGAAAATGGCGTACGGGCGAGGAGCCTATGCAGATAATTTCAGGTTCATATGGTAAAGAAACTGTTCATTATGAAGCTCCCCCGTCTGCTGTCGTTCCAAAAGAAATGGAGCAAATGATAGACTGGTTTAAATCATACGAAGTTAAGGAGTCAGAGTATATCATTGCAGCATTGGTCAAGGCGGCCATTATTCATCTTTACTTTGAGTCAATTCATCCTTTTGAGGATGGCAATGGTCGAATTGGAAGAGCATTGGCCGAATATACGCTGTCGCATACATTAAAGTCTCCAGTCCTGTTGTCGATATCAAAAACTATTGAGAAAAACAAACAAGCTTATTACGATAATTTAAAAATTGCACAAGCTAGTTTAGATATTACAGGGTGGATTAGCTACTTTACCAAAGTAATTTTTGAGGCACAAAAGGAAACTAGAGAGCTTATTGAGTTTACTGTAAAAAAAGCGAAATTTTTTGATAGAAATCGTGATCTATTGAACGATCGGCAAATGAAGGTTATCAATCGGATGCTCGATCAAGGACTTGAAGGTTTTATTGGCGGGATGACTGCAAAAAAATATATGTCTATTACGAGGACCTCAAAAGCTACTGCGACTAGGGATCTGCAAAGGTTGCAAGAACTCGGGATAGTTGAACAATTAGGACATGGTAGATCTGTACGGTACGAACTCATACTTTCTTAAGCCCATGCATTAAGCTTTCGGTGCTTTTGTTAATTCTTTGTAACTGGCACCAATACAACTTGTCCTTTGTTGGTCTGGTGCCAATACTTGGTGCCAAGGTCATCTTCAGATAAAGGACTGTTCCTTGCAGAAAAAGAGGACACTTACTAAAGATCTATTCTGCTAAAGATAACAGAGTATATAAGTAACCTATCGATTGTTTACAATTCGCCTCTTGCTCGTTATAATTCGTGAATTCTGGGGTTTTATTAGCATTTGTATTTACAGGGTTGGTGTAAAGTTTTCCAAGTTATTTCAAAAAAATATTTTGTTATAAAACTGTTAATTTATATATTTGTATATATTAACTATATATTTGTGTTGTTATTGTTTTCCATACGATAGGATTACAAGGTGTTTAGCTATCAAATTACCAGCGGTAGCTCATCACTCTTTCAAGAAATGAAAGTTTCGATACATTTTTAATTGTGGTGCTGGTATTTCCTAAAAAGCCAAGGGGCGAACGTCTATATATTAAAACGTGTTGAACCCTATGTAGTCTCCTTGGATGTTATACTATCTTTTTTACAAATTAAGTATTGATTATTTGCAATAATGATCTGTAACAGTTTGATCTGTTGGGCGGTTTTATTGCGTTAATTTTTTAACCTTAAATCATTTAGTATGGAAATTAATAGCCGATTAATTATTGATAGGCTTTCCCAGCGTATGGATCTCGATCGTGCCTTTTTCGTTAAATATCAATTTCTCGATAAGGAATGCCATCATTTAGTTTTAACGCTTAAACCCGTGAGTGGGCTTTCACACAAAGTGCTAAAACCGATTGTGGAGTTGTGCTTGATAGATCAGGAGGACATTTCATTTGAATTGATTTTTGCGCCAGAATTGAAGAATAAAATAAAGCTCGGAAGCTTATTTTATTGTTATGCGATCTTGCCTCAGCATGAGATTTTTAGTTGTGCGCGAAGTAGTTCACTCATGAGTAAAGGAAAGGAAATACGTGGCATATTGGATCTCTCTGAAAAGTATTATGAAAAGGCGATTGCTGTATCCGCGGAGTTTTTACACGGAGCACAAACATTTGCAGAAATAGCCAATTATCCGCGCGCTTTATTTATGGTTCATCAAAGTTTGGAAAGTCATTTAAAGCTGCTTCAGGTGATGGTAGAGGGCAAATGCAATAACGTACATAGTCTTGACAGTCGGATTCGGAATCTGCATACGCATTTCCCGATGTTCAAATCTGCCTTTATGGGAGAGACAGACGAAGATAAGATGCGTTTTGCATTACTGGATAATTCTTTTAATGCTGTTAATCAAAACAGAGATCTGGATATTTCTGCCGTCGATGCTTCGCAACTATATGATCATTGTATCGTATTACAGGCTGCAATAGAAAAGTTGTTCCGCTACTTTATGGAAGCCTTACAGGCCGAATACGATGCACTTGTGAAAGTACAGTCCACTGCTCAAGCAGCACTGGAAAAGAGCAATTTGGCCAAAAGGAAGGAACAGGAGCAAGTCAATGTTGGTGCAGATTTTCATAGTTTCCCCTGGCCATCTCGTTATCAGGGCGATGTACAGGAGGTGTTGCATCAGATCCGCCAGGAAAATAATCCCGAGCAAATCATGTTGCTCAATTATTATGTCAGCGATGCCCATGGAAAAGGGCTTTTTGATTTTCCACAGCAGGACAATGGAAACGCCGAGATCTACCTTGTTGTGATAAAAAAGAAATTGGGTCATTGTCATTTTCGAAAGATCGCTTACGGTCAAGTTACTGCAGTTGTAGCTTTTTTGAATACGGACTTCTTGAAGACAAAATTAAGCCAAGGCAGCCGGTTTTCCCATACCATATGGAATGAATCTGTTGTTCTCTACCGGCATCCGCGTTATAAACCAACTTATTCGGTTGTGCCTGTCGATTGGCAGAGTATGATATCTAAGACTTCGATTTCATGGACTCGAAATTCAAAACTCATGCAAGATCTTACTGATGTTTTTGCTTTTGATAATCTTTCGAGTCCGCAATTGGCGGTGTTATTTTTAAATCAGCTGACTTCTACCGGCCTTTACAGTTATCTCTATCTACGCATCGGTTATGCACCGATGTACGTAACTATGGCGGATCTGGTGGATTGGACTTGCATCTGTGATAAAAAAGTCAAGGAATTTTTTAGGCCAAAAGACGATCTGGATAAACGCTTGAACGAGGAGTTATTAAAACAGATGAAAGGAAGGGTCTATGAGCTTCCTCCGGAACTGGCCCAACTTGATATCGAATACCTTAGATCGAAAGCGAAAGAAATTAAGGATTTCTTTGTCGATTTGTGCGATCAAAGCATGAAGTATATGGAATTAAAATCGCAGATAAAATAAACGAAAGGATATGATGGGAATTGACCAAAATTTGATTGCTGCGGATCCCAAGATTCGTGCAATAGATAAGATACTTCCAAAAAGGAATTCCAGTGTACCACTAACAATTTTTTGGGAAGATGGATGTATAGGGAGAATGACTCCGGACTACCTGAAAAAATATTATGCTGCTGATGAAATTTCATTTATAAACCGAAAAGATATCGTTATTCAGGTACGTCCTTATCCACCGAAATATGAACTTCAGGCAAAAGCGTTCTCGGGTATTACTGTTGCTATTGAGCTGAGAGCGGATCAGCTCAGTATTAACTGTTCTTGTAGCGAAGATGTCACGGGACTTTGTAGACACGAAGCAACGTTATTATTTAATAAATTACACCCTGATTATCCCAATTATTTAAAAGGTTTATATCAGGATGAAATTAATAAGTTGCCCGAATGGAAGAAAAAGATAGTTCCATTTACGGTGTGTGAGTACTATTCTTACACGAATGTAACTGCGGCAACGAATGACGAATATGGGCGATTTTATCGATTATATGCTGATGATTATGATCGTGGATTTCGATTGCCGGAAAGAAACTTGGAGGGATATCTTGATCTACAACTTAAAGATGAAGTATACTTCTTCGTTACGACGAATTTTTCTGCTTTTGATCTGCCTGTCTTTTTTCCTTTTCATTACAAATTTAAACACGCTCGTTCCTTTTCGCATTCTTATCTATTGGATGAAAGTAACTTAAAGATGTCTTTAAATTCTTATGATCAATACCTGGAATTATTCAGCCGGCGATTTGCAGCTATCTTACGAGAAGATAAAATGCTTCGAGAAGAAAGAAAGGATCTGATCCACGAAGATGTTAATTACTTCCAGCGGAAACAATGGGAAATCATGCAGGTCTGGCGTGACTTATTGGAGAATCCTCCGTTCCCTATTAAATTACACTTCGTAGAAACATTTAAACGCTATCGTTATGCCCATCAGCTTAATTTAAAAAATTCACGCAGGCTGGAGAACGCAGCAGTAATAAAAGCGCAAAGAAACTTGGAACTCAAAGTGGAAATTAATGATCTGGATCGTTATTTGACAATGCGAATTTGCCTTTATTACAACCATCAGCTCATCGATTGTCCTGAGTTTTTAGGGGAGGAAAATTGTTTTTTTTTGAAAGTATCCAATGAGGGAATTGTATTTATTGATAATCTGACGCAGGCTGATGTATTGCAGAAATTCCGACGGTGTAACTATAAATTGACTGTTTTTAAAGAACATTTTCAGGCCTTCTTGAACGATTATCTCATACCCCTATCAAAAATTGCAGAACTCGTCATATTGAATAGGCTAGACGAAAATAGGGCCATTCCTCAAGTCTTCAAACCGTTTAAAAAGATCGCTACTATTTCTGTAATTGATCAATTTCTTCGTGTTGCGGCTTTTGTCGAATACGAGAAAGAGGGGCGGTATTTGCTCAACTCCAATAGCAATCTGATCGTACAGGAGAAGCCGCATCAATTGGCATATTTTGAACGGGATAAGGTTACAGAACGGAGTCTTCAGGAATTTTTTAAAGGACAACATTCGCTATTGAAAGATACCAAATTACAAAACAATTGGTTGATACCTTTAAAAGAAATTGACTATACAACTTGGTTGTATGATTTCATGGATAGCTGTGCTACCAATGATATTATTGTTGAAATTGAAAATCTTCAGCGCGGTACTGCATATTATCCGTTTCCTCTAAATTGTCATGTGCGTAACATTCGTCTTGACAATAATCATTGTTCGATTCTACTCGGGCCAAAATTTGGACGATATCCAGTTTCAATGGATGAATTTGAGGATTTGATCATGGGAACAGATCGCGTTTTTAGCGTTGGTGAAGGAGATTTTGGTATTATTCGCCGCGCAGATCGAGAAATCTTTAAACCACTTTTTTTAGGAGCAAGGAGGGAAGAGGATTGTTTGGTCTTAAATACAATTCAACTTGTGTCTATGCAGAGAACCTTGGATAGAATAGATAAAAAGATTATCCAAGATAGTGTTCGAGAACGTCGTGAGAAACTCGCTGCATTGGAAGAGATTCCTCTTTTGGAGCCGCCCAAAGGCTTAAAAGCACAGTTACGTCCTTATCAACAGGTAGGCTTCAGCTGGCTCGCCTTTTTAAATGAATTTCATTGGGGAGGTCTTCTGGCCGATGATATGGGTTTGGGGAAAACGCTGCAAATTATAACATTGCTGGAATATTATTATCAACAGCACGCTCTGGCGAAATCTGCATTAGTAGTAGTCCCGAATTCCCTGTTGTTTAATTGGGCAAATGAATACAACAAATTCGCTCCTCATCGACAAATGAAAGTCTATCATGGGAAGCTGCGGGAAGGCTTTATTTTTGATTCGGAAGGCACAGTGATGCTTACGACGTATGGAACGATGTTAACGGATGCGGAATATTTGACAAGTTTGGAATTTAGCTATCTTATTATGGACGAATCCCAAGCTGTTAAAAACCGTAATTCGAAGCGTTTTGAGGTGCTGTCAATGGTTCAGGCTGATTATCGCATTGCAATGACCGGAACGCCAATTGAAAACGGAATACAAGATATTTATGCTCAAATGTCATTGGTCAATCCTGGTTTCTTTGGAGATTATCGGAATTTTAATCGGGCATATAAAGGTGCTAAAGGAACGGATATGGTTCAAGAGACCACCTGTAGCCTCCAAAAGATGATTCAGCCCTTTATTCTCCGACGGACAAAAAAACAGGTTGCTTTAGATCTTCCTGAAAAGACCGAAACAATTCTTTATATGGATATGCTTCCGGAGCAAAGAAAGATATACGATAAGGTCAGGAAAATATTTAAGGGGGAGATTGAGAGCAATCTGAATAGCGCAAATGCCACAAAAACCAAATTTTTGGCCATCGAGGCTTTGCAAAAGTTACGACAGCTTTGCAATTCGCCCGTTTTGATGAAAGATGGTGGCTTCGGGCAAGAATCTATAAAACTGGATTTTATTGACGAGATCATGGATGAAGTGGCTCCAAATCATAAGATTCTAATCTTTTCGTCGTATACTTCCATGCTTAAACTTGTAGCTCAGCGCATTGAAGCGAAAGGAATAGCATATACCTACCTTGATGGCAAAATGAATCAGGAGCAGCGACAAAATGCGGTTGAACGATTTCAGGACGAGGACGAATGCCGTGTGTTTTTAATCAGTCTCAAAGCCGGCGGAACGGGCCTGAATCTGACCGCGGCTGATTATGTTTATATTTTGGACCCTTGGTGGAATCCCGCTGCCGAAGCACAGGCAATCGATCGGTGCTACCGCATTGGTCAGGACAAGCATGTCATGGCTTACAAGATTGTGTGTCGGGATTCCGTTGAGGAATACATCTTAGCACTTCAGGAAAGTAAAAAACGAATATCCGAAGGACTCATTTTAGATGAAACGAATCTGATGAAATCGATCAGTAAGGAAGAGCTACTCAAATTATTTGAATAACCAATTGTACACTATGATGATCAAAAAAGTAGTTGCACCAAAAATATCTTATGGGGGAGTGATGTATTCGCACGATTTTCAACTATGGTGCACCTATCTAAAACGGAGGATAGAAAAGGGCTGGAATGTGCGATATGGACTCATCCAGCAAAATGGATTGGTCGTGAGAAAATCGAAAGGAGGAGCATGCAACATTTAATTAATGATACTGGAAGAGAAAGATTTCGTGCAGAATTTTCTATGTACTATGCGGGGATTATTTATCTCCTGATATTAAATCGGATCAGCTTCGGATTTACTCGTGAAGAAATGGCTTTCTTAATGGGACAAAAGGAAACCTACGTTAAGGAAATGGAAGAACTCAAAATACCGGCCGGAAATCTTGAAGTTATGGTCCACCTGAATTGGGTTTTCAACCGTAGGAAAGTAGATATCAGTAAATTTGATAATAAAATCAGCTATCAGTTTGAGTTCTCGATTTGAGAAGAAAAAGGTATTCGCCACTACCAAATGGAATATTTTATCAATGCCGTAGAAACCATAACTTTTTTCCAGTTAATGGAAGAAATTAGGCCCGAAGATCCAGCGCAAGTTGAACAGTATACAAGTGATTGCATGGCCGTGGAACTCCTTTTGGATAAGCTTATCCAAAAAGATTATTTTAAGAAATACAGAACGCCGCTTGAACTTTGGCGCTATACGGAAAAATACCTCGAAGAAAATATCCGCGTGAAAAGCTTGATGCGGGAACTAGGGGTGTTGGTAGGAAAGAAGGGAAGCGCACCGCTGCGGAAAACTAAAGCCAAAAGTTTTGGCTTCCGCTATATTGAACATAAATAAAAAAAATATGGAAGATATTACTGGAGTACCTTTAGAGGTACCGCGAAATTTTCGGTTAATATGCGAGCTTTTTGGCATCGCTGCACCAGCTTTTATTCAATTGTTTCTAGATCATTACTCTTTTATAGATCAAAATTTTACAGATAAGTCAAGCTACAATATTGCCACTAGAGCCGTACGTTATGTCAACGATAAAATTCCTAAAGTCGATAATCCTTTAAAAATTGAATTCGAAAAGAACGAAAAGGAAATGGTGGTGAAATTATTGCGACGTCAGGTAAAATTGGCTATCAATAGAAATTATAGCACGGGCGAGCGCAGAAATAAAGGCCGTAACATCACTGCACAGATCTATGACCTTTTTGCTACAAAAGTGCGGCTTAAAGACCGCATCTATTTAAACGAAAACATATCCTTTAAATTGAGTAAGGATTTTCTGCTGACTTGCCTGATAAATGGTGTTCATCCAGCGCATTATATCAACACCATGATGCAACAGGTATCTACACCCGACTTTTTAGCAACAATGCACCTGGATAAAGCTACCTATAATCCAGTTTTGGGACTTATTCATCGTGTCCATGATGGTTATGGAGATCTTATTGATTGGGAATATCGCCATACGCCTTTTTTTAAACGATTTATTATGGATTTACAGGAACTCAATAAACGCTATTTTTTTTATCGCGACCTCGATAAAAGAATAGCGCTGTATGAGGCCTGGCTCGATCGTATTTTGGAATCTAAGGATGAAGAGTTTGAGTTATAAATGAATTGTGGAAAGCTACTTGTCCTTTTATAAAGGTGGACTTGCATCAAAGTGGTTAGACAGGTACGATATGCATGAAGCCATTGATGACTTTTTAAATGAATAAATATGAAAACATTAGAAAAAATTAAATTAACGCCAGCATTTAAGCAATTTTGCGACCTGTTCAATTTCACACCGGAAGAAGTTGTACAGGAATTTATTGATAAGATTGACATTGCTGAGTATATGTGTGATCCAATACACCCCGACCGTTGGGCTAATGTATTTGCGATGGAATATTTGATCCAATATACGCAGTCCGAAAATAGTATCGTTGAATATGGGGAATTTGCAGAAGAGTGGGTGAAAATGATGGAGACGAATGAGGGGGGAGACCTTGTCGGAAAAACAAGATCGCTATTGGATGCTTGGCATAAAAGAGTTTTAGAGGACCGCATCCATCTTATCATGAAAGGAGATGAAGGGAAGGATATAGTATAACGCTATGTTAAGTTTGATCAACCTTGTAAAATACGACGATCAAAATGTGTAGAACGAGCTAGTCAATGCCAAGGTACCTATAGTGATTATCAGATGCAATCAAAATGAATTGCTATATTTAATCATGCACGCAAAACCTGAACAACATAAAACATCAATAGTACCAGCATTATTCAAAGTGCTTGTTGGTGCTATTGGTGTTTTTGCTATTTTGACAGTTTGTTTCTATCACAATGAACTGGATGTCGATGGCAATTTAACGGTAGGATTTCCATGGATATTCTATAGGGAGGGAAGCGGCTATAGCCTCGATCTAAAGGAGCAAATCGGCTATCAAGAATTTGAATCTCTAAAACTGATCGGCAATATTCTTTTTGCGGCTGCTTTATATCTTCTGATTTTATGGATTTATAGTTTTGTTAGCAGGAAGCTTAGGAATAAATCTTAGGTGTATTGTTATCCTTTTGTTAAGCTTTCGTAGTTTGCTAACCCGGTTTAGTTAAAAACTGTTAATGTTTTATTGACCCTGCCTTCATATAGCATTTGTAATCTTGTACCCATAAATCAAATGCGCTACTTATGAAATTTAAAGCCGACAATGTCTTTTGGTTGTTATGTGCTATCGCAGCAAGCTCACCAGCTGTTCAAGCCAAACCACTCACACTAACCTCATCGCAATTTACGCATGTACAGGGAATCGTCAAAGGTCGTGTCGTCGACGCCCAAGGACGTGCTGTCGCTGGAGCAACCGTCCAAAATTTGAAAAGTAAAAAATCTGTTCAGTCTGACGAAAAAGGAAATTTTCAGATCGAAGCCGAAATGGGCGATAACCTGAGTATTTCCTTTATTGGGTATAGCAAGCTCGTACAGGCTGTCTCCCAGTTCAATGGACAGATCTTTTCCTTACAGACCGATGAAAACACACTGGAAGAGGTGACCATCTCAATCGGATATCAGCGAATCAGAAAGTCGGATGTTACTGGCGCGATCGCTAGCGTTAAGGCCGAGGAACTCAATTTGAGCGCACCAAAGTTATCCCAGTCGTTGGTTGGTAAGGTAGCAGGTGTACAAGTCATGCAGACAAGTGGTGCCCCATACGATGGTACCAAAATGCGTGTCCGCGGTATGGGATCGATCAACGCTGGTTCGGATCCACTGTACGTTATTGATGGCTATCCTGCAGGAAACAATTTGAATATCAACCCCAATGATATTGAATCTATCGATGTGCTAAAGGATGCTGCTTCTGCAGCCATCTATGGCTCGCGTGGCGCCGGCGGTGTTGTATTGATCACAACCAAGCGTGGCAAGGAAGGTAAAAGTAATGTAGACTACGAAGTATTGGGTGGCTTTGGTCAGCTTTCCAAGAAAATTGATGTTCTAAATTCAGAACAGTTTATTGATCTGCTGATTGATGGTCGTAACAATTCCTATAGAGACCTGTTGGCCACGAAAGGGATCGCCTGGAGCGACAGTAGGCGCTTTGATGATAATAAAACACGTATCGCCAATGTTGGAAATGCCGGCTCAGTAAGTATTCCTGAAGATTACTATGACTTTGCATCTGGTACAGCAAAAAAAGCGAAATACGATACGGATTGGCAGGATGCGCTATACCGTAATGCCCCTTTCCAACGTCATAATCTCTCTACATATGGCGGTAACGAAAAAAATCGCTATTTCCTAAGTGGATCTTATCAGAATCAGCAGGGTATCATGCTTGGTACGGATCAGAAAGTCTTTAATTTCCGGGCCAATATCGATAGCAAAGTGAGTAAAAGACTGACCGTTGGCGCTAATGTGTCCTTTACGTATAACGACAATAATGAGGTAACTACCGGACGTTACGATAGAAGTCCATCCATGGCGGCTTTGATCTATCTGCCGACGTTGCCTGTTTATAATGAAGATGGGACTTATGCTAAATATCTGATGGCCGATCTTTCTGCCAATAATTATGGTATACAGAATCCAGAAAATCCATTGGCTTATGTCACTGAGATTAAAAATAACCGTCGTGGAAAGCGGGGTTTATACAATGCTTTTGCTGATTTTTCCATTATCGATGGCCTAAATCTCAAAGTAAACGGTGGACTGTCTACTTATGACGAGAAGTATGATTATTTCCGTCCGACAAGTATATCCGATGGAAACAACAAACCGTTTTCACCGCAGGCAATTTCTGCGGCCTATGCAGATGCCAAGACAAAAAGTGAATTGGACAAATTGGTGGAAACAACGTTAAACTACAACAAAACCTTTGGTGGTAAACACCAGGTATCCGCATTATTAGGTTATTCGGCTCAACGAACAGATTACGATTATCAAGGTGTGAGAGCCAACGGTTTTAATAATAATGCCATAGGTGAAATTACCGACAAGGGTGCTGATCCTTCTAATTTCCAATTGCTAAAAGACGATACGTTCAAACGCATCACCACGCTCCAGTCTTATTTTAGCCGCGTAAACTACAGTTTCGATTCGAAATATTTCCTTTCGGCATCCATTCGTACAGACGGTTCATCGCGCTTTGGACCGAACAGTAAATGGGGAACTTTTCCATCGGTTTCAGCCGGGTGGACTCTCTCCAAGGAGGAATTTTATACGGATTGGTTAGGGCAACAATCGACAGTCAAACTAAGAGCGAGCTGGGGACGTAGTGGAAATAATAATATTGGTGATTACAATGCGATATCCGTGATCAACTCACCAGCGGGTGTAATCCTTGGGGATAAAGTAGAGACCTCTTATACGGCAGGCAATCTACTCGATCCAAAATTGAGCTGGGAAACAACCTCGCAATACAACGCCGGTCTTGATCTCGGTTTGTTGAAAGG
This sequence comes from Sphingobacterium sp. UBA1498, assembly GCF_002325125.1. Lineage (NCBI taxonomy): Bacteria > Pseudomonadati > Bacteroidota > Sphingobacteriia > Sphingobacteriales > Sphingobacteriaceae > Sphingobacterium > Sphingobacterium sp. UBA1498. The sequence goes on from NZ_DCRG01000003.1 coordinate 101,412, forward strand.
CCGCCTCAACATTATGACCAACTTCTACCTGAGCCGTTCCTTCAATTTATTATTCAACCAGCCACTCTCTGCTGTATCTGGATCAACGACGATCTTGACCAATCTCCCTAATTCGAAGGTGCAGAATAAAGGCTTTGATTTACAGGTTGATGCTACGCTGATTCGTAAAAATGAATTTGAACTAGGCTTGAGCGGGAATATCAATGTAAACAGAAATAAAGTGCTCGATCTTGGTGGGGCTTCTACAATATTGACGAATGGTGCTGAACGCTCTTACTTAACGCATATTACGCAAGAGGGAAGTCCAATTGGTATGTTCTACGGTTTTAAAGTTCTGGGTGTCGCAACTGAAGAGAATTATAAAACTGTCGCACCTTCAGCGGCTTCAACCACTCCGCTACAACCTGGAGATCTCTATTTTGAAGATGTAGATGGCAATGGTATCGTCAATGATGCCGATAAACGGGTGATCGGCAATCCACATCCTAATTTCACCTATGGCTTTGCTCTTAATGCGCGCTATAAGGCATTTGATCTAAGGGCATCATTTAATGGTTCCCAAGGAAATAAAGTATTGGATGGCTATGATTATTACCTCTATAATATGGAAGGCTCCGGCAATCAATATGCAGATGTGGCACAACGTTACCGTTCAGCTCAAAATCCCGGAAATGGTAAAGTATACCGTGCATCGCGTGGTGGTACGCAAAGTAACAGTACACGCCTTTCCGATTTTTATTTGCAGGACGGTTCATTCTTGCGGATGACAAATATTGCTTTGGGCTACAATCTTCCCAAAGGTTTGGTAGAAAAATTAACGCTTTCTGGGCTAAGAGTCTACGCTACTGTAGACAATCCATTTACGATTTCTAAATACAAAGGCTACAATCCAGAACCGGATTACAATCAGCGTGGTAATTTGACTCCGGGTGTGGATTATGGGCTTTATCCATTGGTGAGATCATATAACCTTGGCGTGAAAGTCACTTTTTAATAGCAGTATGTAGGAGCTATTTGTGCAGCGGAAATATTAAGCAAAAACCTATGTTAATAGCTTCAGTATAGTAAAATGCAGTCCTACGAGACCCTTGGGTTGCATGGACTGGTGAAAAATAAAAAAATAACAGGATGAAAAAAAGATATATATTACCCTTTGTTTTGTTGGCGTTGTCTTCATGTACCAAAGATTTCTTAAATCAGAAAAACCCCAATGCTGTCACAATCGATGATTACTTCAAATCAGAAAATGATGTGCTTTTGGCCGTCAATGGGCTCTACCAGTCACTTCGTTCGGGGAGTACACTTGGGGAATCGAGTACATTATATAACGAGGAACGTTCTGATAATAGTGGACGTAATGATAATCAATCCAATGCCGGGGAGCCTTTCCAATTCAATGACTTTTCGTTGCTACCAAGCAATACCTACCTCAAGACACATTGGTCGGCTATGTACGCCGCAATCAGTCGCTGTAATGTTGTTCTCTCGCATGTGGACGATGTGACCTTTACTAGTGCAGAATTAAAAGGACGTTATATTGCGGAAGCAAAATTTGTACGTGCATTATTATATTTCCACATGGTACGTAAATTCGGAGATATTCCATTAGCTACAACACAGGTGATAAGTAAAGAGCAAGCAAATGAATTGGCTTTTCGGCAGAAAGAATCAATTGTTTACGAGCAGATCATTAAAGATTTGACCGAGGCTTTGTCCAGCAATCTTCCCAATACACAAAAAGATTATGTCATTGGCAGAGCGTCTAAAGCGGCCGTCAATGCGATTTTGGGACAAGTATATCTGACTTTGGGCGCTACGCAGACATCGGGGAGTGCGGAAAATTTTGCGAAAGCAGAGCAGTACCTCAATGCGGCTTACCAAATGCGTACTTTCGGCAAACTAAACGAAATTCCTTATGCCGATGTTTTCGATGTGACCAAGAAAAATAGTTGTAAAGAACTTGTTTTTCAGATTCAGTACAAACAAGGAGACCAAAACTATAGTTCAAGTATTGCCCGTAACTACCAGGCGCGGGGGGAGACCATCAATTCACGCTACAATTCGACGGGTGCTGGTGAAGTGGCAAAACTCGATTTGGTTAAAGATTACGAACAAAGCGATATCCGAAAAGATTTCTCCGTAAAGTTTGCCGCGAATACGCAAGTTAACGATTGGTTTGTAACCAAATTTAGGGATAATAGTGACGGGGCAGGTACCAATGGTTGGGGAGGAAACGATTGGATCTTGATCCGTTACGCCGATGTGATGCTGTTATTGGCAGAAGCAAAATATCGCTTAGGCAAAGATGCTGAAGCTCTTGTGCTGTTAGATGAAGTACGTGAGCGTGCAGGGTTGCCATCTTATGCAACAGCTATGCTGAATACGAGCTATCGTAGTAAATATCCAACCTTGAAAGAGGCCATATTGCATGAACGCCGTGTGGAACTGGCATTTGAAAACCAACGCTGGTTTGATTTGATCCGTAATTATAATGCGCAGGAACTGGTGACTTATTTTAAGACCAAAAACCAGGCTGACTATGGCAATGCTAAAATCTCCAATATATCCACAAAAGATCGATACTATCCAATTCCTTTTGATGAATATAAGCTGGATCCGGCGCGCATGTATCAAAACCCAGGATATTAATTGAATAGTACACACAAGGTCGGTAGATGAGCTGTCTACTGACCTTGCTTAATTTAGAACGATGGTCTTTCCTGCTGTAGCCGATCGTTTTGCAGCTTCCAGAATCTCGACTACGATGACATTATTATGAATTGATCCGAGATCACTTTCTGGGATTATTTTATGTTTCAAGACCTGTTCAAGGTAAGCAATGTGATGCTCAAAGTAAGGAATTGTCGTCGGTATATCCGTAGGCGGACCATTTTGTTGCGTGTATTTTAGGAGCTCCTTATCGTTTTTGGCATAGAGCTGGGCTTTTGTACCAAAAATCTGCAGATCTTTAACACTATATGGCCAAGCCCAGGAAGCTTGGATAATGCCTGTACTGCCATCTCGATAGTTAAGAATAATAGTGGCGTTGTCGTCGACTTTAGGATAGACTTTCGGTTTTAACTGTTGGGTGAATGCTGTGACGGAAATTGGTTTTTCGCCATTTTTGAGCCAGGTCATGAGATTGGCACCATAGCAGCCAAAATCCATGATTGCACCTCCACCATTTTTTTTCGGATCAGTGAGCCAATCCAAAAAGTAATCGCTGCATCCTATTTCTTTGGGACCTTCGTGTCCGTCTTTTACAAGCATACGTGTGATTTGTCCAACTTCACCTTTGTCCACCAATTCCTTCAGTTTCTGATTGCTTTTATACCACGTCGTTTCATAATTTACCAAAAAGGGAGTCTCAAACTGTTTGGATAAATGTGCGATCCGTTTTGCATCGTATAAAGTGGTTGCGAGAGGTTTCTCCACCATCACAGGGATTTTCAGCGGGAGGCAGGCCTCTGCCACATGGATATGCTCATCGGTGGGATTGTAAGCCAACACCGCATCCGGTGTAACATGCGCCAATAAACTGTGTAAATCTTGATGGAAGAGGGCGGCGGGTAGATTATATTGCGTTTGTATCTTTTTCGATAACGTTTTATTTGACTCAGCAATACCAATAATATCCACTTTTTTATCCTTATATAAATTGAGCAGCAAGAATACATGGTCATGGTTAAGTCCCGCTACAGCCACTTTGAGTCGTTCACTCGCTAGCGCAGCTTGATGGAATAATATAATAAGCAGGAAAGTTATTCTGATCAGATGCTTCATCATGTTAAGTTTAGTTCTTATAAATAGAATGATTTGTTATGAGGATGTCCTTTGTAGATCCAGGTGATCTTGCGATGAGATCGGATGATTTCGGCAACGATGTCAAAATACGTTTCTCCTTGGCCGGCTTTTAGCTCTTCCAGTTTCCTTTGAAAATGTGTTTGATTAAAAGGTGAACCTGCCCCGAGTTTTTGCTGATAATACGCCAAAGTTGTTTCGGTACCCAAAGATGCGCTGCTATGGGCAATATCTTTCCAAACAATAGCATGTGAGGCGGCGTCTTTAAACCTGCCAAATCCACCGTACAGTAAATCGTCAAAGCCGTCTAGACTTCCTATCTTCCAGTTTTCAAAAGACATGTAAACTGTATTGATTTCATCGAAAAAACCGGCAATGTTGTTGATCCTAAGGCCGTCAATCATAGCGATACCAAGATCAGGATTACCGCCCACAAGCTGCTTGAAATCCGTCCAAAGATCCTTTCTAAGAATAGCTGAGCCATCTTCTTTATCTTGCCATCTTTTCACAAATTGCACAAGCGCAGTTCGATTTTTACTTAGGGTACCGATTAATGAATACAGAAATGTGTTCACCTCAACGCTATCGGAATCGTTTACCAAAAGATGAGCTAGCGTACCTACAATTTTTCTTTCATCTGTTTTCATCTCTATCCGTATTGTTCCGAAAATTGATTTCCCGTGTCAGCAGCATTAAAAATGCTGTCTAGAAAGCCCGGTTTCGGCCCGCAAATGCAGGACTTTTTTTCACTTCCGGCTTATAATTCCATGAAGTTACATAATATCACGATTCTTTTATTATAAACTCTCTTGACGAATTGTAAAGCTATATTTATCAGTCGGATTGATGTTTTTAGCGGTGAGCTTAATGCGATAAAGTTCCTTCCCCCATACCTGATTCAGCCTGGAGTCCTCCTGTGGAATGACATCGAAGCTGGCAGTGAACTGTGCAGGATCGAAATACAAAGTTGCGCCTACATTTTTTAGAATGATGACTCCGTTCCCTATTTTTGGTTCCCGTGCAACCAGAAAATGAATGATATTAGCCTGCTTAGGATCAATAATTTTAAACTCATCCTGAATATCCAATCCTTTTTGCGAAAGTGTGTAACTTCTCTTCCAGTATGTGATGTTGGCTGATTTTGGATACGCTTTTCCAATATCAAGCTGGAATCTATTTTGTTCAGGCATAAATACGACATTTTCGGCTTTATATTCCTTTCCAAAGGATTGATCCGTTCCGTTGATCGCCGGAACGTTGTGGTACGCACTCTGCATAGTCCAGATGCTGTATCTGTCGGCACTAAATGTTTTTTTTGTATAGGTGCCAACACCCGCATCAATGAATAATGGCTGTTGATCCTGATACAAAATGAAATTTCCAACATCATTATGATTGTGGCTTTCGTTGTTGAAACCACCTTTCGCAGCAAAGAAAAATGGCGCCTTTTTCAGGTAAATGAATTGTGTTTCGGGATACCATTTAAAATTGTTGTGTGGGAGGGCAGCTGTAATATCTTCCAGCTGCGGATAGCATCGGAGGTCTTCGAAGACACGGAAAATATCTCTTGTGGGTTTGAAATTTAAGCTTCTGTCACCAAGTCTTTCCATATATCGGGCAAATTGCATCATCTCGCTGCTGTTGACGTCCCTTCCATAGCGGTAAATCAATAATGGATCGCTGGCACTTTTGGCAGAGGCATCTGCAAAATTAACGACCCATTTATCACCACCAATATAGGATTGCGCAATGTATTCGCCCATATCACGAATAATAGGTTGATCAAAAATAGTGATTTTACCCTTGGTAGCTAATGCAAGTATTTTTAGGTAATCGTAAAGCTTGCCTGCTGCATGCCCCCAATAGGAAGGGCCCTCTTCACAAGCCCCATCTGTCTTGACATAATTGATGAAGCGATCCACAGAAGACATCGTTTTATAGATTCCTGCAAGTTGTATGTCGGGATTATCCTCAACCAAAAGTAGGGCTGTCAGGACATTAAAATTGCACCATGGGTTCCAATTATTGACCAATTGTCCTTCTTTAAGTTCAAATGCCTGCCACCACATATCGTTACGGTCTAGGTAGGGTTGTATGATGCGTAGTTGAATCTGTTGTTTTAAACGGATGCTGATTGCTGGATTTATTTGATTGAATGTATCGCGAAAGAAATAATGAATCCAGCTCAAAAGAGACCCAATATCACCGGCCATCAGATCGACCACTGCTGTGCGCTCTTGCGGCAACGACCGTTTGCTGGACTGAAAGGCACCAAGGTGGGCCGAGAGAGACCATGTTGCCATTTCTGTCAGTTGCCAACTGCCGTTCAGGATTTGATCCACATACCGTCCTTGTCCCTCAGTAAGTTCTGCTAGCAGCAGATTGGTCAACGCGGTGCAATTTTCATTCAGTGGTTTTTCCATTATACTGCGGTTGCCTGAGCGCTCGTACTCAAGATAGTCGGTTGCTTTGACTACCTGCCATTGATAGGCCAGAGCTTCGTTCCCCTTTTTTATGATGCGGTCTCTAAAAGGAGCCGTCAGCTTATTCCAGGCTACCCGATCGGAATAAGACGGATAGGGCACCCATGATTTGTCATTCCCTATATTTGCTTTCAGGTGCTCTAGCTTAAAAGCTCCTGTCAATAGGTTCAGATCTTTTCCTTGTAGCGTTTGGAAAAACACGCTGAAAAGAGAGCATAATAGAATGAAATGAATTTTCATGATTACAAGTCTTAATTTGGTGGTATTAACGGCCAGTAGATTTTAGTTTTAATTGGATTTGAAAAAATGAATTTCTATAGCGTGAATTTACAGTATTGCCAAACATCCTCAATAACATTTTCCCGAAATCGTTTTCGTGTGCGCTGTCCTGAACATGCAGTGCTTAGGATGTCTTTCCGTTGTGGCCGATGAAAGCAATGGAAAGACCAAATGGAAAATGAACGGGATCTTTTGCTGACAATGAGCTGGATAATAGCTTCGGATGTTGGCCACTTGACCGAATTTCATGTATTTTTCACTATAACGTAGTTATTAACAAAAAGTCTGTTCAGTATAAGTAAATTAACAAGCTTATTAACATTTTTTTTGTATTGCCTTCCATAACGTTGACTACCTTGGTAAAATAAGATGGAACAAATGTTTTTAACAAAAAGGCCTTTATATATGAGTGTATTAACATGTTTATTAACAATTATTAGGATGTTTTTTTACAACGTTCATTGCAGATTAGATCCAAGTAAAAGTTTCCCGATAAATTAACATTTTGATAATCTACGGGGGCTATCTTTGTCAAGTGAACACTACCGAAGCCAAATTTGATAACCACCATGTGCTGCGCTTTAAAGAAGGTGACCCCATGGCCTTTGCCTATTTCTTTGAGCAGTATTGGGAGGGGTTATACATCGTCGCTTATCGGCATCTTCAAGAGGAGGCTCAGGCTAAGGATCTTGTACAGGAAGTTTTTATTCATATTTGGGAAAAACGATTGCTCATCAACAGTGAATACGATTCCATAAAATTCTATCTCCATAAAGCACTCAAAAACAAAATTCTAAATTACTACGCTACTGAACGTGTTCGAAAGCAAGCATTGGAAAAATCCATGGAGAAAATGGATGTATTTTCCAATTTAGACAGTCACGCTTTTGCTAGGTATCAAGCCTTGGAAGCTATTGTGGATGATTCGATTGAAAAACTACCTAAATTGATGAAGGCCGTTTACTTGATGCGGGCTGACAATTATTCAATCACTCAAATTGCCGCTGAGCTCAATCTCGCAGAACAGACTGTTAAAAACTATCTGTCGGAAGCCAAAAAGATCATGCGCCGTGAATTAACGCGAAGATTTGCAGACCACGATCCTATATTTTTATTGCTTATCGGTAGTTGCTTTCTTCATCATTATTTAATATAAACAACATATTTAATTAAAGTACTTTCGATGTTCTGACCTGTATTAGTATAAAATTATTGCAGGTGGATTTAGAACGCTTTAAACTTATCATAACGGATTACCTTGGCGGAAAGTTGACCGACCAGGAGAAGCAACATGTGGACGACTGGTATGAGTCCATCTCAAATGAAGGCAGTAAGCCCTTTGCTGACGACAGTCACAGGGATAGGATCAAACGTGAATTATTGCTGCGTATGGAGGGAGTTGCTCCATCGCTCAAGGCCAAAAAGAAGACGGTCAGAAAATTCACCTGGCTATCTTCGGCAGCGGCAGCTTTGATACTGCTTAGCTGCAGCCTGCTATTGCTACAGCATAACCCAGGGATCTTATTTCGAAAAGAGGTAGAAACAGCTGCATTGCTTACTGAAAAGGGGACAAGGGCAGGAGAATTGAGAGAAATTCAGCTACCAGATGGAACATCTATCTTTTTAAACGGAAATACACGTATCCGCTACGACCGTAAAAGCTTTGCGTCAAATAGAACATTGTTCTTAGATCAGGGGGAAGCATTCTTTCGGGTCAGAAGGGATACTTTGCATCCATTTAAGATCGAAACCGGCGGTGTTTCTGTTGCCGTTCTTGGAACATCGTTCAATGTCAATAAATCAATGTATACCAAACATGTCACTATAGAGGTTAAAACCGGGCGTGTGCGTGTTTCAAGTGAAAAAAATGGGGAAAACCATATTCTTACGCGCGGTAAGGCCATCAGGTATAGCCTTACTAAAAATCATTTTGAAACTTTCGATAAAGATCCGGCATTGATCAATCTTTGGACACAGGGCAGCATAGTCGTGAATAACGTTGGCTTTGAGGAGCTTAAAGAGTTGATATATCGTCGATTTGGAGCTGTTCTACTTGCCGACAATCTGAATACCGATTCATTCAACTATTCGCTGATGATACCTCAAGTACAATCATTGGATCAGGTGCTGACTATCGTTTGCAATATTCATCAAATCAAATTTAGGAGGGAGAAAAATGAAATAATCTTGTACAAATAAGCTGTAAGGAGCAGATCAGCATACGTTATCTGCTCAAGAAAAGTGCTCATCTGGCAAACCGCTAAATCAACCAGTGAGCACCTGAATATTCTTGTTTAAAACAATCATACAAATATATGTATAAAATAATTAAGCTTACCGGCCTTGCCACCAAGCTTGCGCTTTGCTCCTTGGTGTCTTGTGCTGTAGTCGACAGCCAGGCCAGGGTACTGGATAGGGGCAGCGCCGCACATTGGGATACGATCAATATCCATCTCTTGAATGGTAATGCCGCTCAGGCGATAGCACAGCTTTCAAAAGAAACAGGTCAAGCCATTGGCTATGATAGAAAAATACTACAGCTAGAGCGAATTTCAATTGCACAAAAGACATTTCAGCATGCGAGTTTCGAGGAAGTTCTTGCGTATATCCTGAAAGGAACAAACATTCAATCAAAAAGAGTGTTAGGAGGTGTCGTACTTGTTAAAAATGGGAATAAACAAGAGCTGTATGACTTGAAGTTACAGTTGGTCGATCGCACCAAACAGCCAATTCGCGGAGCCTCTGTGCGTATCCCGCTCACGGGAGAAAGTGCTTTGTCTAATGCAGATGGTGAAGTAACCATCAAGTTGGCTGCGGGCGTGTACAATGTACTGATATCCCACATTGGCTATGAACTGAAAGAATTGACTGGTCTGAAGCTCGATGCCGGTGCAGCAGCTGTACGTCAAGTGATCTTAAATGAAGATGACAACGAGCTGGATGAGGTCGTTGTGACGGCGTTGGGCATCAAACGTCAGGACCGCTCATTGGGTTATGCCGTTGGTAAAATCAAAGGTGAGGACATCAATCGCGTCAATAACGATAATTTTTTGGTTGGTATGGCAGGTAAAGTGCCCGGCGTATCGATTAGCGCGACAGGGCCCACTGGCTCAAGCGTGAATATGGTGATTCGTGGAGCGTCATCGCTGAGTACAGACAACCAGCCGCTGTTTGTAGTGGATGGTGTACCCTTGATGAACAGTTTAAATAATATCGGTCAGATCGGTGATGATAATAAAGTCGATTATGGTAATGCAATTGCCAATATCAATCCCGAAGATATCGACAATATTTCTATCTTGAAAGGACCTAGCGCAGCCGCGCTTTACGGCTCACGCGCAGGGAATGGCGTGGTGCTGATCACGACCAAAAGTGGCAAAAATGCAGAGAAGATGACCATTGCCGTTACAAGTAATACGGTATTTGATATTCCCTATAAATTTATTGAATTGCACAACAAATTTGCCAGTGGTACTTTACCGTGGAGACCCGGTGATCTGCCTGGTAATTTGGTGATCGAGGAAGAGTCGAGTGTGATGGTCGGACCAGCGCTGGATAAGGGTTATAAAGCTGTGCAATGGAATAGCCCCCTTGATGAAAATGGAAAGCCGATCCCGACCGAATTAAAAGCATATCCCGATAATATCAAAAACTTTGTTCAAACAGGGATTACGAGTACCAACGGGATTTCCTTGAGCAACAGGAGTGAAAAACTGGACTATCGTTTCTCTTACTCCAATATGACCAATAAAGGAATTATCCCCAATTCGGACCTGTTCAGAAATACCTTGAATGTTAATTCAACCATGCGCCTTCGCAACAGCCTGACTTTGGGACTCGCATTGGATGCCAGTAGAAATAACTCCAACAATAGGCCCGCAGGAAACCGAGGAACCAATCCGATGCAAGCGGCCTATGAAGTTGCTCCACATATCAACATACTAGATTTGCAGGATTATTGGCTGCCGGGACAGGAACAGATTCAACAGCGCTCGCAGTCTATCGGTAACCACAACAATCCCTATTTTCTTGCTTATGGGGTGAACAATGCGTTTACGAGAGACCGGATCTTTGGTAATCTGAGGTTGGATTGGACTATCAAAAAAGACTGGACTGCAATGCTCAGGTATGCAACGGATATTTACTGGGAAAATAGGGAAACGAAAATCCCTTACAGCTACACCAACGAACCGAGAGGGGCCTATGGTATTGTCAATTTAATGAATATGGAGCAGAATATCGACTTTCTGACAACTTACACCAAAAAATTGGATGCTTTTCGGGTTGCAGGCTCATTGGGTGGAAATCTGCGCTATAACCGGGGAAAATCGGTGCAAAACACCTCAAAAAATGGCGCTGGACTCATCACACCGGGGCTCTATACATTGGCGAATATCAGTCCACTCAATCTGGATTTTTACAGCACAATTTCTGAAAGGTCCATAAACAGTGTTTATGGACTAATCAATCTAAGTTATCGGGATATGGTTTACCTTGATGTAACCGGGCGCAACGACTGGTCCAGTACCTTACCTGTAAACAATCGGTCCTATTTCTATCCTTCGGCCTCCTTGAGTGTACTGGCCAACCAAGTGTTTTCTTTACCGAAAACAATCAATTTAGCAAAATTGAGAGCAGGTATTGCACGTGTTGGAAGTGATACGTATCCCTACAATCTTTCCAACGTCTTGAGCAACCCTGGTAGCTGGGGTGACGTATTACGGCTAACGCGTTCGGGGTCACTTCTGGTTCCTAATCTGAAGCCGGAAATTGCAACATCTTACGAGTTTGGCCTGGATCTAGCCATGTGGAATAATCGACTGAAGTTTGAAGGAACCTATTATAAACTGGAAAACAAAAATCAAATTATTTCAACAACCCTTCCCGGTTCAAGCGGCTTTAACTCCAAAAATATCAATGCCGGTCTGTTGAGCAGCCGAGGTCTTGAACTGGCCGTATCTGGCCGGCCTATTGCCAAGGAAAATTGGACATGGGATATTGGTGTCAATTGGCACCGCAATCGTACTCGTATCGACAAACTCTCTGAAGGAGTAGAATTTTATACGTTTTGGACCGACGGCCGGGGGGGCGCGCGTACCTACGTGGGGGAAGAGATCGGGGATCTATACGATTCTAAGTTAGTGACCGTGGAGGATCAGTCATCACCTTATTACGGGTTTCCTATTCTTAATAAAAATGGTTCGTGGCAGGCGGTAAGGATAAACAATAGCCGCAATAAAATCGGGAATTTCAATCCAGATTTCACCATGGGCCTGCAGTCAAGTCTTCGCTATAAAAAATGGACGATGAATATCGCCGCAGATATGCGTTTTGGAGGAAAGTTCATGTCCCAGACCTATCGCTATTTCGAATCTAACTTGACGACGCAACGCTTTCTTGACCAGATGATCAATCCTAATGGTATGACGGGCGAAACGTTGCGGAACTACTTGGTTGATAATGATCTTGTCCGTGTCCAAGGCAACCGCTATCCGATTGTTGGTGGACCTGGTGAAGAGTATGGTGGTTATCCAATCAGCGTAGGAGGCTTAGTCGGAAATTTTGGGGTGTTTAATCCCGGTGTTATCGCGCAATATGATACGAAAGGCAATGTAATAGGGTATACAGAAAATCTGGGCGGCGAGGGAACAAAATATATCGCTTATTCGGACAATTATCCTTGGGATTTTATGAACGCTGCAACATTTGATGCCTCTTTTATTAAGCTTCGGGAACTGTCCTTTAGCTATGATTTATCGGGAAAATGGCTGAAACGTGTTGGGATCGAAAATGGCAGTGTTGGTGTTTATACCCGTAACCTGATTTTATGGACCAAAGCGAAAGTGGGTATAGATCCGGAAATGGCCTTTCAGCCGGAAACTGGTATTGGATTCAAGCAGGGGATTGAACGCTATAACGTTACCCCTTGGTCCATGCCTGTTGGATTTAAAGTAAATGTGACATTTTAATACACGACATAAATGAAAAATCAGTTGAAGCGCTTCACCATGGCGATAGTGGGCCTTGGGATCGTATGGAATATGTCAGCTTGTAAAGATCTGACCGAACTTAATATTAATCCGAACGGGGTAAGTGAAGAGGATGCAAATCCCAATCTTTTGCTGCCAACGATATTAACCGGGGCGGCAAAGAAATACAATGAACTGAGTTTCTCAGATCTTGGCGGAGTGATGCAGCATACGCAATTAGATGCCTGGTTCAATTCACATAATGATTATGAATGGACTGGGGGAATTTTGAGCTGGGATGCTTATTACGGATTTTTACGGGACAATGAGCTTATGCGCAGACGGGCGGAGAAATTAGGGCTGGATTTCCATAAAGGAGTTTCGTTGGTGATGCGCGCCTATTTATTTGGATTGGTGAGTGATCTGTGGGGGGATGCGCCTTATACCGATGCGTTAAAGGCGGAACTGGGAGATGCAATATATAATTTTCCGAAATATGATGGTCAGGAGGTTATTTACAGCGGTATAATCGACGAATTGCTACAAGCTAATGAAATCCTATTGCGGCCAGATGCCTCGTATGAGGTACTAGCCAATGCGGATGTGTATTTTGGAGGTAAGGCTTCAAAATGGCGACGATTTGCCAACTCATTAGCTTTGCGGTATTATATGCGTCTTTCGGAAAAGTCTCCTGCTTTTGCCAAACAGGGTATTGAAAGTATGCTTGCCAATACCGAGAAATTTCCATTAATTAACAGTTCGACAGATGACGTGCTCATGGATTTTGTTGGAAATAATGCGAATGATTCCTGGCCTTCCAATACGTTGTATGATGCCAGCGGCAGTAATTTTAGGCGGATGAAAATGTGTGCAACATTGGTCGACCGACTACAGGAGCTTGGCGATCCTCGTTTATCGGTTTGGGCAAGAAAAATTGATATCCCCATTGAGATCCGCAGTAGCGAGCCCGCAGGTACTGATAAGATCGTCAACGGTGTTCGTATTGTGTCGCCTGACATCGTCAAAGGGGTACCTGTAGATACAGACAAAGAATATGTCGGATTGCCTCCAAGTGTTTCTAAAAATCCCTCGGCTTACAACCTTAATCCGACTCCAGGGCAGACTTCAATCAATCCACATGTTTCTTACCTAAATGATAGCTACCGCTCGGCAAAAGGAGGTTTATTAAAGGCAAGACTACTTTCGGCTTCAGAAGTAAATTTCATTTTAGCTGAGGCCGCTTGGAAAGGATGGAAGATGCCTGAGGCCGCTAAAACCTATTATGAGCGCGGCATTCAAGAATCTTTGACCAGTTGGGGTAAGGCTGCCGAATATTCCAATTATATCCGTCAGAAAGGGGTGGTTTTTGAAAACAGCCAAGCCCAAATTATTGAGCAAAAATGGATCGCAAGCTGGTCAACTGCCGCACAGTCGTGGTTTGATTACAGAAGGACGGGATATCCTGCACTAAAAGCAGGCCCTGCAGCTATTCGTACACAACTTCCGGTGCGCGTGCCTTATATGCAAACCGAAATGAGTGTGAATCAAAAAAATGCAGAAGAGGCCTTAAAGCGTATTGAAAAGACAGCATATTCACACGCAGATAATGAAAATAGTGCATGGTCAAAACCTTGGTTATTGCAAGGAACAAACAAGCCATGGTAAGTTCTGATCGTAAAATGAAAAGTCATTATATCCAGCGGTTCAATCGCTTATAAAATCAATATAAACATGAAAATAAAACATACTCTACTTGTCATCGGCGTTTGCTGTACTTTATTTGAAGCAAAAAGCCAAACCGCCAACGCGTATAAACAGCCAGATCGGATTACATTGACCTGGTCCGATGATCCCAGCCACACGCAGTCTGTTTCGTGGCGTGTCAATGCCGATAGGACCAAAATTATTGGTCAGGTTGTTGAAGAACAGCGTAATCCTGAACTTGAAGCAAAAGCGATTTCAGTACAGGGAATAGGAGTGTCTCTCGAACCAGGGCAACAAGCCGATACCTATGGACAGGTAACCTTTCGTGACCTGAAACCCGGAACGGTCTATGCCTATCGGGTAGGAGATGGCACCATTTGGAGTGCCTGGAACCAATTCAGAACTGCGGAGAATTCTGGCGCCTTTTCGTTTATCTATTTGGGCGATGCACAGAATGACCTACGGTCACGATGGGCACGTTCCATCCGTCGTGCTTTTCAACAGGAGGCGAATGCGCGCTTTATTGTTCATGCCGGCGACCTGATCAATCGCTCGAATGCCGACGAAGAATGGGCAGAATGGCATGAGGCCGCAGGATTTATACATCAGCTAATTCCGGCTGTCCCAACACCGGGGAATCACGAGTACCGCCGCGACTCGCTTGGCAAACTGGTATTGGATCCGCATTGGAACGTACAGTTCAACTTGCCTAAGAATGGTCCTAAGGATATGCAGGATGCTGTTTATTATTTGGATTATCAGGATCTGCGAATCATTTCCCTAAATTCTCAATTGATCATGCTAGATTCCACCGCGGCAGGGGTACAGGAAAAATGGCTGGAAAATGTGTTGTCATCATCACCAAAAAAATGGAACATCGTTGTCATGCACCATCCCGTATACTCTACGGCTAAAAATCGTGACAATACCATTCTGAGAGAACGTTTTAAACCTATTTTTGAGAAATATGGAGTGGATTTGGTTCTTCAGGGACATGATCATACCTATGCACGCGGAGGGCTTGGTAAAAAGCGTCCTATTTACGTTTTATCCGTCGCCGGACCGAAAATGTATGAGTCAGATTCCGAACGCTGGATGGATCGCGCAACCTCACAGACGCAACTATATCAGGTCATTAAACTGAATAACAATAAGCTGTATTTTTCAAGCTACACGCTGAATGGTCAGCTGTTTGATTCTTTTGAAATGACAAAAAAATAGAAGTTTTGAAAAAAGAGCGATATAGCAATGAAAAAGATTTTATTTTCTACTATCTTACTGAGTATGATAGTGTGTCTGACAACAGCGGTATATGGTCAGTCGGCTGATTTGATAAAAAAGTTAAATCAACAAAGTGTTCACATTGCAGCGCACCGCGGCGCTCATTTAAAACAGCCAGAAAACTCTATTGCTGCGATTGAGAGGCCATTCGGCAAGGAGCTTCCGTCGTAGAGGTCGATGTACGGGCCAGCAAAGACGGTGTACTGGTACTGATGCATGATAAAACAGTGAACCGTACGACAACGGGACAAGGAGAGGTCGCCAAACATACCTATGCTGAGCTTCAAAAGCTCCACTTACGCAACCAAGCCCATGGAGGCGAATCGGAACATTTGATTCCGACCTTATCAGAAGCTTTGCGTGTAGCAAAGGGGAAAATCCTTGTTGATCTGGATTTTAAGGAGGATCGGAAAGAATTTGTGAAGACAACTTATACGCTTATTGAACAGGAGGGGATGGAAGACCAAGTACTGTTTTTCCTTTACGATTACAAAGACATGCCGAAGATTTACAAACTCAATCCCACGATTACGCTGTTCCCCAGAGCACGTAGCATGGCAGACCTAGCGGCTATACTCAAGATGAAATTAACGACGGTTGTCCATCTTGATGAGTCGTTTATAGAAATCGAAGAACTCGAACAGCTGCGCGAACAGGGCATTTATTTTTGGATGAATAGTTTGGGGGAATATGACGATCAAGCGGCAAAGAGTGGAAGCATGGCTTATCGGTCTTTCTTGGAAAAATATCCGTTTGTGCGTCTCATTCAGACCGACCAGCCAGGTCTGTGGCGTGAAGTGCTCTAAGGGGAATCAAAATTTAACTTGATTATTGATGCTAAATCGTTAATTTAGTGTTTTGGAAACCGGTTGCATAGCCTAGTGCTGTGCTAATCCGGACCATGATAAAGCACAGAAATAGAAAAAACAATAATCCACTTATGAAAGTCCGTATATTACTTTTGGCCGCAATGGGAACATTGCTCTGTCCACAACTTCAAGCCCAACAATTTCCGTATAAAAACCGTACTTTACCTACCGAAAAGAGGGTAAGTGATCTATTGGGAAGAATGACTGTGGAGGAGAAGGTCGGGCAGTTGAGTAAATTACTTGGCTGGGAAATGTATACGAAAGATGGAAAGCAGATAACGATTAGCAATAAACTACGGAAAGCGGCAAAAGAGCAGCATATTGGGTTATTGTGGGCGACATTGCGAGCCGATCCTTGGACACAGAAAACCTTATTGAATGGTTTGAGCCCGGTAGAAGCTGCGCGTGCTACAAATGCGATCCAACGTTATATGGTGGATAGTACAAGACTGGGGATTCCGTTATTATTGTCTGAGGAGGCGCCACACGGACATATGGCCATTGGTGCAACCGTTTTCCCTACTGCTATTGGGCAAGCGAGTACCTGGAATCCGCAGTTGATTCAGGATATGGCATCGACGATCGCTAAGGAGACCTATGCAGTAGGCGGTAAAAACGGATACGGTCCTGTGCTTGATTTAGCGCGAGATCCCCGTTGGTCACGTACGGAAGAAACTTATGGTGAGGATCCCTACCTGATTGGACAAATGGGAACTGCAATGATCCGTGGTTTTCAGGGCGAGAAGTTAGGGCAACGCGATAAAATAATAGGTACATTAAAGCATTTTGTCGCCTACGCTGCTCCAGATGGAGGACACAATGGCGAGTCCGTGTCATTTGGCGAGCGTAGCCTCAGGCAATATTTCCTTCCGCCTTTTGAGCGTGCTGTAAAGTCAGGCGCTGGGTCGGTCATGACTGCATATAACAGTATTGACGGTATTCCTTGTTCAGCAAATCCTTGGTTGTTAAAAGACGTTCTACGTAAAGACTGGGGATTTACCGGTTTTGTTGTGTCGGATTTATTGAGCATATCGGGTCTCAACGGCGGTCACGCTACTGCTGCTACTGGCGAAGATGCTGCTTCGCAAAGTATTCATGCGGGATTGGATGTTGATTTAAGCGGGACTGGCTATGGTTCAAATTTGCTTAAGGCTGTGCGGCAAGGGCTTGTTGAATCTGCTGTTCTCGATACGGCAGTTGCCCGTGTATTGCGGATGAAGTTCAATCTTGGCCTTTTTGATCAACCTTATGTGGATGAGAAATTAGTTGCTCAAAAAGTCGCTACACTACAGCATAAAATGCTTGCGAGGCAAGTAGCCCGCGAGTCGATTGTTTTGCTAAAAAATGATCAGCAACTTCTACCGTTGAGTAAATCGTTGAATCGAATAGCCGTTATAGGTCCTAATGCTGACAATGCTTATAATCAGCTGGGCGATTATACCGCGCCACAGGCCGACGGTAAAATTCAGACCCTCTTAATGGGAATCCGGTCTGCAGTTGGTAAAAGTACCAAAATTGATTATGTTAAAGGCTGTGCAATACGGGATACAAGTCATTCGGATATCGCTGGAGCCGTAGCAGCTGCTAAAGAGGCCGATGCGGTGATTTTAGTTTTAGGAGGTTCAAGCGCACGTGATTTCAAAACCTCCTATCAGGCAACCGGAGCAGCCAATGTGGACCCCAATACCGTGAGTGATATGGAGAGTGGAGAGGGCTTTGACCGCGTTTCGCTAGATATGATGGGCGATCAGATCAAGTTGATGCAGGCAATACAGGCAACAGGAAAACCCGTTGTACTTGTAACAATTATGGGGAGACCGTTAAACCTGAATTGGGCAGCAGAGCATGTGCCTGCGATAGTGAATGCTTGGTATCCAGGACAGGAAGGAGGCTTGGCTATTGCAGATGTCTTGTTTGGCGACTACAATCCCGCAGGAAGATTACCGATTTCAGTACCTCGGTCTGTTGGGCAGCTACCAGTACATTACAATCATACAAAACCCAAACATCACGACTATGTAGAAATGTCGGCCAGTCCATTATATCCGTTTGGCTATGGATTGAGCTACAGCAGTTTTGAGTACTCTAATTTACAGATTTCTTTGAATGAGTCTGCGCATGATTTTACCTGTACGGTGTCGTTTGATGTTGCGAATACGGGAAAATTAGCTGGCGATGAAGTTGCTCAGTTATATGTTGTGGATGAGGTGAGTTCGGTTGTGACGCCAGTCATGCAATTGAAGCGTTTTGAGCGTCGAAATATTACAGCAGGGAAGAAAGAAAGCTATTCTTTTCAATTGACCAAAGAAGATCTGAAACTCTGGAATGCAAGCAACGAATGGAAGACAGAAAAAGGTAAGTTTAAACTCTTGGTTGGTGCATCTTCGGATGATATCCGACTGAAAGGAGCATTGGAATTAACGAAGGATTATTAAATTCGAAACACGAAATATGACATGGGGCGGTCCAATTTTTTTGGACCGCCCCATTTTTTTTAATGTTGGTCGTTGAAACTACCTACTGTGTCATTTCAAACTCCTGTACTATTTCGGATATCCGATCTACAGCGATTTAGATTAAATGTTAGACAGTCTCTTTTTGCTGTATTGATAGCTTGGCTTCCTGGTCGGATCTACTGCTGCTGTTTCTGCTCAAGAAAGTTACCTGAGCACAATATGCTTAATATTTTTCCTGTTCCACGTATACGTAATATGGATAAGACCATTGGCGTCCTGAATGATTGTTGGATAAGAATACTCGTCGTTCTTGACACCATCTTCTAGGGTTAAGACATCTTTCCACAGTAAACCATCCTTCGATATGGCGACATGGAGTTTTGTGCGTCCTTCCCACCAGTCGTTGCCAGCGATTGACGGGTTGAAGACGATCATAAAGAGGCCATTTTTCAGACGAATAGCATCAGTGGCTGAATTTGGATTGAGTAAATTGGTTGCTTCCCAAGGGCTCCAGGTAAGGCCCTGATCTCTTGAAAAAGCCGCCATCACCTTATTTTCCTTGCTTCTGCAGAGGACCTGAATACGGCCATCGGCATGTTGGATGATACTGGGTTGAATTACCTGGACACTTGTATCAGGGCGAATCGGACTGACGGACCACGAGCGGCCATGATCCCGGCTAATTTCGACGTGTGCTTTCCAAATTTCTTCCTTGGATTCCGTGCTGGAAGGTGAGAGAAGCAGACCGTTTTTCAAGGTGATAGGCTTGTTTTTGATAGGTCCTAATATACCTTCAGGCAATTGTTGCGCCTCAGACCAGCTAGTACCCTTATCTAGCGAATGTTTAACGTACCCTTTCCATTCTCTCGGGTTGGGCCCTATTTTATAATATAAAGAAAGGGTGTCGCTGTGTGGGTATTGATAGAAGACCGGGTTCCATGTTGGAAAGCGGGTATCGCCAAAGATGCCGTCTGCAATCTGTACAGGAGGCTGCCATTGCCCATGGTGATATAGGGAGCTCCAGATAACCACGTCGGGGTTAGATTCGTGTGTGCCGCCAAACCAGGCTGCCAATAAGCTGTCTTTTCCGATGACTTGAATTGTGGATGCATGACATTGCTTGAATGGAACCTCACCTGCCTGGAAAATTTGTTCTGAACGGAGAATTTGTGGTTTGTAGGTGGCGCAAGAAGATAGGAGCAGCGCGAATAGTGTCGAAAGTACGGTGATTTTTTTCATTGGAATTGAACGTTTAGAAACCTGACTCGTTGGTTTAAGTATCATTTTCTTTTGCCTGTGTAGAAGCTTTTGGGGACCAAAATGTACAGGCGGTCACTCCTAACTGGTGACTTTATAACATGTTAAAATTGCGCTGCTTTTAATGCAGCGCAATTTTATTCTATTTGCTTTGCAATTGGATTGCGGTAGCATAGTTAAATCGTGTGCCGGGGCTTCTCAATGTAATTTGGTTACCACGTTGAGACCAGTCCAATTTACCTTTATGACCTAAAATAGCAATCTTTTTTACATTAAAATTATCCGGTACTTCGAAAACGTATTCATTGGGCTGTTGGTAAGTATCACCTTCAGAAAGATGGAATACATTGACCACTTTACTGTCCTTGCTTCGGGTGTAGTAATAGTCACCTTGGTGATATGGGGCAATCGTCCGTGTTGCAAACACGGCAGTTTGATTGATTTTCATCCAGGCTGCCAGTTCGTTCAAGCGATCATAAGCCGCTTGGTCGTAGTCTCCATTAGGGCCAGGCGCTATGTTTAATAGGTAGTTTCCGCCACGGGAAATAATTTTCACCAATGTTTCTACAAGCTTCTTGGTTGGTTTGTAGTTGTCGTTTGGAACATAGCTGAACGAATCACCCATTGTAATGCAGCTTTCCCATGGAATATCCAAAGGATGTTCAGGAATCGCTTGTTCGGGGGTAACATAATTTTCCCAATTTCCGGGTACAGTACGATCTACGACAATAATTCCGGGTTGATTTTTTCTCGCCATATTACCGATGCGGTCCATGTCGATATCTTGTTCCACTTTAATTGTTCTTTGCCAATCGACAGACTGATCAATTGTTTTAAAAGGGCGTACCCAGCCTCCATCTAACCACAGGATATCAACCTTTCCATATTCTGAGGTTAATTCGTTGATCTGGTTATAGGTATAGTTTTTGAATTTTTCCCAACGATCCGGGTGTTTTTGAGGATCATAGTTTACATTACGGTCTTTTGGGGGAAAGTAACTCCACCAGTAAAAATCTGTGTGCCAATCAGGTTTTGAAAAATATGCACCGATTTTAAAACCGTCGTTGCGAAATGTATTAAAAATTTCTTTGGTCACATTTGCTTTCGGATTAGTCGAAAATGGTGTTTTAGAAGACGTGATCTTATAATCGGACTCCTTGGTGTCGAACATCGCAAACCCATCGTGATGTTTTGTGGTGAAGACCACGTATTTCATTCCGGCGCCTTTAGCAGCATCAGCCCATTTTTGTGGGTTGAAATCGGTAGGATTGAAGGTAGTCTGTAGATTGTTGTAATTTTTTACATACTCGTTATAGGTCGCTCCATGTTCTGGTTTTCGTTGTGTCCAGCCTTCGTCTTCTGGGCACAAGCTCCAGCTTTCAACAATACCCCATTGGCTATACGTTCCCCAGTGCATGAAAAGTCCAAACTTCATATCTTGCCATTGTTCTAGATTTTCAATCACTAATGGATCTGTCGGTTTTTGGTAGCCGGCAGATACGTTATGTGCCTGGCCGAACGCTAGCGTTGCGCTTGAAGCGATAAACGCAGTGGATATAATGGTTTTTAGTTTTTGCATGTATAAATATAGTGAAAGTGATAAAAAGAAAGCCACCTTAGGTGGCTTTCTATAATTAAGCGTGAAATGGCGTTAGTTAACGTCCCAGAAAATTTTGGTATCGCGTGTATCTTTAGATCTTACAGCTTGGTAGTTTTCACTATTGTTAGTAATCTCTGATGAAGGATACGTCAATCGTACAGGAGGACGCTGAAATCCATTCAATGTAGAAACTGGAAACGCTGGCAGAGTTGGATATCCTGTTCTTCGGTATTCCGACCATGCTTGTTCGCCCTGTAACCAACCAAAATGTAACCATTTTTGTGTCCCTATAAGTTTTAATTTAGTGTTTTTATCCCCACTGAAAGCTATGTTTGATTCAGTGACAAATTTATTAATTACTTCGCTACTTGGTTTAATAGCTTTCGCATTATTTGAAGAGCTCTCATTAAGATAATAATAGAAGCCTACAGACTGCTTTACTGCTGTTTCATACGCTGTTTTTGCCGCAGCATCAGTACCCCATCTTTCTTGGGCTTCTGCTTTAATTAAGTTTGTCTCAGTGGCAGTCATCAAAACGCCAGGCAGTTTATTATTGATCCATGTAGTTGCAGAATCTATTACTGAATACTTCCTGAATTGTGCGTCTGCTTGGGCTGTAGTGAATGTAATGGGCATTGCTTGATATTCCTTATTGGGAACAAATTTTCCGTTTACTGTTTCTCCAAACTTATCGAATAGTACAGCAGTACGAGGATCATTTGCAGTTTTTAAAACGGTATTCAGCATATAATCAGGTGCATAATAACTTGGAAGTTCTATTAGTGCATCTAATAAGCTAGAGTTATACGTTTTCAAAGGCTGTAAAAGTATATCTTGTGATCCAGTGCTATAATCTCCGTTGTTGTCGCCATCAACCAATGGATACTCTGTTGGGTTGTTTAGCATGTCCATAATCTCAGTTTTAGCTTTATTTTCATCAACATTGGAAATTCTCATCAATAAGCGTAAACGTAAAGAATTCGTATATTTTCGCCATTTGGTTAAATCTCCAGAGTTTAGAATATCTGCTCTGTTAAATTCTGATGTACTTTTTGCTGTTTTCAAAAAAGTATTAATTTCTTTTAGCCCATTGATAAACAAAGTATACAATTCCTTTTGATCATCAAATTTTCCAAGCTTGATGACATCTGTTAAAGGAAGACTTCCAGCTTCAGAAAAAGGAATATCTCCGAAATTATCAACCAATTTTGAAGCTTGATCAAATAAAATGACTTTAGCAGTATTCATGTATAGATCGCGACTTGCCTTTTCTTCCGTAGATAAGTTGTTATAAGATCTTTCCATTGATCTATAAACACCAATTATGCCAGGTGAATAAAAATCTTTCCAATAGTCATTAATATAAGAATCACTTTGTTGATACATTGTATTTTCATTTGCAAAATAAGCTGTTTGTGTATATTTTGCTTGATGCATCAATATAAAAGTGCGGTAATGCCAATATTCCGATCTTAAACGAGAATTATTCAGTATTTGTGAAAAAAATGCTGGTATATTGGGTAAAGTTGTCTGTTCTGGATCCGTATAACGATCCTCTAACTCAGTTTTACAAGACTGAAAGCTTCCTAATGTTAAAAGAATACTTCCGAATAATAGTATTTTATTAATTTTTTTCATTGCTTTAAGTGTTAAAATTTAGCATTAAGAGAGAAACCAAAACTTCTTGTTGCTGCATTGGAGCCGATATCAATACCTTGGGAATACCAATAATTTCCAACAGGTGCTTCTGGATCGATATCTTTAATGGAACGATAGAAGTAGAAGAGATTTCTTCCTATCAGAGAAAAACGTAAACTATTCAATTTTAATTTTTGCGTGAATGATTCTGGGAGATTATATCCAATAACAACCTCTCTAAGCTTAATGAAATTATTGTCTAGCACAGCCGCTTTCTCATTCCAAGCATTATTTCCCCAATAAAAATTATTAATATAATATTCAGCACCAGAAAGATGAACATCATTTTTAGCGCCTGTGTTTTGATTAACGCCATCTAAAGTTATTCCTGATTCACGATATTCCAATGTGCTTTCGAGTCGACCTGCTCCGTAAGCGTATTTATGCGGCGTGGAAATCATTTGTCCTCCAAATCTGTAGTCAGCAGTAAAGTCTAAGCTAAAGTTTTTGTAGTTGAATGTATTTGATAATCCTCCGATTGCTTTCGGCATAATATTACCCGCTTTAACATAAGTTGACTTATCAATAACATAATTACCTTCATCAGAGATTAGAAATTCTCCTTTTTCATTTGTCGCGCGAGGGAACACATATATATTTCCTAAGGTCTCCCCAGGTCTTGCTTCCATCCGGATGGAACTTTGATCCGCATCATAGAAAATTAATTTTGGTACACCACTGATCAATTCATCTAGACGGGACTTGTTATTTGAGAAGTTTAGTCTTGCATTCCATTTGAAATTTTCTGTTTGAATCGGAGTGCCGTTCAATGAAACTTCCCACCCTTTATTCGAGATTTTACCCACATTAAGGAATTGTGTCGACGCTCCAGTTGAAAATGCCGTACTTAAAGGCATAATTTGATCATCGATAAAATTTGAATAATAGCTTACATCTAGACCTAATCTATTTTTTAAGAATTTCAAATCTAATCCAATTTCCTTTTCAGTTTTTTTCTCAGGTTTTAAATCTTCATTTCCATAGGAAGAATTAGTAGCTAATGATGGCACCGGACCATTAACCGTTATTAATGATGTTTGTTTAAAAGCGAGATTTGACGCATAAATTGGTGCATCATTACCAACTACCCCATAGGATGCTCTTAGTTTTCCATAGCTAAAGAATTCAGGTAATTTAAATGCATCAGAGAACACAAAACTCGTGTTTACGGAACCATAATGATATGGGTTGTTTTTTGATGGCAATGTTGACGAATACTCTTGACGAGCTGTTCCTTCCAAGAATAAATAGTTTTTATAAG
Organism: Sphingobacterium sp. UBA1498; assembly: GCF_002325125.1. NCBI lineage: Bacteria > Pseudomonadati > Bacteroidota > Sphingobacteriia > Sphingobacteriales > Sphingobacteriaceae > Sphingobacterium > Sphingobacterium sp. UBA1498. Next base: position 126,070 of record NZ_DCRG01000003.1, read on the forward strand.
AAAGGTTTAATAAACCGAAGTAGGCATATTTTATAAGTTCCTTTCTAACGTGGGTAGTTACAGCTTGGCCAAAGGTATTATTTAAGCTAAACCAATTTGCAGAAACCAAACCACCTTCTGTTCTGGACATTTGATCATCATAGTTTTCCATACGAGACTGAAAACCTCCGCTTAAACTAAAGTCAAAGTCGTCAGATAATTTGTCTGCATAAGTTAATAAGGCATCTCCATAAATAATCTTATAGATTCCTTTCGAAACCTCAAATTTACCGGTACTATTAGTTTGATTATATTGAACAGCGTACTCGTTATGTTCTTTATTTTCGATATTTAATCCAGTAAAATCTGTTCCTAATCGACCTCTAAACTTTAGTTTATCTAATATGCCCCAGTTTAACGTAGCACTTCCCAAAAAGCGATTTTCCTTCTCTTCATAACTGTTACGTTTTTGTTGCCAAAAGTAGTTTAATAGGTTAAGAGCTCTATAATTAACGGGAAATGCCCCAGGTCTATTGGATCCAAAAGGATTGTATCTGTAGCCGTCGGAGGTCTGGTAGAGTTCGTTTTTCATCTTCTCAACGTCTTCAGCACCGCTAAAAAATCCCGCATAAGAACCGAGAACATCTCCCATTAAACCGGGCCTATTTTTGGTAATCGTATTAATATAAGATGCAACTACATCCAAATCCAATCGATCAGCAAGCTTGATTGTACTATTTAAATTAAAGGTACTTTTATTCATCTTACTACCTGGTACAATTGCCTTGTAGTCCATATTGGAAGCTGATAACCTATAATTTATTTTTTCTGTTTGATTGGAAATACTTAGATTAAAATTACTATTGTGTCCAGTATCGAAAATATCACCATAATTGCCTTTATTAGCGGAGTACTTTCTTAACGAACCGTCCCACCAGCGAACATCTTTACCATCGTATTTAGGTCCAAATTGGCCCCAGGCATTGTAATTCAAGAGTCTGTCACCTGGGAAGAGTGGATTTGTCATCCAGCCTTCTTCCGTACCGCCTACTTGTAAATTAGTAGCAGCATCATATCCTGGTCCGTACTCATACTGTAATCTCGGAAGAAACGCAGCAGTTTCGATAGAACCAGTGTAATTGAAGTCGATTCCAAGGCCTTTTCCTTTTACACCTTTTTTAGTTGTGATTACAATAACACCACTTGCAGCATCAGAACCATATAACGCTGTTGCACTGGCCCCTTTTAAAATTGTCATGGACTCAATATCGTTAGGGTTCAAATCTAACATACCGTTTCCACGTATTCTATTGTCGGACCATATTGCTTGTGCCCCCGGGTCAGTGATACCACCAGTGTTGTTTAAACCTTTTGATCCTGCCTGTTGATCGTTTCTGATCATTACCCCATCAACTACATATAAAGGTTGCCTGTTGTTACTTAGGGAATTAATGCCGCGGATCTGAATGTTAACGGCACTAGATGCTCCCCCTGGAGCGGAATTAATTTGCACGCCTGGAGCTTTTCCATAAAGGGCCGAACCAATGTTTGTCGTACCTGCTTGGGTTAACTCTTTCGAGCTTATTGTTGATGAGGCGTATCCAAGAGCTTTAGCCTCTCTTTTGATTCCCATTGCTGTTACCACAACTTCGTCCAAAGCGGAAGCATCTTCAGTTAATTTAATATTAAGTGTTTTTGAAGAACCAACAGTTATTTCTTGTGATTTGTATCCAACAATAGATACCCGTAAGACTTCGCCCGGCGATGCTTGGATCGTAAATGACCCATTACTTCCGGTTTGCGTACCGCGAGTTGTTCCTTTTACAGAAACTGTTGCCCCGGATACAGGTCCCTTCGCATCTGAAACTATTCCAGAAATGCTTTGCTGCGCATAAAGCGATGTGGCACTAAAAAGTGTACATAACGCTAATCCTGCAGTTTTTTTGTAAAATAGACTCATATTCTACTGATTAATTTGTGTGTAATTAGATTTAAATATTCGGTGTATTAGGTTTTCTACAACGAGGCACATCGTACCTTTTATTTGCGCATCTTTATGAAGTTCAGAGATTGCCAAATGTGTTGTTTTGGCAATCTCAGGTATGCAAAATTCATTTAGCGCAATTTGAATATGCGGTTCTAATATATGACCAACTTCAGCGCCACGGCCGCTGATCAATATCTGTTTCGGATTTAAAATATGAATTAAGGTCGAAATACCTTTTCCAAGCATATAGCCAATTTTTCCTATATTATTTATAGCAACTTGATCACCCACTCTGATCGAATCAAACAGTGCTTCGAGTTTATTTTCGTTACTATTTATAAAAGTGCTATAAATAGAATACTGCTCATTCTCAATATCATTCTCGACATATTTTATCGCAGCATTGAGTGATGCTACAACCTCTAGGCATCCCCTTTTGCCGCAAGAGCAGAGCATTTGGTTATCTGCCAAAGGGATGTGGCTAAATTCACCCGCGTATCCAGCGGTTCCTTTAAATATAGCGTTATTGATAATTATCCCCAGTCCAACACCCCAGTTAAGGTTAATAATTAAAGAGCTGGTAATGTCTTTGGCTATTCCCAATTGTTTTTCTGCCAACGCAATACATCGAGAATCATTCTCTATTACAGTTGGTATATTAAATCTTTTCTCAATATTGTGCTTAAGATTAAATAGACCATGAGCTTTGGGGTAAGATTCATTTATGCCTAATTCGCTGTTGACAAATCCAGGTATACTGACGCCAATACCGATAAAGTTTTCAAGTGATATCGTAGATTTTTGGATTAATTCCTCTGCACGATTTAGTATGGTATCTAGCGAAGATTTTTCTTTTAATTCTACTGCTATATCTCGATATTCTGCAATCACCTTATTATGCAAATCAGAAATCGAGATTGTCGTGAAATACTGATCGCATGCTATTGAAAGAATATAGTTGTCTGAGTTTTCATTTATTGTATATTGAATCGGTCGGCGTCCACCAGTTGACTCGGCAAATCCACATTCAACTATTATATTTTGCTCAATTAAGTGATTAACAACCTTAGTTACAGAGGGAGTGCTTTTCGCTATCTTTTTAGCAAGATCAGCAATTGATAGCATCGATTCAATATAAAGGTTTATTAATATCTCGTTTTCCATTGTAAATGAATGGTTAGTAGAAGTCGGTTAAACTTTCGTTAAAGATATGTTAAAAAAAAAGTAAGTTCCAAAAATTTTTTGTTTTTTTTTAAAAAGTTTTGATTTCTTTATTTTTTACTGCGTGAAGGAGGTGTATTATTGTAACAAGCTTGTCACCGACTAGCTCCTGTTTATGCCATTAAATAGTAAATTGCGCATAAAAATGAATATCAAATACCTTATATTTACCTCTTAATTATAGTATCTAATTATGAAACAACGCTATTACTCCTTGGATGTCTTTCGTGGGGCTACTGTGGCACTGATGATTATGGTAAATAATCCGGGGACATGGCTCCATACGTTTGCGCCGCTAAAACATGCAACCTGGCATGGATGCACACCAACAGATCTGGTTTTTCCTTTTTTTCTTTTCGCAGTTGGTAATGCCATGTCTTTTGTGATACCTCGATTACAGGAAGCTGGTCCCGCCGTATTTTGGAAAAAAGTAATTAAAAGGACGATTTTGATTTTTGCCATCGGACTTTTTATCAACTGGTGGCCTTTTATCAAATGGGAGGGAGCTGAGCTGGTATTTAAACAGTGGGTAGATCCAAATGATGCAAGTCGGGGCATACGTATTCTTGGGGTATTGCAGCGTATTGCCATTGCTTATTGCTTTGCTTCTTTATTAGCCTACTATTTTAAAGAGAAAGTGATTATTTGGATCTCTGCAGCTATTTTGCTTCTATACTGGGCTGTTTGCGCATTCGCGGGGGGATCGGATCCCTATAGCTTAGCAGGCTGGTTCGGCACAAAGTATGATATTGCTATTTTAGGTTTACCGCATGTTTACAGAGGCGAGGGCGTGCCGTTTGATCCTGAGGGGCTAATGAGTACGCTGCCAGCAGTAGTTCAGGTTGTATTTGGCTATTTGGTCGGTGTATTTATTAAAAAACAAGGGCAGGTGGATTGGCTGTGGACCAGAGTTCCAGCTTCCAACGAACCGCATTTTAAATTATTGGCGGGCATGTTTGTGACTGGATTTATTTTGGTCGTGTTGGCGTGGATATGGGCATTAGGTTTTCCGATCAATAAAAAAATATGGACGAGTTCCTATGTGCTCTATACAACTGGTTTAGCAACCATGACAATAGGTGGCATGATCTGGTTTATTGAGGTGCAGGGTGTAAAAAATAAATTGACACAATTTTTTGATGTTTTTGGTAAAAATCCACTGTTCATCTTTGTGTTGAGCGGTATTCTTCCACGCTTTTTAGGACTATTTCGTATCCCTGACGGCTTAAAAGAGGACGGCTCGCAACAATACATCGAAGCTTTCGCCTGGTTCTATAAATACGTCTGTGCGAAAATACCTGGAATCCCCGAAGTTGGCTCCTTCGTTTATTCGTTGTGTTTTCTGACCTTGATGTGGGTAATCTGCTATTGGTTGGATAAGAAAAAAATCTATGTAAAGGTATAATAGCATCTGAAACTTTGCTTGTTAAATATTTTGGCAACCAAATACTTTTGCTATCTTTGCAGCCAATTAATAAAATTTTTAACGCTTTAATATTATTCAGGAAATGTATTTAAGTAAAGAGTACAAAGCTGACATCTTCGCAGAATTCGCTGGATCAGCTACAAACACAGGATCTACTGAAGGTCAAGTTGCTTTATTCACTAAGAGAATTGCTCACTTAACTGAGCACTTGAAAAAAAACAGAAAAGATTTCGGTACACAACGTTCCCTACAAATGTTAGTAGGTAAACGTCGTTCATTATTAGCTTATCTTTACAAAAAGGATATCAACCGTTACCGTGCGATCATTAAAGGTCTAGGTTTACGTGATATTATCAAATAAGCTTTTATACAAAGGTGTTAAGAAAGCCATCCAATTTTTGGATGGCTTTTTTTGTATTTATACAAAAATGAGGTACGCTTATTTTTAGCAAAATTCGGCACAGATTTCTTAGCGAAGTATTGTAATAAATGTATACATTTTATACGCGGGTTGCTTCGCTAACAATGCGATCAGCTGAGTTCAAAAGTTCGCTTAGGCGATGTACACCTAAAGAAAGTGGGCGAGCATTTAAAACTGCCGTTTAACCTGCACTTTCATCTGAGCCGACATACATTTGCTACCAATGCACTGAACAACGGTATGAGGATAGAGTATGTATGTAAGTTGCTTGACCACGCTACCGTACAGCAAACACAGGTATATCCAAAAATTGTAAAATTTACTTTTTCTATGGGTTTTAATAAATCTTAAATTCTAGTATTTCTATAAGTTGATAATTGATAAAAAGCTTTAAAATCATTAAAACTTGTAAGTAATGAAAGTTTTAATGATTTATTGGATGCCTTTGCACTATGAGAAATTACACAAACCGCAAAGAATACCTGTCTAAATTATTAGCCTATAAAGATAAAGATCTTATCAAAGTAGTTAGTGGATTACGCAGAAGCGGGAAAAGCACCTTATTTGAATTTTATCGTCAAACCTTGGTGGAAATGGGTGTACCTGCAAGTCAAATTGTATTTCTGAACTTTGAAGATTTTGAACTGCATAAATTTCTCAACGATTTAGATGGTTTGTACACACACATTATCGGAAATTTAGATTTGTCAAAACCAAGCTATGTTTTTTTGGATGAAATCCAAAACGTCAACGAGTTTGAGCGTTTGGTGGATGGATTATTTGTAAAGCCAAATATAGACGTTTACATTACAGGGTCAAATGCTTTTTTGTTGTCAGGAGAACTAGCAACTTTATTGAGTGGACGATACATAGAAATTTCTATTTTGCCCTTTTCGTTCAAAGAATATTTAATAGCAAGAGATATTGATACATCGAATAAATACCTCAACTATGAAGCTCTTTTCTTTGATTACATCAATGAAACGTTTTTGCCCAAAGGCGTTGAATTGCGTGAAGGTGGTTACGATATTATCCAAGAATATCTCGAAGCCATTTACAACACCATTGTTGAAAAGGACATTACCCAACGTCATCAGATTAACGATAAACGCGCTTTTGGTAATATTGTGAAATTCGTAGCTTCCAATATTGGAAATCCGCTTTCGCCTGGTAATATTGCTAAAACCTTAAAACAGCACGGACAAACCACCCATAACACAACCGTAGAAAGGTATCTAGCATATCTAACAGCAAGTTTTGTGTTTTATAAAGTAAACCGTTTTGATTTGAAAGGAAGGAAGCAATTAGCTACTCAGGAAAAATACTATTTGGTCGATGCAGGTTTGCTCAACGTCTTAACAGGTAAGGAGCGCACTACAGACAGAGGACACATTTTGGAAAATATTGTTTATCTGGAACTGTTACGTAGAGGCAATAAAATTTGGACAGGTACAGCCCGAAATGCAGAAGTAGATTTTGTGTGCAGAACACCCAAAGGCGATATAGCATATTATCAGGTAGCTTGGGAAATGTCTAATGAAAAGACCGTAGAACGTGAATTTGGCTCATTGGAGAAAATTAATGACAACTACCCGAAATATTTACTAACTACAGACTCATTTACACAAGACCGGAATGGAGTTAAACATCTGAATGTGTTTAACTGGTTGCTTGAATTGTAAAGACAGAATATAGACGATAAAGAATTAAAGCGAATTTCAAGGCTTACAGCAATTTTAACTCAGTTACAAACCAAGCGTTTAATAACGGCTTCCGAATTAGTAGACAGATTTTCTATAAGTAAGAGAACTATTTATAGGGACATTGAAAGCATTGGAACAAGCAGGGATTCCTATACTTACTGAAGAAGGAAAAGGGATGGTCAGCTTCTCTCCCGAGGCTAAGCGTGATAGCGTAGCCATGCAAATATTAGTCGAAAAAGACAGAAAATTGAAATAAGAAATGGAGTATAGCGGGATGGGTTACGCTAACTTCGGGCTTCGGCTGGCAGAGCCCTGTGATAGGGGGCAAGTTAAGACCAAGTTATTGCCAAGTTCGCCCTGTAAGTAGTTTGAGTGTACAGTGAGTCCACGTTGAGTCCACCTTTTAAGCTGCTCTCACTATGCCTGTATGTTTTTTACAAGTCGGGAGGGGGGCGGACTTGGGGCGAATTTGTCCATAAGCAATTTACAGCAAAGTCGCTTTTTATCGATCCTGTAGTTTCCATGAACAAGAAGAAAGATCTTAAAATATCATTCCCCGAGTTTGATATCAAAAGAGCGCTGGTCCTTCCTGACAAATGCAATGCCGTGGTATTCAAATTTCATGCCTTCTCATTTGATTTTGATGAGTTTGAGCCCACAGAGATAAAAGAGGTAGAATGGGAATACGATGTTAAGTATAAAGAGGATGTGATACCGGCAAAAAACTTGACCGTTAAATGTGGCGATTTTGTCGGTAGTTCAATATTTGTGGGATTTACTATGCTGTATCTGGAAAAGGGAAGCTATCGGTCAAATGTGCTCAATGAGATAGATTTTAATCCAGCTTCGATTCTAGCAGCTTTTCAGCTTGTGTAAGGTATAAGGCACATTTTTGGGAAACGAAAATTAAAATTGAATTGATATATAGTATTTGCGTATTTAGCCTGCTGTTAATTGCACTAATCTTAATATTTTAATTTACCTTTGTGCTGAAATCTAATGTATTTAAAATATTGGCATGCTGCCAACAAGACGAAAAGCATGTCGCAAACAAGATTAAATGAATTACAACGAAATTAAAACAACCATCGATATGGGTAATGGCACCCAGATCGAATTGTCTACAGGAAAATTGGCAAAGCAAGCTGATGGTGCTGTAGTATTAAAACAAGGCAATACGATGTTGCTTGCGACAGTCGTTTCTGCCAAAGAAGCTAAATCTGGTGTCGATTTTTTACCTTTATCTGTAGATTATCAAGAAAAATATGCGGCAACTGGCCGTATTCCAGGTGGTTTCTTGCGTCGCGAAGCTAGATTGTCAGACTATGAGGTGTTGATCTCACGTTTGGTAGACCGTGCATTGCGTCCTTTGTTCCCTGAAAATTATCATGCAGATACTCAAGTGGCAATTAGCTTAATTTCTGCAGATAAAGATATTATGCCTGACGCTTTAGCAGGCTTGGCTGCTTCTGCGGCAATCGCAGTATCTGATATTCCTTTTAATGGCCCTATCTCAGAAGTTCGTGTAGCGAAAATTAACGGTGAGTTGGTGATCAACCCAAAATTATCTGACCTGGAAAATGCAACATTAGAATTTATCGTTGCTGGTTCTGCGCAAGATATTGGCATGGTAGAAGGTGAAGCAAAAGAAATTTCTGAAGCTGAAATGGTAGAAGCCATTGCTTTTGCGCACGAGGCAATCAAAAAGCAAGTTGCAGCTCAGGTAGAATTGGCCAATCTGGTTGGTAAAACTGTTAAACGGGAATACAACCACGAACCAGAAAATTTAGAATTGAGAGATTCAATCTTTGCAGCTACTTACGATAAAGTGTATGCTATTGCAAAATCAGCATCTACCAAACATGACCGTTCTGAAAGTTTTGCGAAGATTGCAGAAGAATATAGAGCAACAATGCCTGAGGAATTGGATGATGATACAGCATTCTTGTTTAAGAAATATTTCCACGATGTGCAGTATGATGCTGTTCGTAATCTTGTATTGGACGAAGGAATCCGTTTAGATGGTCGTGACGTACGTACAGTTCGTCCAATCTGGTCTGAAGTAGATTACTTGCCTGCTGCGCACGGTTCGGCTGTATTCACACGTGGTGAAACACAATCATTGACTTCGGTTACTTTGGGTGCTAAAGATGATGAGCAAATGATCGATGGTGCTTTTATCAACGGTTATAATAAATTTATTCTTCACTATAACTTCCCTGCATTCTCTACAGGTGAGGTCAGACCTAACAGAGGTCCGGGTCGTCGTGAAGTTGGTCACGGTAACTTGGCTATGCGCTCATTGAAACAGGTTCTTCCGGCAGATAATGAAAATCCATATACTATCCGCGTAGTTTCTGATATCCTAGAATCCAATGGTTCGTCTTCTATGGCAACGGTATGTGCCGGTACATTAGCGCTTTTAGATGCTGGTGTGAAGTTAAAAGCTCCAGTTTCGGGTATTGCCATGGGATTAATTTCTGATGAGACAACTGGTAAATATGCGATCTTATCGGATATCTTAGGTGATGAAGATCATTTGGGAGATATGGACTTTAAAGTAACGGGAACTGAAAAGGGTATCGTTGCCTGTCAAATGGACTTAAAAATCAATGGTTTGAAATGGGAGGTCTTGACGCAAGCGTTGGATCAAGCAAAAGAAGCGCGTTTGCACATCTTAGGCGAGATGAAGAAAACCATTGATGCTCCTCGTGAAGATTACAAGCCTCATGCACCACGTATCGTTCAATTGTTGATCGACAAAGAATTTATTGGCGCTGTAATCGGACCTGGTGGTAAAATTATCCAAGAAATGCAACGTGAAACTGGTGCTACGATTTCAATTGAAGAAGTTGATAACAAAGGTGTTGTTCAGGTCTTTGCTGATAATAAAGCTGCTATAGATGATGCCGTAGGCCGTATCAAAGCGATTGCTTCTAAACCTGAGATTGGAGAAACTTACGAAGGTAAGGTGAAATCCATCATGGCATTTGGTGCGTTCGTTGAAATCATGCCAGGTAAAGATGGATTATTGCATATCTCTGAAATCGACTGGAAGCGTCTTGAAACAATGGACGGTATCTTCAAAGAAGGGGATAAAGTCACTGTAAAATTGTTGGACATTGACAAACAAGGTAAGATGAAGCTTTCACGTAAAGCATTATTACCGCGCCCTCCAAGAGAAGACAAGCCAAAACAGGATAAACCTGCTGGCGAAGCTCCTGTAGCTGGTGCTGGTCAGGAATAAACCTGTTACGCAATAGATAAGAAAAGCCCGCTTTACGCGGGCTTTTTTATGGAAAATAAAACTTAGCTGCATCTTTATGCTATGAGACGTATACTTCGTTTGCTTCTGTTTAAATCCATTCAGATTTTGGTGTTTGTTTTAATACATGTTTCAGTGTATGGGCAGCGGTCCTATGGGGATAAATTTCAGGAGCTGTCTGTCTCTATACAAGATTATGCACATAAAAATAATATGATCTTGCCAAGGGGACGTTATGAGTTTTATAAATTGGGCCATGCCATTTTGTGGCCTTATAATCATGATTTATTTTGGCCTCTGAATAGGTTAATTATAAAGGATAAAGCTATACGGGATTCTATGACAGATGAGCTTTACGTTAATTTTGATCGGGAATATAACCGTGTTGTGCTGGATGTGTACGAAAGCCCTTATGCTTTTAATGAGGCAAGACCATTTGAGGCACTTTCCGTACAGGGCTCATTCAGGGGTGGAATGGGGCCGCTGTTGGAACGTTTGTCTAAGTTTTTATTGGTTCATCAAGGACGATGGGGACTTAATCTGTCTTCTTTTACATTATATATGGATCGTGAGCTTAGCTCTGTGCCCTTAGCATACGATGGCGAGCCTGAGGTAGTGGAATTGCTCAAGCAATTTTTTGAGGAGGCCAAGATTCCCCATAAACCTGGTATTTACTATGGGAATCCAATGTATTGTTCGTATCGAATTGATTGGATGGCTAATAAAAATAAAGAGATTATGCTTGATTGCTCGGTATATAATGACTATTTTAATATACTGTTTAGTAAGACGAAATTATATGCGCTGGGCGGGAGTTGGAATAGCGTGAAAGGGCAAATGTCTTTTTTTTTATGATCGGAAAAATGGCTGGAAACAGTTTGCTGCCCGACGGGACGTCAAACGCATTTTGAATTTTTTAAAGGAGGAAACTGCTGTTAATCTATTGAAGTTACACTATGGTAATAAAAGATTTAGTGGCAATTATTGGCTGGATGTAGTGGTGTTGAAATAGGGGAGAGGCTAATATCTAGATCAGAAAACAAAACAGGCTGTCGATCCGACAGCCTGTTTTGTTTATTTTATAACATGATAACACCTTTGATCTTCGCCACTTCTTTGTAGAAGTAGATCACCTGGTCGGCGTCTTTTACGTTCAAGTTTACAGTAATTGAAGTATACTTACCTGTTTTGGAATCCTTAAAATCAAACTGAGCACCTGTGTCATCAAATACACGTTGGATTTGATTGAAGTGATCCTGATCTTTTGGTAAGATAAACTTGTACGTATAATCCTTTGGAAATGTTTCTAAGTCTTCTAAGCGCTCTTTAAAAGTTTCATAGAAGTCTTTTGGATTATCACCTCCATCCGGGATATCTTGTATATTGATGTTTTTGTAATCTGCCATTTTTTGTTTCTCCTTAAATATGTTATTAAGGTGTTAACAACTATTAATCCAGTAATGTTTTACTGACAATTTTTCAGTTAATTATTGTCAGTGCTTGAAGGCCAATCGGCTTTGTTTTTACCAAAATTTTTGTTCGGTGTTGCACTCATTTCGATTTCCATCTTTCCGCCCTCCAAAAGCTGTGCATGTGTAATGAACGTTTTAGTATATGGTTTGCCATTCAATTTGATCGACTTGATGTATGGATTGGATTTACCTTGATTTTTAACATCAATTGCCATTGTTTTGCCATTCGGTAAATTAATGTTAGCATGCTGCATCATAGGGGAGCCAAAGACATAAACACCACTCATGGCATTTAGCGGATAGAAACCCATTGCTGAAAATACATACCAGGCACTCATTTGTCCGACGTCATCATTGCCACATAGACCAGCTGGAGTGTTTGTGTAAAACTCAGTCATCGCTTTACGGACTAAAGCTGCACCTTTCCAAGGTTGTCCAGCGTAAGCATATAAGTAAGGGATATGGTGATTTGGTTCGTTCCCCTGTGCATATTGGCCAATCAGTCCTGAAATATCCGGTGAGGCTTCACCTCCAAGATCGGATGACATGGTTGTAAAATAATCCAGTTTTTTCAAAAATTTATCTTCACCACCGAAAAGATTGATCAGACCTTTAACATCTTGAGGTACCAGCCAGGTATATTGCCAAGCATTTCCTTCGCAGTAATCATTTTCGCGGTGTTTGGCCATCAAAGGATCGAACGGCCTACGAAATTCACCATTGGCTTTTTTACCGACAAAATGACCTACTTCCTTGTCAAAATACTGCTCGTATAGTTTGTAGCGTTTTTTGAAGTAAGCGGCATCTTCAGTTTTTCCAAGTTTCTCCGCAATCTTGTAAGCACCAAAGTCTGCGATGGCATATTCAAGGGCCCAGGCAACGGATTCGTTAGGCATGCTATCAATAGGAATGTAGGTCAGTTCGCGCGCATATTTCAATCCGTGGTCATTACCCATGGCTGTTGTCTTAACTGCTTCCCAGACTAATGGATAATCTTTCTCGTCAATGATCCCTTTTAAGAAGGCGTCGGCAATGACAGGAATCGCCGGTAATCCCACCATGGTATTGGTCTCATTACCTTGTAAATGCCACATGGGCAATTTACCTTGTTGCTGATAGATAGCCAACATGGTTTTGATAAAATCCTGGTTGATTTTGCGGTCTTCCAAGATGGTCATCAGCGGGTGAAGGCCACGGTAGGTGTCCCAAAGGGAAAATACGGTATGATTGACAAAATCTTGTTTTTCATAAACCTGTTTATCGGTGCCCATATAGTCTCCATTTGCATCATTAAAAATGGTAGGTGCAAAGTAGGTATGATATAGCGCGGTGTAGAAGATGGTCTTTGTGTCTTTATCTGCTTCGAATTGGATTTTATTTAATGTTTTGTTCCAACGTTGATCTGCCTCTTGCTTTACTTTTTCAAAATTCCAGCCTGGAATCTCTGCGTTGATATTATTCAGCGCATTGGTCGAGCTAACAGGAGATATACCAACTTTGAGTTCAATGGTTTTGTTTTTAACAGCATCGAAGAATAAAGCCGCTTTGATTGCCTGCCCTTTAAATGTCGTTTGGCCTAACTTTTCTTCTTTTCCGTCGAAAAATCTTACTTTTTGTATCGGTTGGGAAGTTCTGATCGCAAAATATAACTTTTGGTCGGTGGCCCAGCCTGTTGAAAAGCGGTAACCAACGAAAGTCGAGTCGTTCACCTGTTTGAGGTAGGTGTCTGTTGGTTTATCCCAATTGATGTGGTATCCTAAATCGACCAAAATATGGGCATTCTCCGTTTTTTCGTAACGATATTGATGATAGCCCACTCGTTCCGTTGCCGTCAAATTGGCCTGCACCTGATAGTCATCCAAATAAGCACTATAGAAACCAGGTTTGGCGACTTCATTTTCCTTTTTAAAAGAAGATCCATAACCGGTACTCATTTTGTTGAATTCCGCTGGTGTTAATTGCAATTTTCCATTGGCTGGAACAATCATCAGGTCGTTGAGGTCGCCGATACCTGTTCCGCTCAGGTGGGTATGGGTAAAGCCCAAAATTTCCTGGCTTTTGTAATTGTAGCCACTGCACCAATCCCATCCGTTGAACTTGTCCCAAATCTGTGGAATTTGAGTTGGGCCTAGTTGCACTGCACCTAAAGGTACATTGGCACCGACAAAGACGTGGCCATGGTCTGCAGACCCAATAAAGGGATTGACATATTGTGTGAGATTTTGCTGGGCTTGTGCGCAAAATGGCAAAATTAGTGTGCCCAACACTGTTTTGAATAGTTTATTTCCTGTCATAGGTTTTGTTCGGGTATTTGAAAACTGCTTAAAATTAGTAAATAAAACCTTTTAGCGCAATTTTATTATTATTTTTAGTAAATTGTCGTTAAATTTTTTACTTTAGTAATCTTCGAAATAAAAAACTTAACAAACCTACTACTACTACATGAAGAAACGTATTCTGATCAGTGATATCGCAAAGGCGTTGGGGATTTCTGTCACTACTGTGTCCTTTATTTTAAATGATAAGGCCAAAGAAAAGCGTATTAGTGAGGCTTTGACTAAACGGGTGCTGGACTATGTCAAAAAAGTGGGTTATAAACCCAATGAATTGGCCAAAAGTCTCCGCACAGGCAAGACGAAGATTCTGGGTTTGATTATCGAAGATATTTCCAATCCCTTTTTTGGGAATATCGCGCGTCTGATCGAAAGTAAGGTTTATGAGCAGGGGTATCGTATTATTTATTGTAGTACGAACAATGATGTAGAGAAAGCGAAAGAATTAATCCAGATGTTTTACGATCGACAGGTAGATGGTTTTATTATTACCCCATCCGATGGACTGGAAGATACGGTAAAGCAGTTGCAGCAGAATAATATTCCAGTGGTACTTTTTGACCGGTATTTTCCGGGGCTTGAAACGGACTATGTTGGGGCCGACAATTTTCAAGGGGCTTTTGATGCGAGTGACCATTTGTGTCAACAGGGGTATAGACGTATTGGATTTGTGTCGCTCTATTCCGATCAGACCCAGATGAAGGAACGCTCTGAGGGATATCTGAAAGCGATGGACAACAATAAGCAGCAGAGTTTTATTCAAAAGATCCAGATGGATGCATCGGACGAAGAGGCCATGGAAGCGTTGCGGGAGTTTATCTGTGAAAATAGACTGGATGCTGTATTGTTCTCAACAAACTATTTGGCTATTTCTGGTCTGAAAGCTTCTAAAAAGTATAACTTTCCGATGCCTGCGGTGATTGCATTTGACGATCACACAGCCTTTAAATTGGTCGAACCCTCTATAACGGTGGTTTCGCAGCCGATCAAGGATATTGCAGAGAACCTGATCAATATTTTGTTGCTTCGTCTTCAAGGCAAAATAAAAGCAACACGTAAAATGGTGTTGCCTTGTGAACTGAAAGTTCGGGAGTCGACCAAAGTGAAAGTTACGCTGTAGGATCGGCTACAAATTTCATTGAAATAGAATTGACGCAGTGACGCGTGTTTTTTGTCGTAAAGCCTTCTCCGAGGAATACATGGCCTAAATGCGCGCCACAATTACTACAAAGGATTTCAGTGCGGCGACCATCGGCATCGGTAATCCTTGTAATTGCCCCGGGAATTTCATCATCAAAACTTGGCCAACCACAGCCAGATTCAAATTTTGACTCTGAACGGTATAATGGGCTGTCACAACGGCGGCAGATATAAGTTCCTTTGTGCTTATTGTCTAACAATTCGCCTGTAAATGGGCGCTCGGTTCCTTTATGTACAATAACATATTCCTCTTCTTTACTTAACGGATTGTATTTTTTGTTTTCTTCCATCTCTGTGGTGTTCTTTGTTATAAGTTTAGTGATATGCAGAGCTGGCATGTGTTGGACAGCTCTATTTTCGCGTAGTTACTACCTAATATGATATAACTGCAGCAGGAATCTTTACCAAAGTCTTTATAAACAATTAAAGTGTGGTTTTTTTTAAGCTTGCAACCCTATCCTGAAAGGCTATCGATTCCTGTTTTTAAAGTTACGCAATTCAAGCTAAAAAAACACCTTTTGTATAAATGACAGTGCTGGCTTTTTACACATTTTAAACTGTCATGGAATTGTCTTATATTTGATTGGCTATCCAAATGAAAAGTTGTAGCGATGGAACTACTTTAATAGCGAAATGTTATTTTATCCTTGTTTAAACGCATTTGTTTAGAATGATTATAAATTGATATTAAAGGTCACAAAATTGTCAGCGATTTATTAATAAATCATACTTTTGTGGCATTGTTAGGGGGGTAGTGGCTCCTTTAACCATGGGAGTTAATTTTTTACATTCACAAATAAATAGTATAAAGTGCTAAATATGAGAACTATCTCATCCGTTTTGGGAAGCCTTGCGAGGGTGGTGTCAACGAGTTTGATGCTATTATTTGCCGTTACGACGTTGCATGCGCAAGATGTCAAGGAAGGTGAAAAAATCTTCAAATCTAAGTGTACATCCTGTCACGCCATTGACAGAAAAGTGGTCGGTCCTGCTTTGAAAGGGATTCCAGAGACGAAAGACGAAGCTTGGTTAATCAAGTGGATCAAGAACTCTCAGGCGTTAATTGCTTCTGGTGATGCTGAGGCGATTAAAATCTTCGAAGAGAACAACAAGCTTGTGATGACTTCTTTTACTGATTTATCTGATGATCAGGTTAGATCGGTATTAGCGTATATCACGGATGCTTCTAAGGAGAAACCGAAAGATGCAACCAATGGTGGTGCTGGTGCTAAAGATGATAACGCGTCGATGTTCATGATTTTGGGCTTGATCGCAGTTGTTGTTTTGGCTGTGGTGGTTATTGTGGTGTTGAATCGTGTGATTCGTACGCTGGAAAATGTAATTGCTAAAAACCAGGAAGCTATTGCTGCACAACAGGAACCAGAAGATAATCAGCGTTTTGTGAAGTTTGCGAAAGCATTCGTTAAAAACAAAAAACTGGTTGGTTTTACGGTATTGATGTTGGTTGCTTTATTAGCTGTAGGCGGTTGGAAAACGATGTGGAATGTTGGTGTTCACCAAGGCTATCAGCCGGTTCAACCCATTAAGTTCTCACACCAAATCCACGCGGGTGTTAACAAAATTGAGTGTCAATACTGTCACGGTGGTGCATTTAAATCAAAAAATGCGTCTATTCCATCGGCCAACGTATGTATGAACTGTCACAATACAGTCACTGCTTCTGAGCATTATGATGGTGAAATTTCTCCGGAAATTGCTAAAATCTACCGTGCTTTGGATTGGGATCCTGATACGCGTACTTACGGTAACAATCCGAAACCAATTCAATGGGTTCGTATCCACAACTTGCCTGATTTTGCTTACTTCAATCACTCACAACACGTTGTAGTGGCTGGTGTGGAATGTCAGACTTGTCATGGTCCAATTCAGAATATGGAAGAGGTGTACCAATACTCTCCATTGACGATGAAATGGTGTGTTGATTGTCACAAAAAGACAGATATCAAGTCGGATAATAAATACTATGAAGATTTGATTAAAGCACACGAAAGAATTAAGAAGGGTGAAAAAATGACTGCAGCCATGATCGGTGGTCTTGAGTGTGGTAAATGTCACTATTAATAATTATTTGAAATACGCAATCTTATATACAGCTTAAATGGATAGCAATAAAAAATATTGGAAAGGTTTGGAAGAGTTAAATCAAACTCCTGCTTTCGTTGAAGGAAGCAAGGGTGAGTTTGCCGAATCTATTCCTGTAGAAGATGTATTAAATGAAGCTGGCTTGAGCACAAAAACTCCTCGCCGTGACTTCTTGAAAGCATTAGGATTTGGTTTGGGTGCTGTTTCTTTAGCGGCTTGTAACCGTACTCCTGTGCATAAGGCAGTTCCTTATTTGATTAAACCTGAAGAGGTAACTCCAGGTATCCCTAACTATTATGCTTCGACGTTCAACGGTCAAAGTATCTTGGTTAAAACACGCGAAGGTCGTCCGATCAATGTTGAGCCTAATCCGAATGCAATTGGTTTGAACCAAGGTTTGGATTCAACAACAGCTGCTTCTGTATTGGATTTATATGATGAGTCCAAATTGAAACAGGCACAATTGAAAGGTCAAGATGTGGAGTGGTCCAAATTGGATGGGGAAGTTGTTAAAGCGTTAAATGCTGCGGCGTCTTCTGGTAAACAAATTACGATCGTTTCTAATACGGTAAACAGTCCTTCAACCTTGGCAGCTATTGCCGCTTTCGGAACGAAATTCCCTACGGTTAACCATGTACAATACGATGCTGTATCTTACAGCGGTATTATTGAAGCGAATAAGGCTTCTTTTGGTAGAGCAGTAGTTCCGTCCTATAATTTTGAAAATGCAAATGTGATTGTTTCTGTTGCGGCTGATTTCTTAGGAACTTGGTTAGCAGGTGAGGAGCATACACAACAATACGCTAAAAATCGTGACTATAAATCGTTGAAAAACGGAAAAATGTCACGTCACGTGCAATTTGAATCTGGTCTTTCCATGACGGGTACAAATGCTGATGCTCGTATCGCTATCAAACCTTCGGAAGAGGGGGCTACCTTAATCGCTTTGTATAATGCAATTACTGGTCAATCATTGGCTGGAGCAACTGCAAACAAAAAAGCGCAAAAAGGTGTAGCATTAGCGGCCAAAGAATTGGTGAATAGCAAAGGCGCGGCTGTTGTTGTTGCAGGGTCTAACGATGTCAATGTACAGGTATTGGTTAATGCAATCAACGTTGCATTGGGCGCTTATGGTACGATCATCGACTTGGATAACTATTCTAAACAATACCAAGGTTCGGATTCTTCGTTCCAAGCGTTCTTAGCTGCTGCGAAATCTGGGCAAGTTGGCGTTGCGTTCTTCTTGAACAGCAACCCTGTTTATGATTACTTCAAAGCAGAGGATGTAAAAGCTGCGTTGAAGCAGATTCCTTTCACGTTGTCATTCGCGCAGCGTGCAGATGAAACTGCGTCTGAATTGACTGCTATCGCTCCAGCAAGTACTTTCTTAGAGTCTTGGGGTGATTCCAATCCAAAAGAAGGGTTGTATTCAATTATCCAACCAACGATTAATCCTGTTTTCAAAACACGTCAAGTTGAGCAAAGCTTGTTGACTTGGGCTGGAAATAATACAGATATGTACAACTTTGTTAAGAATCTGTGGTCTACACAAATTTTAGCGGGTTCTACGAAAAACTGGGATGCTGTATTGCAGACTGGTTTTGAATATAAAGGTGCCAAAGCGGCAACAGCTCCTGCTTTTACAGGAAATGCTGCAGCAGCGGCTTCGGCAATTGAGGCATCAAGCAAGGCGATTGCAGGGGAGTTTGAATTGAAACTTTATGAGCCTGCTGGTCTTCGTGACGGTCGCTACGCAAACAATGCTTACTTACAAGAGTTACCTGACCCAGTTTCTAAAGTAACTTGGGATAACTATGCTGCTCTTAATCCGAAAGATGCTGAGAAATTAGGTTTGGGTGAAGACGGTAAAGTAACTGTCAAAGCAAATGGTGTTGAATTGGAATTGCCCGTTGTACAACAACCAGGACAAGCTCAAGGAACAGTTTCCGTTGCTGTAGGTTACGGCCGTACAAAAGTGGGTAAAGCAGGTAATGAAGTTGGTAAAAACGCGTTCCCTTTTGCTTCGATCATCAATGGTACAGTACAAGGTGTTGCTAAGGCAACTGTAGCGAAAGCGTCTGGAACTTACCAATTGGCACAAACACAAACACACCATACCATCGAAGGTCGTAACGTTATCCGTGAGACGACATTTGCGAAATATTTGAAAGATCCTAACTCGGAGGCAGGACGCTTTACGGATAATCACAAAACATACGATTTGTGGAACAAGTATGAGCAACCAGGTCACAAATGGGTGATGGCGATCGACTTGAACGCATGTACAGGTTGTGGTGCTTGTATCGTAGCTTGTAACGTTGAAAATAATATTCCTGTTGTTGGTCGTGATGAGGTTCGCCGTCGTCGTGAGATGCACTGGTTACGTATTGACCGTTATTATACGATCGAAGGAAAAGATCAAGATCTTACAAAAGAGAAGGAAATTGCGAAAGCTTCGGCTGATTTAGATTTCGAAGATGTCACTGTTGTTCACCAACCGATGTTGTGTCAGCACTGTGGTCACGCACCTTGTGAGACGGTTTGTCCGGTATTGGCAACAGTACACTCTTCAGAAGGTTTGAACCACATGGCTTACAACCGTTGCTTTGGTACACGTTACTGTGCAAATAACTGTCCTTTCAAAGTGCGTCGTTTCAACTGGTTTGCTTACTGGAATGATTCCCGCTTTGACAATTACTTGAACAATGAATTTACACAGTTGGTATTAAACCCAGATGTCGTAACGCGTTCACGTGGGGTAATGGAGAAATGCTCAATGTGTATCCAACGTATCCAAGCAGGTAAATTACAAGCTAAGATTGAAAATCGCAAAGTGAAAGATGGCGATATCCAAATGGCTTGTCAACAAGCATGTTCTGCAAATGCAATCATCTTTGGAGATGCCAATGATCCAGCATCAGAAGTATCTAAAGCATTACGCAACGAGCGTGTTTATTACGTACTTGAGGAAATCAATGTTCAACCTGGTATCGGTTATATGACAAAAGTTAGAAACACTTTTGAGGCGTAATCTTGTACAATATTTGAAATAAAAATACTATGTCATCGCATAACGAATCAATATTAAGAGAACCATTAATGACCGGTAAGGACATTACGTATGCAAAAATTACGGATGATATCTTACTACCGGTTGAAAATAAACCAAATAAAGCATGGTGGATTGGTTTTACCGTAGCTGTATTGGGTGCTTTATTATGGGTAGTTAGCGTTAGTTATACCTTTTGGACAGGTATCGGCGCTTGGGGTCTGAATAAAACTGTAGGCTGGGCTTGGGATATCACCGACTTCGTATGGTGGGTAGGTATCGGTCACGCGGGTACGTTGATTTCAGCTGTATTATTAATCTTCCGCCAGAACTGGCGTAATTCAATCAACCGTTCTGCAGAGGCGATGACGATCTTTGCGGTAATCTGTGCGGCAACATACGTTGTTGCTCACATGGGTCGTCCTTGGTTGGCCTATTGGATTTTCCCACTTCCAAATCAATTTGGATCACTTTGGGTAAACTTTAACTCTCCTTTAGTATGGGATGCGTTCGCGATCTCGACATACTTTACAGTATCCTTGGTATTTTGGTACTGTGGTTTGTTGCCGGATATCGCAACCATTCGTGACCGTGCGACAGGTTTGAAACAAAAGATCTATTCTGTATTATCATTTGGATGGAATGGTTCTGTTAAGACTTGGCAACGTTTTGAAATCGTGTCCTTGATCTTGGCTGGTATTTCTACTCCACTCGTACTTTCTGTACACACGATCGTATCCATGGACTTTGCAACTTCGGTTATTCCTGGATGGCACACGACGATCTTCCCTCCATATTTCGTGGCGGGTGCGATCTTCTCTGGTTTTGCCATGGTACAGACCTTATTGTTGATCTTACGTAAAGTAATGAATTTTGAGAACTACATTACGATGTTCCATATTGAATCGATGAATATCATCATCATGACAACAGGTTCTATCGTGGGTGTAGCTTATTTGACAGAGTTATTTATCGCGATGTACTCTCGCTCAGAATACGAAATGTATGCGTTCGAGAATCGTATGTTAGGTCCATACGCTTGGGCTTATTGGTCGATGATGACGTGTAACGTAATTTCTCCACAGTTATTCTGGTTCAAGAAAATCCGTACAAGTATTCCGATCTCTTGGATCTTGTCGATCGTAGTTAACATCGGTATGTGGTTTGAGCGTTTTGTGATTATCGTGACTTCATTGCACCGCGATTACTTGCCTTCATCTTGGGCAATGTTCTACCCAACTTGGACAGACGTCGGGATCTTTGTAGGTTCGATTGGACTGTTCTTTACATTATTCTTGTTGTTCTTACGTTTCTTACCGGGTATCGCTATCGCCGAAGTGAAATTGTTGTTGAAGTCATCTTCATTACAACATAAAACTAAGTTGGCTCAAGAAGGTGCATTCCCTGACGAACAAGTGAAGTACTTCCAAGAATCATTGGAGAAATATGATTCAGTGACAGAAGAAGAGATTAAAGAATTATCAGTTAGAAAATAATCAGCAATGAGCAATACAAAATATATATTAGGTAGTTTTGCGGATCCCGATGATATGATGCATGGGATCGACAAATTGCAAGCAAACAATATAAGTATTTACGACTGCTTTACTCCGATGCCTATTCACGGTATCGAGGCAAAGCTGGGTGTGAAACCTTCTCGCTTGCCTATCGCAGCATTTTGCTTTGGAGCATTAGGAACGACATTAGGTTTTAGTTTGTTGTATTATACAATGGCGTACGATTGGCCGATGAATATCGGTGGTAAGCCATCTTTTGGTATGCCGAACTTTGTTCCGGTTACGTTTGAGGTTACCATCTTATTGTGTGCTTTGGGTATGGTTGCTACATTCTTCTTCCGTAACCACTTATTCCCAGGACGTACACCTCGTGTAATGGACTTGAGAGCAACAGATGATCGTTTCATCCTTGCAGTAGATGCCAAAGAAAATACAGATCACGCTTTGATCGATAGCTTATTGAAAGAAGCTGGTGCTGTTGAAGTTAAGTACAATGATAGAAAATATGTTAGCTATGAATAAGAAGAATTTACTTGGAACGCTATGCGCCGCTGTGGCATTGACAGCACTTGTTTCTTCTTGTGGTGACAAAACAACTCGTAGTACAGGTTTAGAGTTTTCTCGTAACATGTACGATCCGCTTGCTTTCAATCCGGATCAACCTAATGCGAATTTTGCTGATGGAAAAACAGCGCAAACACCTCCTAAAGGTACGGATCCTATCGGTTTTACTCGTTTTGAGTATGCCAATACATTAGAGGATTATGAGCGTGCAGGAAGAGAAGTAAAAAGTCCTTTAGTCGTAAATGCCGAAAATCTTGAAAAAGGTAAAGCTTTGTTCACAACGTATTGCTCTGTATGCCATGGTGTAGAGGGTAAAGGTGATGGTCCTATCACCAAAGACCGTAGCGTGACAGATTCAAGAGGTACCCGTCAATTAGAGAACTTTCCTCCGCCACCATCTTATCATAGAACAGATGCGGCGAACTCTTCACGAGGTGGTTTGATGGCTGACTTGACTGATGGTAAAATTTACCATACAATTTATTACGGACACAACTCCATGGGATCACATGCGTCTCAATTATCTCCAGAGGAGAGATGGAAAGTTGTTATGTATGTTCACGAATTACAAAAGAAATAATCTAACATCAGATATATAAATGGGAACTCACAGTCATCATCACGATTATAATTTCAACGAGCGATACGAGTTTGCTGGCAAAGCTAAAATGTTCAGTATTATCGCTGTTGTACTAGGTATAGCTGCTGTAGCTATCGGGTTGCTTTCGGGCGATCACGATACTGTAGAGCGTACTTATGCCAACTTGTTATTGATGGGTTATTACTTTACATGTGTATGCGCAGCTGGAACATTCTTTGTTGCCTTGCAATATGTGACCCAATCTGCATGGTCTGCAGGTTTGGTACGTATACCTCAGGCTATGGCGAGTGTTTTACCAATTGCTTCATTGATTTTATTAGTTATTGTAGGTTTAGGTTTAACTACACATAATTTATACCATCACTGGAATGCAGACGGTATCACTGATCCGCATAGTACAAATTATGACCCTATCATCGCAGGGAAATCTGCTTATTTAAATGTTCCATTCTTCTTGATCCGTCAAGTGGTATTTATGGGTACATATAGCATTTTTGCAGTTATTTTTGCGAAACTTTCTTATAAAGAGGATTTGGAAGGCGGATTGACTTCTTATAAAAAGTCATTCAAATTGTCAGCAATCTTCTTGGTTATTTTCGGTTTTACCACACCTATCTGGTCTTTCGATACCGTGATGTCTTTAGAAGCTCACTGGTTTTCGACGATGTTCGGTTGGTATAACTTTGCAGCAATGTGGGTAAGTGGTATTTCATGTATTACCATCATTGTTGTTGTGTTGAAGAAAGCGGGTTATATGAACTGGGTAAACGAAAATCATTTACACGATTTGGGTAAATTGATGTTCGGTTTCTCGATCTTCTGGACTTACGTTTGGTTTGCACAATTCATGCTGATTTGGTATTCAAACATTCCAGAGGAAACAGTTTATTTCTACAAACGTTGGGAACCGGAATACAAACCTTGGTTTTGGTTAAGTATTATCATTAACTTTGTGGCACCTTTGTTATTATTGGTAGACCGCGATGCAAAACGTAAGCAAAACGTTATGTTGTTCGTTGGTATTCTATTGTTGGCTGGTCACTGGCTTGACTATTACATCATGATTATGCCAGGTACCGTAGCAGAGCACAGAGGATTTGGTGTCATTGAAATCGGAACTGCGCTTGGTTTCTTAGGTTTGTTCACTTTCTTAGTGTTTAGCAAATTAAGCAAACAGGCATTGGTGCCTAAAAATCATCCTTTGTTGGATGAGAGTTTGCATCACCAAATATAGTTTCACTTTTAAAGGAAGGTTACGTAAAAAACGTTATAAAAGAAATGAGCTTTAAATTAAATAATAGATTCAAATCCATCTCGGGTTTTGTGCTTGCTCTAGGGTTGCTTTTTGCAAATCCTATCCTGGCGAGTCAACAAGATACAGTAGCATCTGATTCTGCAAAAGTGGCAACTACAGCGGTAGCGGCCCCTGCAGCGACGGATTCGGTTGCAAAAGATACAACAGCGGCAGCAGGTACTGCTGCTGTTGCATCTGCTAGTTCTTCTACTGAAGCTAGCGCGGCTGCTCCTGCTGTTGAAGAAGTGAAGCAGATAGACCCTCAGGTTTATAAAAACTTCACATATTATGTGTTGTTATTCTTAGTTGTGTGTACAGTCGTTGCCGTTATTGGCAAAGTACTTTCGATCTATGAATTGACAAGAAAAATGAACGGTAAATACAATCCGTTTGCGAATAACACATTTCAATCGTCATTGTTATTCATTTTCTTGGTCGTATTTCTTTATGGTGTGTATTGGTCCTATGTACATTGGGGAGCAGCTTATTGGCGCTCAGCAGTGACGGAGCATGGCGAGCGTATTGATACCATGTTTATCATTACGACAGCGATCACAACATTTGTATTGGTTATCACACACATTCTGTTGCTAACGTTTACATTTTTGTACCGTATGCGGGCAAAACGTCAAGCTTATTATTACCCACATAACAATGCAATCGAGAAATTGTGGACAATTGTTCCTGCTGTCGTATTGACAGTATTGGTATTGTTCGGTTTCTTTACGTGGAGATCGATTACAAATATTCCTGAAGATCTTCAGAAATCAGCATTACAGGTTGAGGTTCTTGGTGAGCAGTTTCAATGGAATGTTCGTTATGCTGGTTCAGATGGCGTTATTGGTAAGCGTAATTATAAAATGACGACGCCAACTAATCCATACGGTATTGACTTTAATGATAAAAATTCTTGGGATGATATTCAAGGATCTGAAATTTGGTTGCCTGTCAATAAACCTGTACGTTTCCATATCATTTCAAAAGATATTATTCACTCTTTCTACATTCCGGATTTCCGCGTTCAGATTAATGCGGTACCAGGGATGACCAACTATTTCCAATTCACACCTACTGTAACGACAGAAGAGATGCGCGATCGTTTGGGTGATTATAACTATGACTTCGTGATGTTGTGTAATAAGATCTGTGGATCTGGTCACTACAATATGCAGAAGAAAGTTGTTGTCGTAACAGAGGAGAAATATAAAGAATGGTTAGCTAAACAAAATAAATATTTTACTGAGGATTTGCAAAAAGAGTTCAGTGGTAAAACAGCTAACGTGAAAAAGGATAGTGTACAAGTTACAGCATCTTTGAACTAATTAAGAATTTTTGAATATAAAATCGAATATGTCAAGTACAGTAATATCGCATAGCGCTGAACATCACGATTCGCACGGCCATCATCACGAGGAGTCGTTCATCAGAAAGTATATCTTTTCGGGTGACCACAAGATGATTGCCAAGCAATTCTTGATCACTGGTATCATCATGGCAGTTTTTGCGATGCTTTTATCAGTATTATTCCGTATCCAATTAGCATGGCCGGATAAAGAGTTCCCTATATTAGAAGTATTCTTAGGTAAGTGGGCTGAAGGTGGACGTATAAAACCGGAGTTTTTCCTTTCCTTGGTAACCATTCACGGTACCGTAATGGTATTCTTCGTGTTGACGGCTGGTCTGTCAGGTACTTTTAGTAATTTATTGATTCCATATCAAATCGGAGCACGCGATATGGCATCTCCTTTTATGAACATGTTGTCCTACTGGTTGTTCTTCGTAGCATCGGTGATTATGGTGGCATCGTTCTTTGTAGAGAGTGGACCTGCTTCTGCTGGTTGGACAATCTACCCGCCATTATCGGCTGTTCCTACCGCTATCGCAGGATCTGCAACTGGTATGACCTTGTGGTTAGTGAGTATGGTTCTATTTGTTGCTTCACAGTTGATCGGTGGTATTAACTATGTAAGTACAATTTTGAACATGCGTACAAAAGGTATGGACTTATGGAAAATGCCTTTAACAATTTGGGCATTCTTCTTGACTGCAATCGTAGGTATGTTGTCATTCCCGGTATTGGTTTCAGCGGTTGTTCTTTTGATTTTTGACCGTGCAGCTGGTACGTCATTCTATTTATCTGATCTTGTTGTTCAAGGACAGATTTTGCCGAATGAAGGTGGTTCTCCAATTTTGTTCCAGCACTTGTTCTGGTTCTTAGGTCACCCTGAGGTATATATCGTTGTTATGCCCGCTTTGGGGCTAACATCTGAGGTTATTGCTACAAACTCTCGTAAACCAATCTTTGGTTACCATGCCATGGTTTATTCGTTAATCGGTATTACTGTATTATCGTTTATCGTATGGGGTCACCATATGTTTGTAACGGGTATGAATCCGTTCTTGGGTGGTGTATTTATGATTACAACACTGATTATCGCAGTTCCTTCTGCTGTAAAAGCATTTAACTACCTTGCAACCTTGTGGAAAGGTAATATCCGTTTCACTCCTGCAATGATGTTTGCTATCGGTTTGGTATCATTCTTTATCTCTGGTGGTTTGACAGGGTTATTCTTGGGTAATGCGGCTTTAGATATCAACTTGCATGATACGTATTTTGTTGTTGCTCACTTTCACTTGGTGATGGGATCTGCATCAATTTTCGGTATGCTTTGTGGTGTTTACCATTGGTATCCTAAGATGTTTGGCCGTATGATGAACGCCAAATTAGGTTATTTACACTTCTGGTTGACTTTCATAGGTGCTTATCTGGTATTTTTCCCAATGCACTTTATGGGTATTGATGGTGTTCCCCGCCGATACTATGCATTTACAGAATTTGCTTTCATGGCTAAGTGGGTTTCTGTAAACAAATTGGTTACTTGGGCTGCGATTATCGCTGCCTTAGGTCAGGTAGCATTCTTATGGAATTTCTTCACATCGATTTTCTTCGGTAAGAAAGCGCCTCAAAACCCTTGGCAGTCGAATACATTGGAATGGACTACTCCGGTAGAGCATATTCATGGTAACTGGCCAGGTGAGATTCCAACTGTGCACCGTTGGCCTTATGATTATAGTAAGCCGGGTCATGGTGAGGATTTTATTCCTCAAGATGTTCCTTTCTCTGAAACGATGAGTTCTAACTTACCTCATGATTTTGAAGGAGATGAGGAAGCTGAGCGCATCCAATCAGAATGGAATGCTCAAAATGGTAGAAAAGACTAATAGAATCTTATCAATAGAGTAGGAGCAATCCTACTCTATTTTATAGAAGTTTGTATTTTTTTAAGAGGTAGGGGTAGTATTATGTTTCCAGCAGCTGAGAAGCGATTTATAAAGACCAATTTTATAACAATCATTGTGTTGTTTTTGGTCATTGTTGCTGGAGGAGTGGTTCGGAGTACAGGGTCAGGTATGGGATGCCCAGATTGGCCAAAATGTTTTAACCGTATTATTCCTCCCACAGATATTTCTCAATTACCTCAAGGATATGAACAGCATTATATTGAAGGAAGAGCAAAGAAGAACGAACGTTTCGCGAAGATTGTAGAATTTTTCGGGGATAAGGAAATGGCTTACAAACTCCGTACCGATAAGAGTATTTTGCAGCATGAAGAGTTTAATGTCGCAAAGACCTGGACGGAATATATTAATCGGTTGGTTGGTGTTGTTTCTGGATTCTGTTTGTTATTAACAGCGATTTATTCTTTCACCTATTTAAAATTACGAAGTTCGATCGTTGTATGGTCAGTGATCAATCTTTTTGTTGTAGTCCTTCAGGCGTGGTTAGGATCGATTGTAGTATCGACTAATCTGATGCCATGGATTATTACAGTGCATATGCTTTTGGCGATTGTAATTGTTTGTATTAGTATTTATACTTATTTCAAAGCGGTTACTTTACGAAACAAAAGCCTACTGGTCAATCGTTCTTTGGGTATATTAAAAGGGCTTGCTATAGCTTCTATTTTACTGATGCTAACACAAGTGGTTGTCGGAACGGGTGTCCGGGAAGAGGTTGATTTGTTAACCGGTTCTACAATAGCCCGAACTGATTTTATAACGACTATCGGCCAACAGTTTGAATTACATCGCTGGTTGGCATATTGTTCTTTGATTTTAGTAATCGTATTATTCTTTTTGGTCCGCACAAGTTTTAATTCGGGGTCTAAGCAGTATAAATTTGCTTTGATTGCACTAATTCTAGTGGGTATCCAAATGCTATCAGGAATTATTTTAGCTCGATTTGCAATACCTGCCTTTGCACAGACAACACATTTGGTAGTGGCTACGCTTTTATTTGGAGCGCAGTTTTACTTGTTGTTATTGTTAAATAAGCAACGGCACTAATACCGCACTCGAGATGTTTATGTTTAAAAGGACGTGTTTAATTACACTGATAGTAGGAGGTCTCTTTTAGTTATGAAAGAATTTATTTCAGATTTCAAAAAGCTTGTTAAGTTGCGACTTACGTTGACGGTGGTATTTTCTGCCTCAATTGCTTTTTTGATCGGATCAAAACAACAGGGTGATATCGTCTGGATCAACTGGTTATTGTTGACTTTAGGTGGTTTTCTGGTAACAGGGTCTGCCAATGGTTTTAACGAGATCATTGAAAAAGATTTGGATAAACTGATGAAGCGTACGGAAGACAGACCCTTGCCTTCTGGCCGAATGACAACTGGACAGGCTTTGGTATTGAGTGTCTTTATGGGCATATTAGGAACCTTGGTACTTGTTCGATTGAATTTCGTAGCGGGTTTGCTATCGGTATTCTGTATTCTGCTCTATGCGTTTATCTATACACCTTTAAAAAGAAAATCGCCAATAGCAGTGTTTGTCGGTGCGTTTCCGGGTGCATTTCCTCCGTTAATAGGGTATTATGCAGCCTTTTCGCAAGATGATTTAGCCTACTATAGTGGACATAACGAAGAGGCCATTATTATTATACCTTTTGTATTGTTTGCTATTCAGTTTTTATGGCAGTTTCCGCATTTTTGGGCAATTGCCTGGGTGGTGGATGACGACTATAAACTGGCGGGCTTTCGCTTATTACCGACGACAAAACGTGATAAGATATCGGCCTTTATGGTGTTTTTAACAGGGTTGTTTATGATACCTGCAGGTTTTATACCTTATTATTTTGGCTTTGGTGGGATTTGGTTTACGGTTGTTTCCGTGATTGGTGGATTGATGTTTGGTTATTATGGTTATTTGCTGTTTAAGAATTGTGATATTCCCTCAGCAAAGAAAGTGATGTTTACCTCATTTATCTATCTGCCTGTTACGCAACTCGTATTATTGCTTAACTTTATTCCATTGAAATAATGTTAGATATACAAACACAAACTGACGAGAAGTTAGTACAGAGAAAAGCCCAGAAGTTCAACCTATGGTTGGGCATGTTGGGTATGTTTATGATGTTTGCCGCGTTATCCAGTGGTTTCATAGTATATACGGCGAGTGGTGTTGACAAAGGAATTAAGACCTTATTGCCCAACGCACTTTTGTATAGTACACTGGTGATTGTGGTTAGCAGTCTGACCATGTTTTTAGCGCATAGATCGGCTAAAAATGGTGAGCCTTCCAAACAACGGTTGTTTTTGATAGCAACTTTTATTTTGGGAGTCGTATTTTTTGCCTTGCAAGTTCATGCATGGAATGTATTGATCGATAGGGGTGTTTATTTTGTGAATAACAATGCATCACAATCGTTTGTATATGTTTTTATATGGATGCACTTGGCGCATATTATTGCGGGTTTGATCGTTTTGATTGGCGCGATTATAGGAATTAACAAACTTCCTAAAGACGGCAATCTTTTCCGCATGGATCTTGCCAGTATTTTTTGGCATTTTCTCGATCTTTTATGGATTTATATATATGTTTTCTTACTTTTGAATCAATAATAGTAAACAATGAGTACAACAGTATCGCAATTGGATAAGGTAAAAACTGGTCCATGGAATGGTGGAAAATCACCTTGGAACTTAGAGTATGGAAAAATCATGATGTGGTTTTTCTTGGTAGGGGATGCCTTCACATTTTCTGCATTTTTGGTTTATTATGGCGCGCAACGCTTTTCTCATCCAACCTGGCCTGATCCAGATAAGATCTTCCAATCTATCCCTGGAATTGCGGAGCATGGTCAGCCATTGGTATTCGTCGGTTTGATGACATTTATTTTGATTATGTCTTCGGTAACGATGGTATTGGCTGTAGAGGCAGGCCACCGTAACCAAAAGAATGAAGTAGTCAAATGGATGTTGTGGACTATTTTGGGCGGTATCTGTTTCGTTGGTTGTCAGGCTATTGAGTGGACCCACTTACACCACATGGGTTTCTGGTTTGGTAAAAATCCAGCAACTGGATTGGAAGGTGATGCTATCAAAACAGCATTATTACCTTATTTCACACACGACATTTCCTATACTTCCGCGTTACAATTTGCTAACTTGTTCTTTACAATTACTGGTTTTCACGGATTTCACGTTACAGTAGGTATTATTTTAAATATCATCGTTTTATGTATGACATTAAATAATACATTTGAAAACCGTGGTTCTTACCTAATGATCGAAAAAGTAGGTTTATATTGGCACTTTGTGGATTTAGTATGGGTATTTGTTTTTACATTCTTCTACTTAATCTAATTACGCAATAAATAATTTTAGATAGCTATGTCACAATATCAAGATAATATCGCTCATGGAGAGCATGCTCACGAAGGTGGGATGGATAAAAAAGCCATTTGGAGAGTATTTGGCGTGCTTTTAGCGCTTACTTGTCTAGAGTTCTTAATTGCATTGGGCTTTGTGCACCATTGGCAAATTTTAGCGAAGGGTGCATTGGTAAATACCATTTATATTGTACTTACTTTGGTTAAAGCTTATTATATCGTTGCATTCTTTATGCACTTGAAATTCGAAAAATCGAGCTTTATCGTTACCGTTGGAATTGTCTTTATTTTTATTATTTATTTTATTGTTTTGATGCTTGTCGAAGGGGGGCATTTAGCTTCTGTTTTTCAAGAACATCAATTATTTCCCAATAAATAGATAAAGTGAATGGATAATAATACTGGACAAAAGAAAGGTATTAAAACTATATTGATCCTGGCCGTAATTCTTTTACTGCCAGGATTTTTATATTTTATACTGAATAAAAGCGGTTCGAACAGCTATGCTTCTTTGCCAATTTTTGGAAAGAAGGAAGTGCCTGGCACTACCCATCGAAAATGGGGGCGGGACATCGTTGACACAATTTATCATACCGTACCCTCGGTTGATTTTGTTAATTACGATGGTAAAGAGGTGCATCTATTGGATAATGATACGACGCTTTCTGTAGTGCATCTGATGTATTCTAGGGATGCTTCGTTATCTCGAACGATGATTAAGCGACTTGATCAAATTGCTAATCGATTTATTCAGAATAAGAAGGTTAAGTTGTATTCGATTACCGTTGATACTACTTATGATACACCGGATGTATTGGCAAAATATGCAAAAGTTTACAAGCCCTGGACCAAATCTTGGTTTTTTGTGACGAATCCTTCGGTGGATATCTTTAAATTTGCGAAAGAAAGTCTTTTACAGGATGCGCTTGTCAACCCTGATGGTAGCAAGCCATTTATTATCGGATCAAATTATCTGTTGCTCGATACCAAAGGTAGGATAAGAGGAATATACGATATCAATGTGAAAACTGACGTTGATCGTCTTGAGGATGAAATTAAATTATTATTGGTCGAGGAAATCCGGAACCATCCAGCTACTATAGAACAAAAAAGGTAATTATATCATGAGAGAGAGTCTCAACACAGAGAAAAAGTATAGTAAGTGGATTTGGCTACTATCTATTGTGATTCCAATAGTAGTCGCTATCCTTTTTACAGTGAATTTGCAGAAATTGGGTTATAATGTGAAGCCGCTTACATTTTTACCTCCGATCTACGCTACGATAAATGGCATTACTGCTGTATTGCTTTTTTGGGCTGTAGCTGCAATAAAAAGGGGTAATAAGTCCTTGCATGAACGTCTGATCAAATGTTGTATCGCTTGCTCTTTGGCATTTTTGGCGATGTATGTTGCCTATCACATGACTTCGATTGAAACAAAGTATGGTGGTGAGGGCATTTGGAGACCGATCTATTTTTTCATCCTGATCACACATATCCTGCTTTCTATTATCATTATTCCTTTTGTACTATTTACATTTGTACGCGGTATATCGGGATCTTACGAACGACATAAGAAATTAGCTCGAATTACTTATCCGATGTGGTTATATGTTGCTGTTACAGGAGTAATTGTTTATTGGATGATTTCTCCTTATTATATTGGTTAATTTAAGCAAGGAAGGGAGTTTATTTATGAAACGTATTTGGATTTATCAGGCTGATCGCATATTGTCTCAAGAGGAAAGCGCGCAGATTTCGGCCGAATTGATGACTTTTGCCGAACAGTGGAAAGTGCATGGAAAGCCACTTTCGGCTTCTGCGGAATTGCGTGATGGGCTTTTTATTATCCTTAAAGTGGACGAAGAAATCGCCGCTGCCTCTGGTTGCTCGATTGACAGCTCGGTACGCTTTTTAAAAGGCATTGAATCTAAATATAATATTCAATTATTTGACCGTATGCAGTTCGCATACAAGTCCGAGGATGGGATCGCCGTAGTTAGCCGTGATGGATTTGAAAAGTTATTGGCTGATGGTATCATCAATGACGATACTTTAGTATTTGATAATACGATTACACAGGAGCATCAAATGGAAAATGCTTGGGCCATACCTTTCCACAGCAGTTGGCATAAGCGACTTTTCAAATAATTCTATTATAATGACAACTAAAGGCCATAGTACTGAACTATGGCCTTTAGTTGTTTAATAAACTGCCTCGTTTTTGCCACTTTCAGGGCCTTCGCCAGAGGCATGATTCTCCGCTTACTCAGGAATGGTATAATGGTGCATGTATTTTGCAATTGCATTTGCGCGTCTATTGACATACGTGGAAGGGTTGCGTGCATCCCATTCTCTGGGATTTGGCAATATAGCTATGATTAGGGCAGCTTGCTTTTTGGAAAGATTGCTCCCTGTCTTGCTGAAGTAATATGCTGCCGCAGCGTCAGCACCATAAACCCCTTGTCCCATTTCAATCACATTAAGATAAACTTCAAGAATTCTTTTCTTACTCCAAAAGGTCTCAATAAGTACGGTAAAGTAGGTTTCAAATCCTTTTCTCAACCAGGATCTTCCAGGCCATAGAAATACATTTTTCGCTACCTGCTGGCTAATGGTACTTCCTCCGCGCAGTTTTTTGCCTTGTGCATTTTTTTTGATGGCATTTTGAATTCCCTTTAAGTCAAAACCCCAGTGGGTCATAAAATGGGCATCTTCTCCTGCAATAGCGGCTAACTTGAGGTTATCGGACAGCTCATCGTAATCCAGCCAATTTTTTTCCAATTTGAAGCCTTTTCCTTGTTCTTTCAGTTCAAATCCGCGTTGAATCATCAGCCAAGTAATTGGGGGATTGATAAAACGTAAGCTAATGACCCAAAATAGTGTAACACCGATAAAATAGAGAATTACTCGTGTGACAATACGGAGGATGGGCGACTTTATTGACTTCAACGGGTTGAATGAATTCTTTTTGAAGGTGTTTTTTTGTGTGCTGGACGTATTTTGTTTACCAGTTCTTTTGATGGCCATGACTAATTTTTTTCGCTTACAAACTTAGCTTATATTCTTGTTTAATGGAAATGATTTTATTGAGAAGTTGAGTGTATCGTTTGCCAAAGCGATGTTATTATCCTATTTTTACGCTTCATAAAAATTGATTTTAAAAGTTGGCAAAAGAAAAGAAAGTAACCCCATTGATGCAACAGTACAATGCGATCAAGATTAAGTATCCTGGAGCGTTGTTGTTGTTCCGTGTTGGCGATTTTTACGAGACATTTGGTGAGGATGCAATTAAGGCTGCTCAGATTTTGGGTATTGTTTTGACGAAGCGTGGAAATGGCTCGGAATCGGAAACGGCATTGGCTGGTTTTCCGCATCATTCGCTGGAAACTTATCTTCCGAAGCTGGTACGTGCTGGTCAAAGGGTGGCGATTTGTGATCAACTGGAGGATCCAAAGACTACGAAAACAATTGTTAAGCGTGGTGTGACAGAGCTGGTTACTCCTGGTGTTTCTTACAATGACAATATTGTTCAACAGAAGTCCAATAATTATTTGGCATCAATTTTTATCGAAAAAGAGCGGATTGGGATTTCTTTTCTCGATATTTCAACAGGTGAATTCTTAGTTGCTCAGGGAAGCGTTGCGTATATCGATAAATTGCTTCAAGGGTTTAAACCGACGGAAATTATTCTATCCAAAAAACAGAGCAAGGAATTTATCGAGCATTTTGGGGCACAGTATTACACGTATTTTCTTGATGAATGGCCTTATACGGGCGACTATGCTACTGAAACATTATTGAAACATTTTGAGGTTTCATCAATGAAAGGATTTGGAGTTGACCGTATGTCTGCGGGTATTGTTGCTGCTGGTGTGGCTTTACATTACCTCAATGAAACCGAACACCGTAACTTACAGCATATCTCTACGCTTTCCCGGATTGAAGAAGACCGTTACATGTGGCTGGACCGTTTTACGATTCGCAATCTGGAACTAATTGGCTCGATGAATGAAAATGCAGTCACGTTATCGGATGTATTGGATCATACATCTAGTCCAATGGGGGCGCGCTTGCTTAAGCGCTGGATTGTAATGCCTTTGAAAGATAAAAAGAGTATTCAGGAGCGATTGAATGTTGTGGATTTCTTTTTCGCTAACCGAGATTTAAGAGATGAATTGATTGGCCAGATCAAGCAAGTGGGCGATCTTGAACGCTTAATCTCGAAGATCGGGCTTCAGAAAGCGAATCCCAGGGAAATCGTGCAATTGAAGCGTGCGTTATTTGCTATCGAGAAGTTGAAGGAACTTACAGATCGCAAAGATGCAAATGCACTGCGTACGATTTCGGAACAATTGGATGCCTGTACGGCTATTCGTGAGCGAATTGAGCTACAGGTTCAGGCAGAACCACCTGTTGCCATCAATAAAGGGAGTGTAATTGCGGATGGGGTTGATGCGGAACTGGATCGCTTGCGTAAAATTGCCTTTGGAGGGAAGGATTATTTGCTGGAAATCCAAAAAAGGGAAGCAGAAATTACGGGTATTCCTTCGTTAAAAATTGCGTTTAACAATGTGTTCGGCTACTACCTGGAGGTTACTAATACACATAAGGACAAAGTTCCAACGACTTGGATACGTAAGCAGACCTTGGTAAATGCCGAGCGTTATATTACCGAGGAACTTAAAGAATATGAAGAACAGATTCTTGGAGCCGAAGAAAAGATTCAGGCTTTAGAGAGTAGATTGTATGCTGAGCTGTTGATTTCGATCGCCGAATACATTAAACCTATTCAGCTGGATGCACAGTTGATTGCTAAGCTGGATGTACTCCTCAACTTTGCTGTTGTGGCGGAGAAGAATTATTATGTGAAACCAGAAGTCAGTGAGAGCAAGATTTTAGATATAAAAGGTGGAAGACACCCTGTCATCGAAAGAAACCTACCGGTGGGCGAGGATTATATCACTAATGATACCTTTTTAGATCCGAAGACACAACAGATTATTATCATTACCGGGCCTAATATGGCGGGTAAATCGGCACTGCTCCGTCAGACTGGATTGATTGTATTAATGGCACAAATAGGCTGTTTTGTTCCTGCAAAAGAGGCTAAAATTGGCTTAGTTGACAAAATATTTACTCGTGTTGGGGCATCGGATAATCTTTCTTCTGGAGAATCTACCTTCATGGTTGAGATGAATGAAACTGCGAGCATTATGAACAATCTGTCAGACCGTAGTCTTATTCTCCTGGACGAAATTGGCCGTGGTACAAGTACATATGACGGGATTTCTATTGCTTGGGCCATTGCGGAATTTTTGCATAATCACCCGGCTGCCAAAGCAAAAACACTATTTGCGACCCATTACCATGAATTGAATGAACTGACAACTTCTTTGGATCGTATTAAGAACTATAACGTCACTGTAAAGGAGGTCAATAATAAAGTTATTTTCTTGCGGAAACTTGTTCCGGGAGGTTCGGAACATAGTTTTGGTATACATGTAGCCAAGCTGGCAGGGATGCCCCAAAAACTACTCAATCGCGCTAATCAGATTTTAAAAAGGTTGGAGCAGGAGCGTACTGGTGGAGAGCAGATTAAGGATAGTATGCGTAAGATCCAGAAACAGGCGTATCAGCTACAGATGTTTTCGATTGATGATCCTGTCCTAAACAAGATTAGGGATATGTTGAATAATTTGGATGTTAACTCGTTGACTCCGGTCGAAGCATTGATGAAACTGGATGAAATTCAGCGGTTGCTAAAGCATTAATCTTTAAATAGGGCTTATTTTTCGATTGGAATAGCGCAATAGCGCGCTATTTTGGGTGTACAGGCATAAACTGACCTATTCATTTTGGATTACCGATATTTTTAAAATCTAAAGAATAGTGCTAAGCTTCCATAGTTCGCCTGGATGGGGCTCAGTACTTTGCTGCTTGCGTCATACGGTGCGTAATGATAGCCTAGTTCGAAGCCGATGTACTTTTGGTTTTTCATGCGGAATAGTGAGGAAAGACCAAGTCCGAGGTGAATATTGTTGATGGTAACCATATTCTCTGTATATCCACCGTCATAATAATAACCATCTGGATCATAATAACCTGAAGAATACGTATTCTCTGTGATGCCGGTATCTGTGATGTCAATACCTAGTATGGCTTTTGGAATTAGGATGAATTTGTCATTGTCAAAAACTTTATAGCCCACCGCACCCCCTATAAAAGCGGTCGCTGATGAATTGACTGATACTTCTGATCCATCATAATTATAGTCGATATTGCGATCGTTTGCGTTGATGCGTACCTTTAAACCTCCTTCGAAGATCAATTTCCTTTCCAGCGAGCTCATCAACATAAATCCGAGCGTGAGGTTTGTACCGAACACTTTGTTGCCTCCTCCCAGCGGGCTCATCACGCCTATGGAAGGGACATAGCCTAGTTTGGCTTTATGCCGGTTTCTATAGACTTTAGGGGTTGGAAATTTTTGTTCATCACTTTGTGTATTGGCTTGTTTGTCTGCAATTTCTTCAGGTGCTTGTGTATCCGCAAAGAGATGAAGGATTTTTATTTCCTGACTGCTTAACGTGTAATTATCAGATGCAAGTAGTGCCTTCGCTCTTAATTTGATAAGGTTATCTAATGGATGACGCAATGGATAGAAATGGAATTTTGCTTTATTTTGCTCATACTGCGTTGTAAAATCTTCTTGATCTGCAGCATCTAGTCTTTGGAGCAGGCTCTTATCAAATTGATTGTTCCAGTATAGGTCGACCGCTGTCGTGCTATTTTTCTTTTCAATAATGAGTATTAGGATGCGCAGTCTTTGTATATATTCGTTGATGCCGCAGCTTGCTTGTATAGTATTCAGTAGGGGGTCAATTTTTTCGAACTCATTGTTGTTTAAGGCTTTTGTCAACAAAGGAAGGGTCTCAACCGTATATCGTTCACAATTTTCCTGTGCATGCAAGCGTGTAGTGGGAAGGATGCCACTAATGATCAATATGAAAAAAGCAAGCTGGCGGATATTCATGGTTTATCTAGATTTATTGCAGACTAAATTAGTAAATAAATCGCAGGATATATTCGTTTGTTTGTGCCAACGGCGTTAAAAGTTTTATCTTTGGTCTATGGCGTCGATATTTCGGTTTAAAGAATTTGAGGTTGATCAGTCTGATTGTGCAATGAAGATTAACACAGACGGCGTATTATTGGCTTCACTGTTGGAAGTGGGGACTGTAGGACGAATTCTCGATATCGGTACAGGAACCGGAGTCATTGCATTGATGTTGGCTCAACGGTTTGTGGACAGTTGGGTAGAGGCTGTCGAGATGGACCCTTTAGCTGCTGCGATGGCAGATAAGAACTTTCGTCATTCCGTTTTCTGTGATCGGCTTATGCTTCATGCCTGTGCCTTTCAGTGTATGGAAATGGCAGAGCCTTATGATTTGATTGTTTCAAATCCTCCATTTTATACGGATTCACTCCATAATCCTGACAATCGAAAGAAGCTCGCGCGGCATGCTGACCTGGATTTTTTTGCTGAATTATTGGATTTCGCTTCTTTACGCTTATCGAATCAGGGAAAATTAATTCTGATCGTTCCTACAGCTTTGGCTGATATACTGATGAAGATTTCAACAGAGCGAGCTCTTTATTGTTGTGCTGAAGTTCAGATAAGTTCCTTTGAAGGTGGATCGGTCATCCGTAAGATCATTACATTTGAACGGAAGCCTGTCGAATCGGTTGCTGTACGTGAGTTTGTTATATACGCAGAGAAAGGTATTTATTCAGCAGCTTATCGCAGCGTATTGGCACCTTATTTTTTAGCTTTTTAGGTTATGACAAAAATTGGATTACTTTCGGATACACATTCTTTTCTAGACGAAGCGGTATTTACTCATTTTGCAGCCTGCGACGAGATCTGGCATGTCGGAGATTTTGGTGAAGGTGTTATTGCAGACCGGTTGGCGTCGTTTAAACCATTACGTGGCGTTTATGGAAATATTGATGGTCAGG
Source organism: Sphingobacterium sp. UBA1498 (assembly GCF_002325125.1). NCBI lineage: Bacteria > Pseudomonadati > Bacteroidota > Sphingobacteriia > Sphingobacteriales > Sphingobacteriaceae > Sphingobacterium > Sphingobacterium sp. UBA1498. Next base: position 164,900 of record NZ_DCRG01000003.1, read on the forward strand.
ATATTCGTTTGCAATTTCCCGAAGATTTGAGATTTAGATGCGAGGAAGTAGACGTTTTTATGACGCATATTGGTGGCTATCCAGGGAAATATGCTGCGCGTGTTAAGGGGGAATTAATGAAAAATCCTCCGAAATTATTTATCACAGGACACTCACACATTTTAAAAGTGATGTTTGATCCCAAAATACAATGCCTTCACCTCAATCCTGGGGCAGCAGGAAAGCACGGCTGGCATAAAGTGCGGACATTGATGCGATTTGACATCAATGCGGATAAAATTGAAAATCTTGAGGTTATTGAGCTGAATGGGCGTTAGATCAGAGCAGCTTTTTATGCCTCTTTTTTTAGAATGGATAGCCTAACAATACTTTGAGTGATGGCAAAGAGATCATGGGGTGTATTGGGTTCTAATGCAACTAACATGCCTTTCGTCAGACTGATTTTACTTCCGTTAACACCAAAGTCTATATTACCTTCGACAATTTCAACAACTATTGATGCCGCAGTTTTATGCTCTTTCATGTATTGTCCTTTGGCAAAAGCGAGACGATATTCTTTGCTACCATTTGTTTCCAGCAGAAGATCCATTTTGGGCTGTTTATCTTGGTATGTAACGTTTTGAAAAATAGATGCTGTTTGCATAGTCTTTGTTCTATTAGATGGTGTTGCTCAAAATGCTTTTGGGACCTCTGTTCAACGAAAGGATTTCTGCAGTAAATAGGGTGTTATAAGGAATCACGAACTTCAACAAGAAAGCTCTTTAGACGCTCTAGTGAATCGATAACGCGTTGATTTTCTTTTGCTTCTGATTTGTTGTCTCGCAGATAATCGCGTGCTCCCTGAAGCGTGTAGCCTTTGTTTTTAACCAGATTGAAAATGATTTTTAAATTGGCAATATCTTCCTGCGTAAACAGGCGATTACCTTTTTTATTCTTTTTAGGTTGTAAAATATCAAACTCACGCTCATAAAAACGTATTTGGGAGGCGTTTACTTCGAACATCTCTGTAACTTCTCCCATTGTATAATACAATTTATTTATTTCACGCTCTTTGTACGGCATATCTTCACAATTAATCTATAGCAAACTTAATAAAAATTCCTATTCAAAAAGAAATTTTTGCGATCATCTTGTGTAGTGAGCGACTGAAGGAGAACAGCGTAATCTAATCTATATGTAATCGCTAATTATTGTGGGTAAGCGTAAATTTTTATAAGTTTGATTCCTGTGAAAAGGGTTAAAGTATTATGTATGGTTATAGTTAGCAAATTTTGGACAAATTTATTTTCTTTTGGAAGAGCGAATGCAATTACTATTTATCCCTTTATTTTTCTAAAAAGTACCTCTTTCAAATGCAACGAGAACCTGATCCGTCATGAACGTATACATTTGCGCCAAGCGCTTGAATTGGGTATTCTCTTCTTCTATGTATGGTATCTTATTGAGTTTGTCTTTCGCTTTATTCAATTGAAAGATTTTGATCGCGCGTATCTACGTATATCTTTTGAGCGAGAAGCGTATGATAAGGAAGGTGAACCGGACTATTTGAGCAGGAGAAGGCTATGGTCATTTTGGCGATATCTTTGAATAGGACTATTTGATGGTGTTTAAAAAGAGAAAAGCGGTACCAAAACTAGTTTTGGTACCGCTTTCTCTTTTATCTTTTGGAAGATTAATTATCCGACTAATTTTAGATAAGTAGCTACCTTGTTTTTCAACTGTCTGCGGTCGACAATGAAATCTAAAAATCCATGTTCAAGAACAAATTCTGAAGTCTGGAACCCTTTTGGTAGATCCTTTTTTATTGTTTCTTTAATGACACGTGGGCCAGCAAACCCGATTAACGCACCTGGCTCTGCAATATTTACATCACCCAACATGGCATAAGATGCTGTAACTCCCCCTGTTGTTGGATCGGTCAGCAAACAGATATACGGAAGGCCTGCTTTGGCCAATAGGGCTAATTTAGCCGAAGTTTTAGCCATTTGCATCAATGAAAATGCAGCTTCCATCATGCGCGCACCACCTGATTTTGAGATTAGCATAAATGGAATTTTATGCGCAATACAGTAATCTATCGAGCGTGCTATTTTCTCACCGACCACTGACCCCATTGATCCGCCGATAAAACTAAAGTCCATACAGGCGATAACAATATCTTGGCCATTCATTTTTCCATGTCCAGAACGTAAAGCATCTTTAAGGCCTGTTTTGGCTTGGCTTTCTTTTAAACGATCGGGGTATGGCTTTGAATCGAAGAATTCTAATGGGTCACCCGAACTGAGATTGGGAAATAGTTCGGTAAATTCGTTATTGTCAAATAAAATTGAAAAATATTCTTTGGAGCCAATTCTTAAATGGTGGCCACAATATTGACAAACATAGTCATTTTCTACTTGTTCAAGATGCAATAATGGCTTTTTGCAAGTGGGACATTTGTTCCACATGCCATCAGGTGCTTCTTTTTTATTAGCGGTAGCTGTGCTAATACCAGCTTTTTCTCTTTTAAACCAACTCATACGATAGTTCTTATTCGATTACAAACTTATATAAATTTGAGTTTATATACAATTATAATTATGTTGAATGTATAGGCCACGCGATGAAAACGCCTTGTCTAACAGGCCTTCTATTCATAATGGGACTATGGGCCACCATTGGGATATATAAGACATTGAGCTGATTATTAGATTGAAATTAATTTTGAAGTGGCAGGTCAGCCAAAAATTAGGGTACAAAAAAAGGGTAAGCTACTTCTATCGCACCGCTCAACCAAATACCCTTGCTTTGTTCCCAACCTGGGGGAGTCAATGGGAGCTGGTCGTAGAAGACTTACCCGTCACAAAAGTAGAAAAAAAAACAGTTTTAGGAAAGAAAAAATGCTATTTTATCTTATGCGATTGATTATCATGGTGATAATTTGTTTGAATTGATGAAAAAGGCTTACATTTTGTTTTGATCATATTCTCCCAATAGCGAATAATACCCAAATAAGCCAAGTCCAATGGAGATAATCGGTGTCAAGATACATAGGATAATGATTCCAAATACTACATCTTCCTGGTGACCGGTGGAGATTTTTGGCAATGCCAGTTCAAAAACGGAAAAATAAGCGGTAAATAGCGCTAAAGTTATCCAGAGTATGCCAAGTAATTTTTTGATACTATTCATGATTAGTGGGAGTTGATTTGTTATTGATATAAATACTGCCGATGATAAAACATACAATTGCGATAATAATCGGATACCATAGTCCCGCAAGATAAAATTGTGGTGTCTGAGCTACTTCGGCATTGGTAGTTAGGTAGGTGGATACGGCGGGCAGGAGTCCACCGAATATTCCGTTTCCAACATGGTAAGGCAAAGACATGGACGTGTAGCGGATTTTTACCGGGAACAGTTCGACGAGAAAGGCTGCAATGGGACCATATACCATGGTAATATAAATCACCTGAATAAAGATAAGGAGAATGAGGCATATATAGTTCCAGTTGGCAATATGCACAGTTGTTGTGACTGTTTGCTGTCCTTTTAGTTTGCCTGATTGGTGTATTGTTTTAGCACGAGTGATTTCGGTTCCGTCGTCATATTGCGTTTTGACAACTGATTTTATTTCTGTTTTTTCTGTAACCGTCGGACTTTCGACTGTTTCATTCAGTTTGACTTTGTGCTCTGCATTGGAAAGTTGGTACATCGATTCATAAATTGGGCGATAGGTCAACACAGCGAGTAACATACCGCCGAGCATAATCCACTTTCGTCCAATTTTGTCACTGAGCCATCCAAACACGACAAAAAATGGTGTCCCTAAAAGTAGGGCTATCCCAAGAATGGTATCTGCCTGATCCGATTGGAGGTGCATCACTGTTTTCATGAAACTCATGGAATAGAACTGTCCGGTGTACCAAACAACACCTTGTCCCATGGCGGCACCAAATAGTGCGAGCAGCACAAATTTGAGGTTGTATCGGTTGCCGAAACTTTCTTTTAATGGATTTGTACTTGTTTTACCTTCTGCTTTAGCTTTGCTAAACTCGGGTGACTCCTTCATTTTTTTACGAATAAGGTAGGAGACATACACCATAACTAAAGAGAGTAAGAAAGGAACCCGCCATCCCCAGATGTCAAATTGTGATTCGGTGAGCAAGCTTTTGGTCAGTAGGATGACGACTAGTGATATAAAGAGGCCAAATGTCGCTGTTGTCTGTATCCAGGAGGTCCAGTATCCTCGCTGCCCAATAGGCGCATGCTCGGCCACGTAGGTTGCTGCGCCGCCATATTCTCCACCGAGGGCAAGACCTTGTAACAGGCGAAGGATCAAAACGAGCAGGGGAGCCCAAAATCCGATGCTTTCGTAGCTTGGAATGCAGCCTATGAGAAATGTTGCTCCGCCCATAAGCATTAAGGTAACCATAAAGGTATATTTTCGACCGATGATATCACCTAGTCGGCCAAAAAATAGTGCACCAAATGGGCGAACGACAAATCCAGCCGCAAATGTGGCTAATGTGGAAAGGAAAGCAGCTGTTGGATTTTCTGCGGGGAAGAATTTGGTGGAAATTACGATCGATAGGCTCCCAAAGATAAAAAAGTCATACCATTCGATGAGGGTTCCCATAGAGGATGCGCCGATGACTTTCCAGATACTTTTTGTGTTGTTTTCGTTCATTAATTGTTTGTTTTGTTGGTTTAGTTTATAATATTGAAAGTAACATGTCCTACTTTTTACTTCACATGTGCGTTGAATTGCAACGGTCTTTGGCTTTTTGGAGGATAGTGTATCAATTTTTTTGAGCTTCTACCATTCCAACCGTTTTATATCTTTTGCCAGGCAGGGCGTGAATGAATGATTGCATTTCGAGTTCCAGTAGGATTAATGCCAATTTGCTTTGCGGCCATTTTGTGAGTTCAATCAAGTGATCTAATTCGAGTTGTCCCTTTTGTTGAATGAGTGTAAAGAGGAGTTGCTGATCTTTTGTCAGTGTTAATGGGAGGCTAAGCTGTGGGGCAGCAGTTTTTTTTGTGATTTCCCAATTCATCAGGTATTCAAGATCCTGAAGTCCTCGAATCATATGCGCGCGGTTGGTTTTGATGAGGTAGTTGGTACCTTCAGCGCTTTTTTCATAAATGGAACCTGGGAAAGCACATACATCTCGGTTGTAGCTGTTGGCCAGTTCTGCGGTGATCAAAGCACCGCCTTTAATGGCTGCCTCCACGACAATGGTGACATCGGCGATTCCTGCTATAATTCGATTGCGCATAGGGAAGTTACCGCGTTCGGGTAAGGTATTGGAAGTAAATTCTGTCAGTAAGCCGCCATGGTCTAACATTTTTGCAGCAAGCTCGCGATGGGATGCTGGATAAATTCGATCGAGACCATGTCCTAATACGGCAATGGTAGGTAGATGGTTTTTTAATGCATTGCGATGTGCCAATGCATCTATACCATAGGCGAGACCGCTAACGATCAAGGTGTCTTTGGATCCATTCATGGCGTCCAGCAGATCTTCGCATATTTTCTGGCCATAGTGGGTTGCATGTCTAGTACCAACAATACTAATGATCTTCGAACTGTTTAGCGGCTGGTTCCCCTTATAGTAGACAACAAGCGGAGCATCTTCACATTGACGAAGCCTGTCTGGATAATTTTCGTCTTCCAACCACAAGGCTTGTATCTGGTGTTTTTCGATAAAAGCGAGTTCTTTTTCGCAGGCGGGCATATAACTTTTGTTGTATATTGCTTCAGCGATTGACTCCCGTATACCGAGAAGCTGCATCAATTCTCGTTTTGAATAGGTGAACACATCTGCTAGGCTATGACCTTGGTCAATGATATTGCGTGCTGTTCTAGGGCCAATGCCCTTGATTTGCGTCAAAGCTATGGGGTAAATTAGTTTCATAATTGGGTTTGTTTAAAGATAAGAAAAATATAAGTAGCTGCTGTACTTTTTGTTAGAATTGCTTGGAGCTACTGTATTTTTTGTTCCAATTAAGCAATATCGATAAGAGACGTAGGGGCGAGGTATAATATGGTATGAAATATCGGTCTATTTTGGAAAGAAAGAAGAGGAATTGGTAACTTTGTTCGACTAATGATATTTTAACGATGGAAATGAAAGAACCTTTTGATATTGAATTGGGAGATATAGTTTATTCTGTCTTCCCTGAAGAGGAGGATACCTATGTTATTTTTAAAGATGGCGCTGAATACGTCAAGATTATTAAAGATAATGATACAAACTGGTTAAAATTGAATCCGGAGACAGAACTACCTATGTTTGGAATGGATGAGGAAATCAATCTCATTGGCCTAGAAATCAAAAAAGAGTTAGGACATTAACTTTTTTAGTTAAAGATGGTTAAAAGGCGGTTAAAGATTTTTTAACCTTATTTTTAATTGATTATTTTTATTTAATCAATTGTAAATATGGTACGGATCGCATTGCTATCTTTAGTGTTTTTTTGTGTCTATTTCTCATTTTATCGGGAGAGGCTTTTTGCCTATCCGATGGTTTCTTATGATCAGGATACTATTGAGAAGAGAGGAAGTAAACGAGATACGCTTCGATTGGATACTGTTTTGATCAAACGTAAATCTGCTGGGGATAAATGGGATGAAAAAAAGGAGGAATATAAATCCATCTTTTTTTGGGGCGATACGAAAAACATGGTTACACTTCCCCATCGAGGTGGGATTGCTGTCAATCTAAACAAGCTTTACAATAAATTTAGCCGGAAGGGACGAAATTCAAGGAAGCTCCAGCGTCAGTTTGAAAAGGAATACCATCAGGATCTGATCCGGGAAGAATGGTATCCGCTGACGCAGGAGTATAGTAAGTTGTCGGGAGATTCGTTGCGCAAATTTAGGATATACTATGAGCCCTCCTTAAAATGGCTTCGAGATAATGATCGTTATGAGAAGATCGCTTATATCCATCAGTGTTTAACGAACTACCTCGATTCTGTAGACATTATCCATAGGCGGCTACAGTTTCCAATGGGTAATGCCAAGCTTTAACTACATCGGTACATATACCAGATATTTTGTGTCAAAGAAGTCTTCTTTAAAGTAATCTGATAGTGGATGTAATTCTGCTTTGAGTTTGGATTCTTTGATTTCTTCACTGAGATCGCCCCCTTTTAGATAAAGAATACCATTGGGAATTCCGTTTTTATCTTTTTTTGAAAACTTGTTTCTTATCCAAGGTGTAAATTCTGCGAGTCTTGTTACCGCTCTTGATAGCACAAAATCATATTTGTCGTCGAGTTGTTCGGCACGGATGTGGTCTGCTTCGACATTGTTAAGCCCTAATCCGGCTGCAACTTCACGTACGACTTTTATTTTTTTTCCAATCGAGTCGACCAAGTGGAATTTGACTTCAGGAAACATAATGGCCATTGGAATGCCCGGAAAGCCTCCTCCGGTCCCGACGTCCAAAATTTGTGTTCCAGGTGTAAACTCTTGGACAAATTTGGCGATACCTAACGAGTGTAATACATGATGCAGATAGAGGCTATCAATATCTTTACGTGAAATGACATTGATTTGGCTATTCCAAAACGTATATAGATCGGCTAGTTTTGCAAACTGCTCTTTTTGACTATCGGTCAGTTTTGGAAAATAATTATAGATGATATCGACTGTTGGATTCAAAGTGTGATATTTTAAATGTGAACTATTTCCAGCTTATTTTTTTCTTTTTTCGGCTGAACATACCATTGATGCAAATATAGAAATAGTAGATGAAGTCTACCAAAGGCAACCACCAAATCAGTTCCTTTACAGCTAGTTTTTTATAGATGTTGTTAAATATTATCCATTGTGCAATAAGCCGAAGGAGGTAGGCACTCAAAGGCACATACCAGTACATTGGGAAAGCAACTGTGGTCGCAATGATCGTTATGTAAAAAAGGAACGCGGATACCAGCTGGGTACCCAGCATGCGTTGATGACGTTTTTTATAAATAGTAGATGCACCTGAATGCCTTGCTTTTTGTTTGTAGTAGCTTTTCCAAGTCGTTTTGGGTTCCGAATAGACCATGGATTCTGCCGACAGTACGATGTTGACATTGATCGGATTTGCATTTTGGTTGACGAAGAGATCATCATCGCCAGATTTAATATGCATGTGGGCCGCAAACCCTTTGTTTCGAAAGAAGAGATCTTTTTTGTAGGCCATATTCCGACCGACCCCCATATATGCATCCCCTTTCAGGGCATAGGAGAAATAACTCATGGCCGTATGACTGGTTTCAAATCGAATCAATAGATTTAATAAACTTTTTTTCTTAAAATACGGGGAATAGCCGAGCACAATTTCTGTTTCAGGTCTGAAAGCGGCTGCGACTTCTTTAAGCCACTGATTGGATTGTGGTGCACAGTCGGCATCAGTAAACACCAGTGTCTGGTGTTTTGAAGCCTTGATACCCATACTTACGGCGAACTTTTTGCCATGTTTTAAGCGTATATGTTCTTTGATATCAACAATTTTTAAATGCGGATATTTTGCTTCGAATTCATGTAATATCCAAGGCGTATTGTCTGTCGAAAAATCATTGACAACGATTACTTCAAAATTAGGATAGTCTTGATGCATGATGTCCGGGAGGAATTGGGCGATATTATCCTGTTCATTGTGTGCACAAATAATTACGGATAGCGGCGGGAATTCCGTTCCTTCTTGTACTGGTTTAATTTGATAACGGCTCAATTTACTATATACAAATAAGATGTAGTATAATTGTATACATAGAAAAAGGCCCAATACTCCGAAAGCAATATAGGGGAGATTGGCCAAAAATACGTGAAGGTCAAGCATAGCTCACAAAGATAAGTGCTTTCCACAACTTTTTTACAGCTGAAAAATGATAATTTATTTTTGAAACATCCTGTTTGCAAATCTTTTTATAGTATTTTTGCAACATATTCTAGGGATGAATCCCAATTTAGGTGGGTATTAGGTAGGTTATCGTAGTTTTTTAAGCTATAAATAATTGATAATGAGCTTGTAATTAGTTGTGGGCAAATACTTATGGCGCCATCTTTCTGGCAAATCATCCTTTAAAATAGAAATAGTCTCAGAGGAAAATATTAATGAAATTTACGCTACAAGCACAAGATAAGCTGTCTAAAGCACGTGCAGGTGTTGTCGAAACTGCACACGGTCCCATTCAAACACCTATTTTTATGCCTGTTGGTACGGCAGGTACAGTGAAAGCAATTCATCAACATGAATTGAAGAATGATATTGAAGCGCAGATTATTTTGGGTAATACCTATCATTTGTATTTACGACCAGGATTGAATGTATTGAATAAAGCGGGTGGATTGCACAAGTTTAACGGTTGGGATGGTCCTATTTTGACCGATTCGGGTGGTTATCAGGTGTATTCATTGACTGAAGTACGTAAGATTAAAGAAGAGGGGGTTACCTTTCGCTCTCATATTGATGGATCAAAGCATCTATTTACACCAGAAAATGTAATGGATACGCAACGTATTATCGGTGCCGATATCATTATGGCATTTGATGAGTGTACACCGTATCCATGTGATTATAATTATGCACGTCGTTCTTTGGATATGACGCATCGCTGGCTGAAACGTTGTGTGGATCGTTTTGATAGTACGGATCCGCTTTATGGCTATGATCAAACTTTATTTCCAATTGTTCAAGGTTCTGTTTATAAAGATTTAAGAATAAAATCTGCAGAGACTATTGCCTCATTTAATCGTGATGGGAATGCGATTGGCGGATTGTCGGTAGGGGAGCCTGCGGAAGAAATGTACGCGATGACCGAGGTTGTCTGCGATATCTTGCCGCATGACAAGCCACGTTATCTTATGGGGGTGGGTACACCAGTGAATATTCTTGAAAACATTGCGTTAGGGGTGGATATGTTCGATTGTGTCATGCCAACCCGCAATGCCAGAAATGGTATGCTGTTCACACAAAATGGGATTATCAATATCAAAAATGAAAAGTGGAAAGATGATTTTTCGCCAATAGAAGTGGAAAGCGATTTGCATGCAGATCAATTTTATTCAAAAGCTTATCTTCGACATTTGATTAAATCGCAAGAAATTCTTGGAGCACAAATTGCTTCTTTACATAATTTACATTTTTACCTTTGGTTGGTTAATCAGGCTAGGGAGCGAATCATTGATGGGACTTTCTACGATTGGAAAAGCAAAATGGTAAAAATATTGGATCAACGTTTATAAGACTAACTCGTTCAAGTTAAAGGAAATGCTGTCGTTAATCGATCGTTACATTATTAAAAAGTATCTATCTACTTTTTTATTCACCATGGCCATATTTACTGTTGTCATGGTGGTTTTCGACGTGTCCGAACGATTGGATGATTTTTTAAAGTATCATGCTCCTCTAGATAAGATTATTTTTGAGTACTATGCTGGGTTCATTCCTTTTTATCTGAATTTTCTTTGTCCATTGATCAATTTTATTGCGGTTATCTTCTTTACGTCAAAAATGGCGGATCAAACTGAAATTGTACCGATTCTAAGTGCTGGGTATAGTTTTAATCGGCTTCTTCGTCCTTATATGATTGCAGCTACTTTGATTTTTGCCGTTTCGCTGGTGTTCAATATTTTTATTATTCCGAATACCAATAAGATGAAGGTTGATTTTGAAAACATCTATGTTAAGCCACCTAAGGATAATTCAAGGGTTTCTACCCATATGCAATTGGACAAAGACAGCTATGTGTATATAGACAATTTTGATAATACGACCAAAACAGGTTACGGATTTGTTCTTGAAATTTTTAAGGGGGATACGCTTAAAGAAAAAATGATGGCTGACCGTATTACTTGGGACTCAGTGGCCACGAAGTGGAAGATTGAAGGGTATACCAATCGTATTATCAATGGATTGCATGAACGCATGGAAAAAGGTACTGTTAAAGACACTACCTTAGATATGAAACCTTCGGATTTTGAGGTGCGTGATAATATGTTTACTGCAATGGATACACACGAATTGAATATTCGTATCCGTAAAGAGGAGATCCGTGGTACCGGCGTCATGAACGATTTATTGCTTGAGAAATACAAGCGTTATGTGTATCCATTTTCAGCTTTTGTACTGACCTTGATGGGGGTGGCACTGTCCTCCAAGAAAGTGCGTGGGGGGATAGGATTGAGTCTGGGTATCGGTATCGCGTTAAGCTTTACGTATATCGTCTTTATACAGTTTGCAACTATGTTTTCTTTGAAAGGGGGACTACCACCGTTGATAGCCGTATTAATTCCAAATGTTACTTTCTTTTTGGTAGCAATATATCTGGCGATTAAAGCGCCAAAATAAATTTTTGTTCAGTTTTCAATAACTTCAGTGAGCCTGCCTTATTAAGGGAAATAGTAGGTATTGCTCATCATTTCCATACACATGTATTTTAGAGAATATGACTAAAATTAAATTAAATCGGAATATTCTAATTCTGCATTTAACAATACTTATTTGGGGATTTACCGGAATTTTGGGGAGTCTGATCTCCGTATCTGCCCTTCATTTGGTATGGTATCGCGTTGCAATAGCATCTATTGCTCTGCTGATCTATTTCTTGGTGACCAAACAATCTATATTAGTTTCGAGGAAGCAGTTTCTCCAATTTTTTATGGTAGGAGCGGTGGTTGGCCTGCATTGGGTACTATTCTTCTATTCGATCAAAGTTTCTACAGTTTCAGTGACGTTGGTAACACTTTCGTCGGTGACATTATTCACGGCAATATTGGAACCTATTGTGAATAAAAAGCGCATCGCGCGTTTGGACATTGTAGTGGGGCTAGTCATTATTATCGGTATTTATACGATCTTTTCTTTTGAAACGCATTATCTAGTCGGTCTGCTGGCTGGACTTGGCTGTGCTTTTTGTGCGAGTATATTTTCAATTGCCAATGCGCGGATGGTTAAGAAATCGAGCCCTACACTGATTACGTTTTATGAGATGATGGGGGCGTGCTTTTGGATAAGCATATTGATGCTGTTTACAGGAGATTTTAATGCCGGGATGCGATTGGGACAGCAAGATTTAATCTATCTTTTATTGTTAGGTGTGGTTTGTACTGCTGTGGCTTATGTGATGGGTGTTGCTGTCATGAAGGAATTGTCAGCATTTACTGTTGCGCTGACGACGAATTTAGAGCCAGTTTACGGTATTCTACTTGCGATGCTGATTTTTGGGCAAAAGGAAACAATGAGTGGTGGATTTTATCTCGGCGCTTGTATTGTTTTAGGAGCGGTGTTCACTTACCCTTATGTAAAAACCAAATTGGAAAATAGACAAAAGGATTTGGTTATCCGTAAATTGCATTAATTGAATGAGGTGCTATCCAATCTTTTTGGACAGCACCCGATTCATGTGACTTTAGACGTCTCCCATTACTGCATCGTTTCATAGATTCAATTTTCAACGGATTCATTTGACTTTTTGATCACCTTTTGTCTCTGTTTATCTATTGAAATGAAAATTCACCAATCCCTACATTGCGCTCTTTATTGCGGTCAAGATAGATCGTGACGATTTTTCGTTCCTGCTTTCCACTGCTGTAATAGGTGTAGATTTCGGCCATAACTGCGGCAGGACCAGCTAAAGTGAGTGAATTGTCATTATAGAAATCTACCTCAATTTTGTACGTTCCATGAAGTGCTTTTTTCAATAAAAATTGTTCTGGTCCATATCCTCCGGTGAAGTCATTGCTGAGTCGGCCCCCGATTGCTGTGGCAGGATTACTATAGAAACATTTTTCTCCATTTGGATCCGTTACCCAGAGATCGATATCTGTGTTTTGTGAATTCCAGTTAATAACAACGCGGATATCCACAGGCAGGTCAGCAATCAATTTTTTGTTCACCGCAACTTTGGAGCTTGCAGCTTTGTTTGCTTTAATGAGATTATTGATTTCCATGAGCAATGTTTCTTCGATGCCCTCATCGCGATCGGCAGCTTCTGGGGAGTAGCTCTGGGTCAAAATCCCATATAATTGTTCTAGTGCCTCCTTGAACATCCCTTTGTCTTGTAAAACGAGGGCATAATCGCGGTGACTTTGAGGATCCATTGGCCGCCATTTCAACACTTTGGCTGTAATGAATAGTGCTTTATCGTAATCTCCCCATTCGCGTAGTTTGTATGAAATGGTTTTATAGAGATCGGCATTTTCGATCTGCAAGTCAGCCAGTGCGCTTAGGATTAGTACGGCTTTTTGTTTATTTCCTCTTTTATAGAAGAAATTTGCGACATCAAAATAGAAAGTTGGTGTTCCCATGTATTGGTTCCGAAGTTGGAGGTAGCTTTTGTAGGGATCTTTGGATTGATCGAGTTCTTTAAGATAGGCCTGATCTTCTTTAATGTCGGGTATGCTGATTTTTCCACGGATGTTGTCGATGCTGTTGCCCGTTGGTACGCCCGCTACAGGTTCTTCCAAGGATTGAACAACAACGGATTCGTGAAGAACGTCGTCAGATGTGGTTGCCATTGCTAATTCGCTTGTTGCTGCCTTGGCGGTATTTGAATTGCCAACGACTGATATTCTTTTTTCGCTGGCAGCATCTGATGACCTCAATTCTTCGGCGCGTGTTGTCGCGACAGGACTGGCTGAAGCACGTGACGGAACAGGTGTAACAGGAACAACTCCGGTGGCGATCTCTTCGACAGCCATATAGTCTGTGGGCTCAATCTGCGTGTCCCGTTGTGGATATTTCTTTTTTGCCCGAAAGTCTGTATTCCACCAGGAGCGAAGTTCTTCTGCGCTATTTTCGGCTTTATCTAAGAGATTCGCTACACGCTCTTCCCTTTCGATAGCATGTTCTTTTTTGAGTGCATTAAATTGCGGAAGTAATTCTGCTGGAGGTGTTATTGCATAACGTATGTAATCTTCTACAGTTTCCAGTACAATTAGGCTAGTATTTCGCGTCACGATTCCGAACTGTTTACCCAGGGTTTCTATTTCCTCACGATTATTGTCGTATTGAAGGTCCAATGCTTCGATTTTCTTTTGTGCCCAGATCTGCTGCAGGTCAATTTCACCATGATCTTGATGCAGCGCTATGCTTACTTCTTTTGGGGTATGTTGTCCATCTCCTACAAGTAATGTGAGTTGCTTCAATCCTAGGTATTTTCCTATTCCAGCAATAGAAAAATTGGCTTGTATAGGGGTTCCTTTCTTAGGGTAAACTTCATCGAAATCATTGTGCTCTTTTATTCCCAAGTAAAGAAGATCGATTGTATTTAGATTGTGGTAGGCTTGATTTACGGAAACATTGGTCAAATTGATCATCTTTCCGCTATGTTTCTGAGCAATCTCTTTTAGGATACCGTAGTCAGATCCACTGGACGAAGTAATGCAATAAACGGGATTTTCAAGGGTAATTTCACTTTGGCCAAATGTGGAAAGTCCGTCGGTAAACAGCAGGTAATTGCTGGCTTTTATTACTCCAGGTTTTATTTGACTATAATCTGTGCCGCCATCGTAGTCCATTTGTTTGAGATAACTTTTAAGTTCATCCCAATTACCTTGTCTAACTTGAAACGTCGGTCCTTTTACAAATTGGATGTCCAATAAACCCATTTCAACCTGCATGTTAGGATTATCTTTAAAAAAGAGATCTAATAGGGCAAGTTCCTTTTCTATAGCTCTATTTTTAGTACTCAGTGAACGGTCCCAGATAATTCCGATGGTGTCGCCCCATTTTTTCTGAGTAGGTTTCACGGAATTGATGCTTGCATTGGCAAGAAAATAAAAAGTCTTATCATGATTTGTTTGAAATAAGCCCGATGACTCTTTGCTGTCTGTTGGCAGTAGAATGACCAGATTCCGCTGGGATTGAAAATGTTGTTTACGTAAAGAAGCTGTGTAATTGTTGTTGTGTTGGGAGAATGCTAGAGAACCATCTGGTTTTTCTGTGAAATCTGGTTTATGGCTGTCTTGAAGGACATGAATATCCAAGGCAAAGTTATGAATGGCAGCGGTGTAAGTTAACGGCAAATAGTAATAACGTGCCTGATCGGATTCCGTAGTTAGATTTTCGGAATAACTGATCTGAATAGTCCGTTTACCATTCGCTGGCAAAGGATAAATGCGGGTACGGAAGTTGTTACCCTCAACTTTCTCCAATAGTCCGGGGTCGACACGATGTGTTTCTATACTTTCAAAAACTTCGGTGCCTTTATTTTTATCGACTGCAACTGCTTGCCGTAATTTGCCATTGATATCTAAGGCATAGCCGCTCACCGATACGCCTTCCGGCATAGGGAATGTCAGTTCGCCCTCGAGATCGCGATTGGTTTTATTTTCAAACACCATTGTCATCGTCGTTTTGGCGATATTTCCGAAGATGGCAACTTCTACTTTTAGGTCTGCCAACACAACGTTGTCTTGCCGACCATCGTCGTTTTTAATTTTTAAACTGGGTATCTCTCGCGTAGTTCTGATCTGAGATTTTGTATCTACATTGGAAAATACCAAAACTATGAAAAGGGCAATTATGATCTTTTTCATCTTTCTATTTTTAGTAGGTGAGGGCAGAGAATGTACCGTTGATTCGCTGCACAATTAGCTATTTATTTTTGTAGTGATGCATTAAAAAGTAAAATTCCATAACTGGGTGTATTTAATTGATGCGATATGATGGAGCGTACCGATTTGCAGGCTGTAAGAGGAATCGCTGCCGTGAGCAATTCAACATTTATTGTCTTGGAACGCGACGGGGAATATGTGACAGAAGCATCTCGTTCTACTGTATTTAAGAAAAATTTATAAAACAGATCTTTCTGGCGCAACGGATATCTCGGATACGAATAATACTGCAACTGGGAAATTATTTGATGGTAAAACTGCCGAGGAACTCAAAGATGCGGCTACATTGGCAAAATATACTATTAAACCAGTCCAAAAGACCATGGTTGCCGATTTTAATGACTGACATCCAGGAATTGTATCCGCATGATAAAGCAGCGGGCTTGGCTGTCATTAATCCATACTTGATCGCGGTATGTAATGATGATGATTTTGGGGTAACCGGAAAAGGTTTCTATGAATCGAAAATATTGCCTTACATAAAGACCGTTGACAAAAACAGTATTTATTTTATTAAACTTAAGACTCTTTGAAATAGGTGCTAATTATTGATGATAAAAAGGTCCGTTGAGCATTCAATGGACCTTTTTATCATTTTATACTGCGCAAGCTTTTGTTCTTATTACTAAAGATTAAACAGTGGCTTGGCATATTACTGGTATGTGGGCTCTATTGCGCGCGCCCAACTTTTATGCATTTATTGTTGCCAAGAAATCTTTGCTTTCAAGTTCGGAATATCCCATCAGGTATTCGTCTACTTTTCTGGCACACTCGCGTCCTTCAGAGATCGCCCAAACAACCAAGGATTGTCCCTTACGACAGTCTCCGGCAGTGAAAATATTGTCAATGGTGGTTTGGTAGTCTTTGTCATTCGCCAAGATATTTCCTTTTTGATCGACACGGACGCCTAGTTGTTCTAGCAGTGTATGCTCGGTATGTTGATATCCAATGGCCAATAATACGAGATCGGCTGGTATTTCACGGATTTCAGATTCGCCTAAGCGGGTTCTTCGTCCGAATTCATCCACTTCGTATTGAACCTCTTTGATTTTTACAGCTTTGATATGGCCATTTTCATCTTGAACGAATTCTTGGGTTTCTGTAGCCCAAAGTCTTTCACACCCTTCTTCTTGAGATGAGGATGTGCCAAATGTAAGCTTATCCATGGGCCAGGGGTTGCTTTTTAGCCGTTCTTTGGATGGCGTTGGTTTACGGGCAATCTGTGTGATACTTTTCGCACGGTGACGGTTGGATGTACCGATACAGTCTGATCCAGTATCACCGTCGCCAATGACCACAACATGTTTGTCTGTTGCCAGGATACGGTCCTGATCGATCGTAATTCCGCTTACTTCTTTATTCTGTTGGGTCAAAAAGTCCATGGCAAAATGGATACCTTTGGCATCATGTCCTGGTAATTGCATATGCCAGGGTACAGTTGATCCTGTTGCCAATACAATAGCGTCGTAAGCTTTTAATTCGTAAACACTTATATCTTTGCCCACTTCAGTATTCACCTTGAATTCGATTCCAGATTCTTTCATGAGGTTGATACGACGATCAATCACTGATTTTTCTAATTTAAAATCGGGAATACCATAGCGTAGTAATCCTCCAACCTGGTCATCGCGTTCGAATACAACAACATCATGACCTGCTTTATTGAGCTGTGCAGCTGCAGCCAGTC
Organism: Sphingobacterium sp. UBA1498; assembly: GCF_002325125.1. Classification (NCBI taxonomy): domain Bacteria; kingdom Pseudomonadati; phylum Bacteroidota; class Sphingobacteriia; order Sphingobacteriales; family Sphingobacteriaceae; genus Sphingobacterium; species Sphingobacterium sp. UBA1498. The sequence continues at coordinate 182,185 of NZ_DCRG01000003.1, forward strand.
CTGCTGGGCCGGAACCGACGACAGCGATGCGCTTGCCTGTTTTTAAATAGCTTTTGTAAGCTTTGACATAGCCCTTTTTGAAAGCAATTTCGATGATGTGTTTTTCGATCTCTTCAATAGTGATCGGAGTACTATGAATACCCAGTACACAGGCCGACTCGCAGGGTGCCGGACATATTCTGCCTGTAAATTCTGGAAAGTTATTGGTGGAGGATAAAATCTGATAGGCCTCTTCCCATTTTCCATCGTATACAGCATCATTAAACTCAGGGATAACATTGCCCAATGGACAGCCCGAATGGCAGAATGGAATACCGCAGTCCATACAGCGCGCGGCCTGTTTATTAAGTTCATTCTCAGAATAACCTTTGTTAAATTCCTTGAAGTGCTGTACGCGTGCTTCGACAGCTTCTTTTGTTGGAAGCACGCGCTCAAATTCTTTAAAACCTGTAATTTTTCCCATGATTTGTGCTTCCTATATTATGCTTCAACTAATTTTTGACGAATGACATTTTTGTATTCTCTTGGGAATACCTTAATGAATTTATTTTTTTCTCTTGACCAGTTTTGTAAAATAAAATCTGCTCTGCGACTATTGGTAAGCAAGATATGACGTTTTAACAAAGCAATAATTGCGGTTTCGTCTTCACTTTCCAATGGATCTAAGTCAACCATTTCTTGATTACAATTATCGCGGAAATCTTCGTTAATGTCGTAGATCCATGCGATACCGCCACTCATTCCGGCAGCGAAATTACGGCCTGTTGCACCCAAAATCAGCGCTCGGCCTCCGGTCATGTATTCACAACCGTGGTCTCCAACTCCTTCAACCACGGCGGTAGCTCCTGAGTTACGTACGGCGAAACGTTCACCTGCCTGCCCATTGACGAATAGATGACCCGAGGTTGCACCAAATAGTGCTACGTTGCCAATAATGATATTATCTTCTGGTACAAGCGCACTTTCTGCTACTGGATAGATTGCTAACTGAGCTCCTGATAATCCTTTTCCAACATAATCGTTGGCTTCACCTTGTAACTCAAAGGAAAGGCCTTTGGTAGAAAATGCGCCGAAGCTCTGTCCCGCAGAACCTTCAAATTTGAAGTTGATGGTGTTGTCAGGTAGGCCTTCGGAACCGTAGAGTTTGGAGATTTCGTTGGACAGCATTGTTCCTATGGTACGGTCTGTATTTTTTACTTTAAAGGTGCCAAATACAGGCGTTTTGGTATCTAGCGCTAATTTAGACTGTTTCAATAAGCCCCAATCTAAAATCATGGCCATACCGTGATCTTGCTCTTCGGTATTGTATAGTGATTGTCCAGGTTCGTTGCGCTCTACGTGCAATATATCGGTAAAGTCAATTTTCTTGGCTTTCCAATGATCTATATTCTCGCGTTTTTTTAAGAACTGAGCTCGTCCAACCATTTCGTTGATGGTGCGGAATCCAAGATAAGCCATTGTTTCGCGCACTTCTTCTGCCAAGAAAGTGAATAAGTTGACAATATCTTCTGGTTTTCCAGAGAACAGTTTCCGTAATTCGGGGTCTTGGGTTGCTACCCCCACGGGACAGGTGTTCAAGTGGCATTTGCGCATCATGATACAACCGCCGGCCACTAGGGCAGCAGTGGACACACCCCACTCTTCGGCTCCTAATAGTGTTGCAATGATGATGTCACGACCTGTTTTTACCTGACCATCAGCTTGAAGTACTACGCGGCTGCGCAATTTGTTTTTCACCAGTGTCTGATGGGCTTCTGCAAGACCCAATTCCCAAGGTAATCCCGCGTGTTTGATTGAGCTGATTGGGGATGCACCTGTTCCGCCGTCAAAACCTGCAATGAGGATGACGTCGGCGTGAGCTTTCGCAACTCCGGCAGCAATCGTGCCGACGCCTGCTTTAGATACTAATTTTACGTTGATTCTTGCTTGGCGGTTGGCATTCTTTAAGTCAAAGATGAGCTGTGCTAAATCTTCGATAGAGTAAATGTCATGATGCGGTGGAGGGGAGATTAGTCCTACACCGGGTGTTGAATGCCGGGTTTTTGCGATCCAGGCATCAACTTTAGGTCCTGGTAATTGTCCCCCTTCACCTGGTTTGGCTCCTTGCGCCATCTTAATCTGTAACTCATCTGCTTGCGTCAGGTAATTGGATGTAACACCAAAACGTGCCGAAGCGACTTGTTTGATTGCTGAACGCATGGAGTCTCCATTTGGGAGGGGTTTATAACGCAATTCATCCTCTCCACCTTCACCGGTATTGGATTTTGCTCCGATACGGTTCATGGCTATGGCGAGTGTACTGTGTGCTTCGTGCGAGATTGAACCAAAAGACATGGCACCTGTAGCGAAACGTTTAAGGATCTCACTGGCAGGTTCTACTTGTTCTAGTGGAATGGAATTGCGATGTTTTGCAAAGTCCAGTAATCCACGAAGGGTAAACATATGTTCTTTTTGCTCGTTGATTTTCTGCGCGTATTTTTTATAGGTCGCGTAGTCTCCAGTGCGACAGGCCTGTTGTAAGAGGTGGATTGTGTCTGGATTCCAAAGGTGTCCTTCACCTCGGCGTTTCCATTGGTAAATACCACCTTCTGGCAATAGATTTTGTGGGGTACGGCTTTTTTCGAATCCGCGCCAGTGTTTTGAGAGTGCTTCTTTAGCAAGATCATCTAAGGTCATGCCACCAATGCGTGAAACAGCTCCACAAAAGAATTTATCGACGACAGATTTGTCGATACCGAGCACTTCGAAGATCTGCGCTCCGTGATAGGATTGTAATGTTGAGATTCCCATTTTAGAGAAAATTTTCAACAATCCATTGTTGACGGCTTTCACGTAGTTTTTGGATAATTCTGGCCATGTCAGTTCGGTATCCAATGTATTTTGTTCTTTCATGGTACGGATACTGGCTAATGCCATATAGGGATTGATAGCTGTAGCACCGAATGCCAATAAGCAAGCGAAGTGATGCACTTCCCAAGCATCGCCCGCTTCAACCACTAACCCTACTGCACCGCGATTTCCGGTTTTGATCAAATGGTGGTGCACCGCCGATACAGCGAGTAAGGAGGGGATCGCAGCGTGTTTGGAGTCGATTGCGCGATCCGAAAGGATTAAGACTTCAAAACCATCACGCACAGCATCATCAGCATAGCGACACAGGCGCTCTAGACCTGCTTCTAACGCCCCAGGCTTGCCATCTGAGCGGAAGTAGGATTGAATGGTTTTTGCTTGGAATAACCCTGTATCGATGGAACGCAATTTTTCCAGTTCTTTGGAGGTTAAGATCGGATGTGGTAAAGTTACACAGTGACAGAATTTTTTGTCTTCGATCAGAATATTGCCGGCGTTACCGATGAATGTTGCTAAACTCATGACCAAGCGTTCGCGAATCGGATCGATTGGTGGGTTGGTTACTTGGGCAAAAAATTGCTTAAAATAACTTGAAATATGCTGTGGTTGGTCCGAGAGTATCGCTAAGGGGACATCTGAACCCATTGATCCGGTGGGTTCGTACCCTGTTAAAGCCATTGGGGTCAGGATCGTTTCTAGATCTTCCCGGGAGAAACCAAATGTCTTCTGATATTTGAATACGGAATCTTTGGAAAGGTAGGTGTAGGTAACTCGAGGTTCTTCGAGTTCTTCTAATTTGATTTTATAATTGTCTAACCATTCGCTGTAGGGTTGTTGATTGATCAATTGATCTTTTACTTCTTTATCGGTAAGGATACGGCCCTGTTCCATGTCGACAAGAAAAATCTTACCTGCTTGTTGCCTTCCTTTTTTGATGATGGTAGATTCGTCGATTGGAAGTGCCCCAGCTTCAGAAGCAACCACAACGCGGTCGTCAGAAGTGACGGCATAGCGCAACGGACGGAGGCCGTTACGGTCTAACGTAGCGCCAATGTGTTTACCATCGGTAAAACAAAGCGCTGCAGGACCATCCCAAGGTTCCATTAATGTGGCGTGATATTCGTAGAAAGCGCGTTTTAACGGATCCATTTGTGTGTTGCCATCCCAAGCTTCAGGAACTAACATTAACATGACATGGGTTAAACTACGGCCGCTATGTAAAAGCAATTCGGCAACATTATCGAGACATGCAGAGTCTGACTGACCACGGTCTACAACAGGGAGCAGGATTTCCATTTCCTCTTCTGTAAAGTAAGGCGATGATAATGCACGCATGCCTGCATAAAACCAATTGAGGTTACCTGTCAAGGTGTTGATCTCGCCATTGTGTGCCAACATCCGGAAAGGCTGTGCGAGTGACCATGAAGGGAATGTATTGGTTGAAAAACGAGAGTGAACTAATCCGAAAGCAGATACTACACGAGGATCGCGTAAATCGAGATAATAGGTTCCGACTTGGTATGTTGTTAATTGACCTTTGTAAATAATTGTTTTGCAAGAAAGGGATGCAAAGTAAAGTGGGAGAGGGTATTCTTGTTGTTGTTTAACTTTTTGGATGATCAGGCGACGTAGTACAAAAAGCTTGCGTTCAAATTCTTCAGTGTTTGAAACGCCGTCCGGTCTGCTGACAAAAAATTGGACAATCTCGGGTTCCGCACTGAGCGCTGTTGGTCCAATACCTTCACGATTGACAGGTACTGGACGGTAGCCAAGGAATTTCATACCCCTTTCTGCTGCCGCTTCCTCAATCAAGTCCCGACATATTTTGTTCATGTCTTCTTCTTTAGGAAGAAAGACCATACCTGTGCCATAATAACCTGGCTCCTCCAGTTGTATACCCAAGTTGATACATTCTTCCCATAAAAATTCATGGGGAAGCTGGATCATGATACCTGCTCCGTCACCGCTTTCTGGGTCACAGCCACAAGCACCGCGGTGCTCCATATTCTCCAGCATGGTTAATGCATCCTTTACTTGTGCGTGTGATTTATTTCCTTTGATATGGGCGACAAAGCCTACCCCACAGGCGTCATGCTCAAAATTAGGGTCGTAAAGGCCCTCCGTTTTCGGTCTCTGTTCGATCATCTTTCCTTTTCAAATAATTATGATTGCTAATATAGGAATAAAAATCGTAAATATTATAAATATTATAATTAAAATGTGTTTAATTTGATTTTATCATTTCTTTTAACAGGTTTTGTTGCTGATATTGTATTTAATATTTACTACTGTTAAGACATGTTAACGCACACGTGAATAATGCATCATTTGGCAATATTTTTTTGTGGGATATGGAAAAAGCATCCCAAGATTGCGAGAATATATATAAATTAGGCAAAGTATTGCATATTCTTTTATGCTGTATCGACATGACTTAACTAAATAGAATGAGATGAAAATAACTGAAATTGAAATTTATCGATTAAGCATTCCTATGGAACCTTTTGTCATTGCGACAGGGACAATGGACTATGCGCAAAATACTTTTATACGTATATATACCGATGCCAATATATATGGTGTGGGCGAATGTTCTGCCTTTCCGATGATCGTTGGAGAAACACAAGATACTTGCTTAGTTCTGGCAAGAGATTTTGCAAAGATCTGGAAGGGGCGCGATCCTTTGGCTATAGAAGAGCGTTTGGCAGAATTGGACCTATATATCGCCGGTAACAAGACGATCAAATCAGCTTTTGATATGGCCTTGCATGATCTGGCGGCCAAACATGCTGGTCTGCCACTTTATCAGTTTCTAAAGGGAGCGAAGCGAGAGATTACGACAGATATCACCTTAGGGATTGCTTCGCCGGAAGAGATGGCACTGAAAGCAAAGCGTTTACAGGACGAAGGTGCGGTCATGTTGAAAGTTAAACTGGGGAAGGATCCGAAAATAGACATTGCACGTATTCGAGAAATACGTAAGGCTGTTGGATTCGAGATGCCTATTCGCGTTGATGCAAATCAAGGTTGGTCTTATGCGGGTGCAATAGAAGCATTGCGGGGATTAGAGCCTTTTAAGATACAATTTTGTGAACAGCCTATGCGTACATGGAACGATGAGTATTTGCCTCAGTTGCGCGCAGAAACAATTGTTCCTGTGATGGCGGATGAATCGGTTTATTCTCACCATGACGCGGAACGCCTCTGTAAAGCCGGTGCTTGCGATTATATCAATATTAAATTTTCAAAATCAGGTGGTATTCAAGAAGCTTTAAAAATTCATGATATTGCCGCTGAATATGGGATTATCTGTATGATCGGTGGCATGTTGGAATCGCGACTTGCGTTGGCGGCAAAAGTACATTTTGCGTATGCTGCTCCACATGTCAAGTTTTTTGATTTGGATACCTGTATGGTTGGCCATCTTAAAGATCCCGTGATCGGAGGTATTCGATATGAAGGATATAAAATACATATTTCAGACGAAATTGGTATCGGGGCTGATATAGACCAAGTGTTCTTGGATAGTTGTGAGAAATGGATCATTTAAATTGTGGTAAATTATGAATAGTATGAATTGGGGAATAGGGATACAAGAGATTATTGTTCTGATTATTATCGTTATCTTTTTGGTAGCGGCCTATTTGTTTTTCTCTAAGTTGTTGAAAAAGTAGGTTTAGTTGGCGTTTAAAAAAAATGTGCTGTATACTCGTTTTGAATCTCGATTGGAACGAAAATAGATTATATTCAGTACCTTTGCGGTACTTATTATTTTATAAAAGTTAGAAAATATCATGAGTACTCAAAAAGGACCTATTTCTCAATTTATTGAGCATAATTACCGTCACTTTAACGCTGCAGCATTAGTAGATGCTGCGAAAGGTTACGAGGAACATCTGTTGGATGGTGGAAAAATGTTGATCTCTTTAGGAGGTGCAATGTCTACCGCTGAATTGGGTGTTTCTTTAGCAGAAATGATCCGTCAAGATAAAGTACACTTTATTTCTTGTACTGGTGCTAATTTGGAAGAGGATGTGATGAACCTTGTGGCGCATTCGCATTACAAAAGAATCCCTAATTATAGAGATTTGACAGCTGAACAAGAAAGAGAGCTATTGGATAATCACTATAATCGTGTGACAGACACTTGTATTCCTGAAGAGGAAGCTTTCCGTCGTTTGCAGAAGCATCTTGAAGATGTTTGGCATGATGCTGAAGCAAAAGGCGAGCGTTACTTGCCACATGAATTTCTTTATCAAGTCGTGAACTCAGGTGTATTGGAACAGTATTATGAGATTGATCCAAAGGATTCTTGGATTGTTGCTGCCGCTGAGAAAAATTTGCCGATTGTATGTCCGGGATGGGAAGATTCAACGACAGGTAATATCTTTGCATCCAATGTGATCAAAGGTAAATTGAAAGCCAGTACAGTGAAGTCAGGTATCGAGTATATGATTTATTTAACAGAATGGTACCGCAATAACTCTGCGGGTAAAGGTGTTGGATTTTTCCAAATTGCTGGTGGTATTTCTGGTGACTTCCCAATCTGTGTAGTTCCGATGATGTATCAAGATCTGGAATGGGAAGAAGTTCCTTTTTGGGCTTATTTCTGTCAGATTTCTGACTCAACAACGTCTTACGGTTCTTACTCAGGCGCTGTTCCGAACGAGAAAATTACTTGGGGTAAATTGGATATCGACACGCCTAAATTTATCGTTGAATCTGATGCGACTATCGTAGCGCCATTAATCTTTTCCTATATCTTAGGTCATTAATCTTTTCGATATACAGAAAGGAGCGATTTATCGCTCCTTTTTCTTTTCCCTTTTCTTGTTTATCTTTACTTTCTTATATATCTTTTCTTGATGAGCAATCTTACAACAGATAATCCGGTAGCGCTTCAGGTGTTAATGGATGAAACAATCTTTGCAAATGGTTTTGATTTTCAAAAGGATGTGTCTATTCATCCTATTCCTGAGGGGAATAGTACTCCTATATTATCTGCTGAGCTCAACTCTTCAGCGGCGAGGGACACCTCGTATCTGGCAGTAGGATTAGATGCCGAGGAAGCAGTTAAGGGTATGGGGTCTGATAATGGGCGGCAGGATGTGGTTAACGATCTTGAAGTGTTGGGGGGTGAGTTTATCTATCAGGGAAGTAAAGAACAAGGTATACTCTTTATTTTACGTTATGAGCATTATCCTTACTTCTCGCCAGCAGCCCTCGATGCCTTTGAGAAGACAATTGGTGCCTTGAAACTGACCAAAGAGACCGTTGCGGTACTCAATTTGGCCAATCCCCATAATCCGAATGATTTTAAGCGCATTATGCAGTTTTTTCAGCCCACTAAGATTATATTGTTGGGTGTGGAGCCGGCATCCTTAAAATTGCCTTTTATTGCCCATAATTCTTATATGAAGGGTCGTATTGCTACAGTTTTCAATACCTTCAGCTTTGAGGAGATGTTTGCCGATGTGAATAAAAAGAAACTATTCTGGAACGAATTTAAGACCTTTATTGGCTCTTAACTTTTCTTAAATACCTCATGCTGATACTGGGGTATACTAGATTTAGTGGGATTGGTAAAAATCTTTTTTGGATTTTAATATTGGATAGAATACCATCTTTTTTAGGATAGACCTGATGTAGACTAATCCATTTACACCATTTTTTCATTGTATCAATCGGATATGTGTATTTTATGGCTAAAAAGCGTATAAACTGCCTATTCCTTATCAATAGATTGGGTGGAGTGGTCTTTTCTTAAATATAGGTGTGGGAATGTTAATGTGGATAAGATTGCATATTTTTGATGGGATATCAAAATAAATAGAAAATGCTAGAACTTGTGTTTGCCACCAATAATACCCATAAATTGGAAGAAGTCCAAGCAATTGTGGGAAATGCTTTTGTCATTAAGAGTTTAAACGATATTGACTGTCAGGATGATATTCCAGAAACAGGCGTAACATTTCAGGAAAATGCACAACAGAAAACAGATTATTTAGTGAATAAATATGGTCTTTACTGCTTTGGTGATGATTCTGGATTGGAGATCGATGCATTAAACGGTGAACCGGGAGTTTATTCAGCCCGCTATTCTGGGTCAAGGGATATGGAAAAGAACATCGATCTTGTCTTGGAGAAATTGGGTAATAACCCTAACCGCTCGGCGAGATTCAAAACGGTTATTTCCTTATATTTGAATGAGCAGCAGCACTTTTTTGAGGGAAGTATTGAAGGTAAAATTAGTGCGGACCGTAGAGGTGTTGATGGTTTTGGTTATGATCCTATCTTTATCCCTAATGGCTATGACAAAACTTTTGCGGAGATGACTGCCGAGGAGAAAAACAGCATAAGCCATCGTGCGATTGCTGTGGGTAAACTTGCTGCTTATTTAAAAACGAAGTAAGTTATAATAACGATCTCGTTTGAATTAATTATAAATAGAAATTTTTATTGATTTAATTTAATGAATGAGCGCATCTAAGAGGAGCAGCAGATAGTCTTGAATCAAAAAAGCAGCGCAAAACAATTTGTTTTGCGCTGCTTTTTTGTGCGACCTGGTAGTGGCGGTTATTTAGCTTTTACCTTTGTCTGTGTACTATCTTGCGCCGGTGTCATCGCCGGTTTATTAGTTGTTGAGCCGGACTTTGCAGTTGCTTTGTCGGCTGCAGTTTTTACATTTGGTTGCGCTCCGTTCGTTTTGTCTGTCGTTTCAACCGGTTTGACTGTTGACTTTGCAGTGTTCGTTTTATTATTTTCGGATGTAGGATTTAAATCTTTCCCTTTCTCGCCACTCTCGTTCGAATCTGCTTTTTTTGCAGTATCCTTTTGATTGGTAGTAGTTTTATCCCCTTTTTTTATAGACTTCATTGTCCCTGATTCCTCACCTTCCGGTGCAGTAGGAACCGTAAATGAAGCTTTTGAAAGATCTCTTTTTCGATTTAATAAATCGTCTTTTGACTTAGGCCGGTCTTCAGGTCGCCAAGTGAAATTCGGAAGGAATTCCTTATCGGCAGTGACTTCAGCAATAGGATAGACCTTGCCTTCTACTTTACGGATGGACACATATTCCTTCAACTTATTGTCTTCCATCAAGATCTTGAAACGACTGCTGCGGTCATGGACAAGCTCTGTGGTTACATTGGTCTTCTCATCAATATTGTAGAATATGTTTTCCGCATTACCATCAACGAAAAGGCGTTCCATGCGGTTATTGGTGAAAAAACTTGTGATTTTTCGGCCTTTTATCTGATTAAATTTGAGAGAGTCACTCGTTGCATTAACCATAAAAGCATTCCCTACGAGTAGTGAATTGTCTAATTTCTGATTCTTTACTTGTAGGAAGATGGTATCTCCTGAGATTTGTGAGTTTTCGGCCCACATCATTGGTTTTCCCATAAGTCTGAACATGGAATCTTGCATACCATAATACATGGAATCGGCTACGGCCTGCAAATCAGATTTAAACAGTCGCGCATTATAGTAGGCTTTGATAATCCTCGTTTTTGCTGTGTCCTGTGCAAGGGAATCGCTTTTTCCTTCTTGTGCATTTTTTAGTGCAGCTCCCATGAGTTTATCGGATTCTCCACCCTTTGGGATAATCGCTTTTTTGCGTAATACACTATCAGCCTTTAGGTTTTTTTCAATTTCTATTTTGTTCTGATCACCAACGATAATTGGTGTTTTTTTCGGAACAACCGGCTTTTTATTCGTCAGGTTATCGCGTACTTTGTTTGTGTTTTTTTCTACTACGGGTTTCCTGTTGTCTTTTTTATGCAGACTATCGAGGTCTTTTTGAAGACTATCTGCAACGGTTTTTAAAGCATCGATAGAGTCAATCTGTGCTGATGTTGAATCTTTTTCGCCATAATCGACCTCATTATCGTCTTCAATAGCTCCACCTTCACGATCCAATTTGAAATCTTTAGCTACATAATCTTTGCGGAATATCATTTGCGAGAACAGTGTATCGGCCGTCATAAAAACTGAATCTACTTGTGCGTTAGACTGTAACTGTTCTTTTTTGCCGCTGTTTGTGTTTTTACCCGAACGATCCTTTTCTTCGACAATTCCTTCTGATGCGGTCTTATTTGATTTGAGGTTATCTTTCTGTCGATCTTTCTCAATTTCCTTTAACTCTTTAGTTTCTTTTTTGAGCTCTTGCCCTGGTTTTTGTGGAGCAGGAGACAAAGATACAGAATCTTTTTGTGTTGAATCTTTTTTGACAACCGAAATGATCAACGGCTTATCTGTCATGGTGATGGATTCGTTCCTCCCATTGTACAAGCCAAATCCGCCGTAGGCGTAAAATTTGTCTAATGTGTCAACAAAGACCACGTTTTTTACGGCTTTACCTATTCCCACCTGCCTATCGTAGAATAGACTATCTCCCTTGAGAAACTTTGTTCCTTCGGTGTAGAGATTATTTTTAGAAAAATAGGCTTGGCCTGTTGCCATGTGATATCGGCCTTTTTCAGTATATAAGTTTTCCCCCTTATTCCCTTTGATATTAGTAGGGCCATAGAATTCGGTAATACGTGTATTGCCATTGTATTTCATGGAGTCCGTGTAGACTTTTACATTGGTTGATCGAACCACAACTTTTTGGTTGAAATAGGACTCGCCTGTATTTTCGAAGTAAGTAGCCCGCTGGCTGGTAATCGTATCACTTCCTGAAAGAATACGCCCACCACTGTAATAATTACCGATTTTACTCCGCATATTATAGACAAGGTGGTCGGTCGTCAGTATGGAGCCGTTGGTGCTGACCATGCGCACTGCTCCCGTAAGTGTAGCGAGTTGCATGGCAGCTTCATAGTGTAATTTATTGGAAAATATTTGGGTACCGTCGGGTTGAGTGATGATAACATTCCCAAAGGCTTCAAAAAATTGTCGGCCAATGTTGTCTTTATGCAAATAGCCACTATCTGAGGATAGCGTTGAGCCTACATGTTCATAGACTGGACGGTAAAACAGGATATTGCCATCTTTTCCAGTAATAATATGGGATGATGAAAGAAGCTTTAGCTCATCCTGTTTCTGTGCTTGTACCGACAAGCCAGTTAAAATAAATACAATAAGTGTATAAATGTATTGTTTCACATGGGCAAAAATATGGATTTTAATTGCTACTTTACTGGATTTCACAAATTTTAAGACTTGAATTTATCTTTGACATAAAATATACCTTAACTTTGTTCTATGAATGTGCTGGAAAGACTAAAGGGCTATATTGAAAAGGAGCATTTATTAATGCCCCATCATAAGGTATTGCTTACAGTGAGTGGAGGAAAGGATTCAATGCTCATGGCACATCTATTTGTAAAAGCGGGTTATACCCTTGCTATTGCACATTGTAATTTTAAATTGAGGGGGACGGATTCTGATGAAGACGAAGCATTGGTTAGAAAGTTCGCAATGGAAAATAATGTTCCGATATTTGTGCGGCATTTTGATACAAAAGCCTATGCGAAGGAGCGACAGATTTCGATTCAAATGGCTGCCCGTGAACTTCGTTACGCCTGGTTTGAGAAATTGCGACATGAAATGGGGTTCGATCGAATTGCAGTTGCTCATCATCTGAATGATCATATCGAAACGGTACTATTAAACCTCTGTCGCGGAACTGGTCTTCAGGGACTTCAAGGTATTCTCCCTCTCCGGGAGCGCATCATTCGACCCTTACTTTTTCTAAAGGCCAGCGACATTGAGCATTTTGTTAATATGTACGGTATTGCTTATCGGGATGATCAATCCAATTTTTCAACAAAATATGCCCGAAATAAAATACGGATTGATATCATTCCGCATTTTCAAAAGCTTCAGCCAGATTTCGAAATGGTCTTTGAACAGAATATTAATCATTTTAAGGAGTCTTATCAGCTGCTGCAGCAATTCGTAGAGCCTATTCGGAGAAAGCTCTTTCATCCTACTGGCGAAGGGTGGGAGGTTCGGAAAGAAGATTTAGAGCCTTATCTTGATAATCTTCCACTGCTCTATGAGCTATTTTCGCCCTTTAATTTCTCAAAGGCGATATTATGTGATCTCCAACAGGCGTGGGTAAGAGAGTCGGGGCGTATTTTTCAATCTGATTGCTACCATATGCTCTTGGACAGAAATGAACTTTTTATTCGAGAGAAGGAATTTATTTCTGCTGATGAGGTTTTGATTACCTCTGAAACTTCGACCGTGGAGTGGAAGCAGTATTGTTTTCATGCTGAGGTTTCTACAGATGTAACTATTATCAACGCGACAGAGGTTGCGAAACTGGATTATGACCTATTGGTCTTTCCTCTCACGATTCGATCGTGGAAAGTTGGCGATAGCTTTTATCCTTTAGGTATGGAAGGGCGTAAGAAGCTGAGCGATTTTTTTATCAATAAAAAGATCAGTTTATTTGAAAAAGAAAATATTCCTATAGTGGTGAACGGAAACGGAGATATTCTTTGGGTAGCAAATTATCGGATAGACAATCGTTATAAAATTACCTCCAATACAAAAAAAGTCCTTACTTTAGTTTGCAGAACGGATTAGCGAAAAATGCTGACGCTGATTATGACAAAAAACTCTGTTTTTGGAGAGAGTACAATGTGTTTCTATGATCTAATACAGTATCGTGTGGATGGTGAATCCATAGAAGCAAAGCGATGCTATTGATAAGTTTAAATATACGAAAACAATGGTATTGAGTCTCCCAATTGACAGCTAAATCTTAAATAAATGAAAGAAGGTGTACTCTATTCGGAAAATCAATATTTAGGTCGTGACCGTGTTTGGATAAGCGTGCGTTTGGTGCTTGTACTTTTTTGCTTTACTGCATTTTATCTAAATTTGGATCATTTGATTTCCAGTCAATTGTTTTTTATTGTCGGGGTAGGTATTATCATCACATCTATCGTAATGATGTATATGGTGTTATTCCGTACGGAGGTGTTTCAAGATCATATTCTTATTAGCGGGCTTTGGTCTACCCGAGTGGTCAAAATAGATCTTGCTTCTATCACAAAGATAGAAAAGGCGCCATATAGCACTTTCTTTTTCAATAATCCAGTTTACAATCTTCATACAAAAGGTAGAATTAAATTCTTTGCTGGCGGCAAAAATGCTGTTTTTCTGACAGATAAAAATGGCCTTACTTATGTTTTGGGCACACAGCGTCAAGAAGAACTTTACCGGATTATTATGGAAACGAAAGAGAAATTAGGAAAGTCTTAAAATGTGTTAATAAATTCTTATCTGACATTTTAAAGACATCAATTTTCCGAGTTATTGGTTAAATTTGATAAAATAACAACGAATTAACTATGGCATTTTTAAAATTTATACTTATTGCATTCGCTGTTTACTTTGTAGTAAGATTCTTATTTAAATTATTTTTACCTTTTGCGATGCGCAAAGCAGCTGAAAAGTTAATGAAAAAAGCGCAGCAACAGGGGGGAGCATATAATAGCCAAGGGCAAGGCGGAACCTTTTATTATGAATTTAACGGCCAACGACAAGAGCAAGCTAAAAGATCGCAGCCAGAAGGTAAGGTGCATGTAGATTACATCCCGCCAAAAGAAGGTGTCGAACGTAAGGGGACGGAAACAGCTGGTGAGTTTGTCGATTTTGAGGAAATTAAATAATTTTTAGCAATCCAAATAGCGTATCTTTGTGCCATGTGGCTCAAGCAACTTTCTGTTCTAAATTTCAAAAATTATTCGGAATCATCTTTGGAATTTCTTCCTGAGGTAAATGCATTTACAGGTGATAATGGGGTTGGAAAAACTAATCTTTTAGATGCGATTCATTATTTATCCCTTTGTAAAAGTTATTTTAATCCGATCGATTCACAGCACATCAAATCGGGCAACGACTGGTTTATGGTACAGGGAGAATTTGATAAGGAATCATCCAGTGATTTTATATCTTGTAGCTTAAAAAAAAATCAAAAAAAGCAGTTTAAAAAAAACAAGAAAGATTATCCTAGATTGGCTGATCATATCGGTTTGTTTCCTTTGGTCATGATTTCGCCAAACGATAGCATCATCGTCACAGACGGAAGCGAGGAACGAAGGAAGTTTGTGGATAATGTTATCTCACAAACTGATAATAAATATTTGGATACGTTAATTGTCTATAATAAGCTCCTGGCGCAGCGAAATAGCCTTCTCAAACAAGCGCGTCAAACGAGTGTACTTGATCTTGGACTAATTGAAATTCTCAATTTTCAACTTGAGGAAGTAGGAAATATTATTTTCCAAAAGAGAAGTTGTTTCATGGAAGAATTTCAGCCCGAATTTGACCGACATTATCAGTTTCTCACTGACGACGCGGAGTCGGTACAATTACACTATGAATCACCTTTAATGACTGATTCTTTTTTACATATCTTAGAAAAGAACTTGGAGCGTGACCGTGTGTTAGAGCGTACCACCCAGGGCATACATAAGGATGATCTGATATTTACAATTCACGGTGGAATGCCTTTGAAAAAATTTGGTTCTCAAGGGCAACAGAAATCTTTTCTAATTGCGCTAAAACTTGCTCAATATTCTTATTTGCAACATAAAAAGGGTTTTAAACCTCTGCTTCTTTTGGATGATATTTTCGATAAACTAGATGATCGTAGAACACACAAATTGATGCAAATGGTTTCTGAAGATGATTTTGGACAGATTTTCCTAACCGATACAGATTCAAAAAGAATTGAGCGAATATTTGAGGAAATCAACCGTCCTGTTCGTATATTTGATATTGTAGGAGGACAAGTCAATGTATAAGAAGCAAGCTAAGAAAAGCCTGGAATTTATTCGGTCAAGCGATGATATAACGATAAAGGAGGGAGTTGAACGTCTTCTTGAGGCTTATAAACTGCGCAGGAAATTTGACGAAACATCGATAGCTTCCGTTTGGCCTCAATTGATCGGTAAAGCTATCGCTAATCGCACACAGCAGCTATATGTTCGTGATAAAAAACTGTTCGTACGTGTAGAGTCCGCTGTTATTAAGAATGAATTGGCGCTTATGCGAAGACAAATTCTAGGAAGGGTAAATGAATATGTAGGTCACGTGATTATTGAAGAAGTCGTGATTTTATAAAACCTCCCTTCATGTTAGATCAACTCTTTCAAGATTTTTTTCCTATTTCTGAGGCTAGTGCCTTAAAACTTTTCTCAAACTTCGAGCGTATTGAATTAAAACGAGGCGAATATCTTATCAAGGCAGGGGATTATTCTTCCAATCTGTTTGTGATAGAATCCGGATTGATCCGTCAGTATGCTTGGTCAAAAAAAGGAGAGTTTACACAATGGATAGGTACAAGAAATCATTTTGTGACAGATCTTGCTTCTTTCATCTTTGACAGGGCTTCCATATGGAATTTCCAATGTATTAGCGATTGTACGGTATACCGTTTGTCAAAGTCCGATTACCAGCGAATGGAATCCGAAATTGTGGAATGGAATAAATTTGAGAAGGCTTTTTTAGCAAAATGCTTTTGTACCATGGAGCAGCGAATCTCGGATTTTATTTGTCTAACAGCGGAAGAAAGATATGTCCAATACTTTGAACAGCATAAATCATTATTCAATCAAGTTCCTCTTCAATATATCGCCTCCGTGTTGGGTATGAGCCCAGAAACCTTGAGTCGTATTCGAACGAAAATAAGTTCTTGATAAAAGTCAAGAGCGAACTGCCTGTCTTTTTCTAGTTTTGTCCTGTAGCTGTTTACGAACAGCTTGCTTAATGAAACACGTAAGCAAAATTTTGTGTATTTATACGGCTCATAATAAGCTTGGAATAGTTTGTTTGCAGCTGTAATAATTGATATTAAGACGAAACTCGAATAGCATCACATACGCTTTATCGTTATTTGAAGACAGGTGAAGAAGCTTGAGCTATTTTGTCGTTTCAGCGATAAAAAGAACAAAATGAAAAAGATTGAAACGAGTATTCTCATTGAAGCAACAATAGAAGAGGTTTGGCAGGTATTAAGTGAATTTAAGGCTTATTCCCAGTGGAGCCCAACAATCAAACAGTTTGAAAAGCAACCGGTAGTCGGAAAACGCTGCAAAGTGCTTTTACAACAACCAAACGGATTCAAGATCAAAATGAATCCAAAATTCCTGTCTATTGAACAGCATAGCGAACTGCGCTGGAAAGGAGATTTATTCTTTCCAGGTATTTTTGATGGCGAGCATTATTTTAGGTTAGAACAAGTGGGAGCTTCACAAGTTAGATTTGTCCAAGGCGAATTATTTTCTGGATTGTTGGTTCCTTTTCTGGGAAAACTACTGACAGAAACGAAGCGCGGATTTGAACTTTTCAACATAGCGATAAAAAGGCGGGTGGAGTATCGATCTTAACTTTCCACAGAGATCTGTTAATATAGTTTATTTATAAACACGATATTTAACGAATTTGTCGATGAATGTTATCTTATACACATTTTTATGTGTATAACCCCATAGTTTTACACATTTTGTTACTTTTTTGAATTCTTTCGGGTTGTGTTATTAACAATTGTGTGTTGATAAATGACTAGTTATGCACATTTTATGTTAATGCCTCTATGTTGATAAGCTGCTTATTAACATTTCTTATGTTAATAAGTAGCTTGTTTTGTTGATAAGTATGTTGATGGGAGCATTTTTTGCACAAATTACCAACAATGCTGCTGTCGGGGATTTTGCAAATAGGTTAGTAAGGGGAGTTTTTATTGCAGGTTGTTTTTTATAGGAATTGCTCTAAATCACCTTTTCCTTCACGAATCACATCAAAAGTCCCTTCGGTAACATCGATCACGGTAGATGCGACATTATCGCCATAGCCGCCATCTATAACAGCATCAACTAGATCTTCATATTTCTCGTGAATTAATTCAGGATCAGTAGAATATTCAATAATTTCATCTTCATCGTGAATGGAGGCTGTCACAATAGGGTTGCCTAATTGTTTGACAATTTCACGAACAATATTATTGTCTGGAACACGGATACCCACAGTCTTCTTTTTGGAACTTAGGAGCTTAGGTACTTTAGTTGTTGCATTAAAAATAAAAGTAAAAGGTCCGGGTAAGGCTTTTTTTAATACACGGAAAACGGAGGTATCGAAGGATTTTGTGTATTGCGAAATATCTGTTAAATCATAGCATATAAATGATAGATTTGCTTTTTCAGGCTTTAGTCCTCTTATTTCACATACGCGTTCTATGGCTTTTTGTTGCGTGATATCACAGCCAATACCATATACGGTATCGGTAGGGTAGATGATTACACCACCACGTCGAAGAATATCAACCGCCTGTTCTATTGCCTTGGGGTTGGGATTGTCGTTATATATCTTAATTAGCATTTTCTATTTTTGTTAAGTACCCGAATTAGGTTAAATCTTAGTCCCTGTTGTAGGATGTCGATAGAGCGATGGTTATTAGCTGCATTCAGATACGCTATATCTAAAAGAACAACAGCCAAAATATTTTGTTTTGGCTGTTGTTCTTTATATTAAAATTCTGCGTTTTTCGGCGTACGTGGGAATGGAATGACGTCGCGGATATTGGTCATTCCTGTCGTGAATAAAACGAGGCGTTCAAAACCTACGCCAAATCCAGAATGCGGTACCGATCCAAAACGGCGTGTATCCAAGAACCACTCCATTTCTTCTGCGGGAATACCGACTTCAGCCATACGATTAAGTAAACGATCAAGATTTTCTTCACGCTGCGAACCACCGACCATTTCACCAATACCTGGGAAAAGAATATCCATGGCACGGACGGTGTTTCTTCCTTGCGCATCCGGCTCATTTTGCTTCATATAGAAGGACTTGATTTCGCGTGGATAGTCTGTTAAGATAACAGGTTTCTTGAAGTGTTTTTCAACCAAATAGCGTTCGTGTTCCGATTGTAAATCAGCACCCCAATCATCAATTAAATATTTGAATTGTTTCTTCTGGTTTGGTTTGCTACGCTTTAATATTTCAACAGCATCGGTATACGTAACGCGTTCAAAATCGTTTGTTAATACGAAGTTTAATTTCTCAATAAGATTTAATTCTGAGCGTTCTGCAGCAGGCTTAGATTTCTCTTCCTCCAACAAACGATTGGTTAAGAACTCAATTTCTTCTGGGCAGGTTTCCAATGCATATTTAATCACATATTTCAGCAAAGCTTCGGCCAAGTCCATATTGTCCTCTAATTCATAGAAAGCCATTTCGGGTTCGATCATCCAAAATTCGGCTAAGTGACGTGTTGTATTGGAGTTTTCAGCTCTAAATGTCGGACCGAATGTATAGATGTTTCCAAATGCCATGGCACCAAGCTCACCTTCCAATTGGCCCGATACCGTAAGGTTCGTCGATTTTCCAAAGAAGTCTTCCTTGAAATCGATATCTCCGTTTTCTTTGCGTGGAGGATTTTTTAAATCCAGTGTCGTAACTTGGAACATTTCTCCTGCACCTTCCGCATCTGAACCTGTGATGATCGGTGTGTGCATGTAGACAAAATCGTTTTCCTGAAAAAACTTATGTACAGCAAATGCCAAAGCATTACGAACTTTAAATACAGCATTGAAAGTACCGGTACGGAACCGTAAATGCGCAATTTCACGTAAGAATTCTAAGCTATGTTTTTTAGGCTGTAAGGGATACTTCTCAGGATCAGAATCACCAATAATGCTTACTTCAGTAGCTTTAACCTCAACTTTTTGACCTTTACCCAGTGATGCTATCAACTGACCTTTTACGCGAACTGCTGCTCCAGTGGTGATACGTTTTAAGATATCCTCAGGTGTATTTTCAAAATCGACAACTGCTTGAATATTATTGATTGACGAACCGTCATTGATTGCTATAAACTGATTGTTACGGAAAGTTCTAACCCAACCTTTAACAACGACCTCTTTGCCAAATTCTGTGGCATTCAATAGTTCCTTTATTCTTGTGTGTTCCATCTTAATTTTTGGAGATTGACTTGTAAAAGATGCTTTGTTAAAAAAGCAATACAAAAATACGCTATTCTGTTGGTTTATTGGCTATAAATGTTGATTTAATTCAATTCACGACGGGGCATTCTAGGTCATGGGGCAAATATTTTATAGAAATCAAGACAGGTGGAAATTGCAAGATTAGGGAGTGAAATATGTCCTATTTCTATAGGAGACATAACTTTGATAAGAGGGGCTTCATAAGATGAGGTGTAATAACAAAAAGCGCGAATTATTTGTAATTCGCGCTTTTTGTTATGATGATTCAAGGAATTATCCTTTCAATACTTTCGTTACTAATTCAGCAGCTTCTTTCAATAAGATTGCAGAATAGACTTGTAAACCGGATTCATCAATTAATTTTTTCGCTTCTTCAGCATTAGTACCTTGAAGGCGAACAATAATAGGAACTGGAATGTTGCCAATTTCGCTATACGCATCAATTACACCTTGAGCTACGCGGTCACAACGAACAATACCACCGAAGATATTAATTAAGATCGCTTTTACATTAGGGTCTTTTAAGATGATATTGAAACCAGCTTTCACAGTTTCAGCATTTGCCGTACCACCTACATCTAAGAAGTTGGCAGGTTCACCGCCAGCTATTTTAATGATATCCATGGTAGCCATTGCCAAGCCAGCACCATTTACCATACAACCTACGTTACCATCTAATTTAACGTAGTTTAGGTTTGATTCACCAGCTTCCACTTCTGTTGGATCCTCCTCAGTTACGTCGCGCATAGCTGCGTAATCTGCATGGCGGTATAAAGCGTTCTCATCAAGATTTACTTTAGCATCAACGGCTAAAATCTTGTCGTCAGAAGTTTTCAATACAGGATTGATCTCAAACATGGAAGAGTCTGTAGAATCGTATGCTTTGTAAAGGGCAGCAACAAATTTTACCATTTCTTTGTGGGCAGCACCAGAAAGACCAAGATTGAAAGCAATTTTACGTGCTTGGAATCCTTGTAAGCCTACTTTTGGATCGATTTCTTCTTTGAAAATCAAGTGCGGTGTTTTTTCTGCAACTTCTTCGATATCCATACCACCTTCTGTAGAGTACATAACGATGTTACGTCCTTTAGCACGGTCCAATAATACGGACATGTAGAATTCTTTTGTTTCGCTCTCGCCTGGATAGTAAACGTCTTGAGCTACCAAAACTTTGTTTACTTTTTTACCTTCAGGTCCAGTTTGAGGCGTTACTAATTGCATACCAATGATGTCAGTTGCTCTTTGTTTGACTTCATCTAAGTTCTTAGCTAACTTGACACCACCACCTTTACCACGGCCACCAGCGTGAATTTGAGCTTTGACAACAACCCAATCAGAGTTGTAGTCTTCTTTCATTTTTTTGGCCGCTTCCACAGCTTGCTCTGGAGTATCGGCTACGATACCTTCCTGTACGCGCACACCAAAGCTCTTTAGTATTTGTTTTCCTTGATATTCGTGAATGTTCATTTGCAAAAATATTTGGCGTAAAAATATAATTTTTTGGGGGATAAGACAAGTGATAAATTGCTCTTTTATCTATTTTTTGACATTTAGACAAAATAAAATGGCTGGAATTGAGAAATAACAGCTTATTTATTCAAACGCGTTGTATCGTAAATTTATTTATCTTTGTCTTATGATGTTACATGCCAAAGGAATTCACAAAGCTTATGGGTCATTACCGATTTTGAAAGGTGTTGATATCGCTGTTGAAAAGGGCGAAATCGTTAGTATTGTAGGTGCATCGGGGGCTGGAAAAAGCACGTTGCTGCACATCATCGGTACCTTAGATAAACCCGATCAGGGATCGGTTTTGATCAATGGTGTTGATGTCCAAAAATTGAGTGCTAAAAAGTTAAGTGCTTTTCGCAACGAACATATCGGTTTTGTATTTCAATTTCACCATTTGCTGCCTGAATTCACTGCTTTAGAAAATGTATGTATTCCTGCTTTTATTCACGGAAAGGGAAGATTTGAGGCGGAAGAAAAGGCGAAGAAATTGTTGGAGTTATTGGGGGTTTCTCATCGTATTGACCATAAGCCTGCTGAAATGTCTGGAGGTGAACAGCAACGTGTTTCTGTGGCTCGTGCGCTGATCAATGATCCTTCTATCATTTTGGCAGATGAACCTTCCGGTAATCTCGACTCTGAAAATGCAGCCGCTTTACATCAATTGTTTTTTGATCTTAGAGATAAATTTCAGCAGACATTTATTATCGTTACGCACAATGAAGAGCTTGCTCGAATTTCGGATCGAACGATTCATATGCGTGATGGTGTAGTCGTTTAACAGATCCACAACATCCTGAAATATTGGGATTATAAATAGGTTTTAATGAAAAAAATACTCATAACTTTCGGGACTAGGCCTTTGGCGATGCGTATAGCAAAAAAGCTTGGCGCTGATTTCGAAGTATTATTTGCAAGTTCAGAAGAAATCCCCGGATTGCTTTTAAAGTCCGATAAATACGCCAGAATTCCGAAAGGTCTTCTTCCTACTTTTGCACACGAGGTGCTTAAATTATGTCTAGATCAACAGGTGGATTATGTATTGCCTTTGGGCGGCTTCGAACTTGAACCCCTGTCTGTAGCCAAAGTTTTATTTGAGGAATATCAAATCTCAGTTCTTGTTCCGGATAAAGATCTGCTCGAAACAATCCCTCTTATGGAAAACCCTCCGACAGACCTGCCTTATAGACTTCTTTCTAAGGGTAACGATTTATTGGACTCGACGACTATCGAAAGATCATTGGACGGCTTGTTTGCTGCCTCTGATTCTGGAGAGGATTTAGCACTAATTTGTGTATCCAAATAGCCTCTTATTTTTACTGCCAGCGCTATTGTTTTTGTTTTATCGATGTAGGCACTGTCCATAATTTTAAGCTTTATTCATAGATGACGTTTCCAGAAGAAAAAAAGGTTTATGTTTTTGAATTAGATGATGTTATTTTTTCTAAAAAAGATTACCTACTACAGGTCTATTACCTTTTCGCTAATTTTATAGAATTTACTGAGACGGTTCCAGCTCAAGCAGATTTGATTCAATTTATGAAAGATCACCTCGAGCGTCAAGGAGAAGATTTATTGTTTGAACATGCGCAACAAGCCTTCGGATTGGACCAAAAATATAAGGAGAATTTTGAGCGACTTCATGTGAATGCTATTTTGCCACTGAGATTACAGTTGTTTGATCACATTAATATGCTATTTAAAGCGTTAAAAGCTGAAGGTAAGCATATTTGTATCTTAACAAAAGGAAATCCTCTTGAACAGCTTAATAAAGTGAAATTTGTGGACTGGGGCGAATATGAGGATGAGGTAAAAGTTTACTTTTTGGATGAACTTATTTTTAGGGGGATCGTGCCTTTGGACTTCCTTGCGAATGAGTTTACTGTTGAACCAAGCGCAATTCAATTTGTAGACTAAGTTTACAGTAAGTATATTTGTTTAATCTACCAAGACGATATTGTCATTAGAATCGTAGTCAATATTGTTGGAAAAAATTATGATTAGGGATATAAAAGCCCTATTTTTATATAAAGCCCTTGGATTTATGAACAAAGTGAACAAGCCTGCCACGATTAAAGAAATTGCCAAGAAGCTGAAAATCAGTCCTTCAACAGTTTCTAGAGCATTGAATGATCATCCGAGTATTGGATTGGTAACAACAATGCGGGTAAAAAAAATGGCCGAAGAATTGAATTACGAACCCAATCAAACAGCCATATTCTTCAAACAGCGCAAAACATTTACCATTGCTGTTATCTTGCCGAGTCTGTCTGAACCGTTTTTTTCCTTTGCTATCAGTGAAATTGAAAATGTTGCATCTGAGCACCGATACACTGTTCTAATGGGACAATCATTGGATGATCCCGATCGTGAAGAGCAGATCTTAAAAACATTTAAAAACCATCGTGTCGATGGAATTTTAATGTCTATCGGTAAAAAGACTACTAATTTGGAGTTTATCGAAAAATTGGGTGCTTCGGATATCCCGGTTGTCTTTTTTGACTGTGTACCAAGTTTGCCTCATATCAATAAAGTACAAAGTGACCTTTCTACTGGTATGAACGAAGCCGTTGATGCTTTCGTGGCCTGTGGTCACAAAATTATTGCTCTTGTAAATGGACCGAAAACATTGCCAGCTAGTGAAGACAGAAAAGTTGCCTATCTATCTGCTATGAAGAGAAATGGTATGGATATTCTTGATAAGAATATCATCGAAACGGATTTGAGTACGGAAGGAAATGAAAGCGCTATGGATAGTATATTTGCGATGTCTGCGCGACCCTCAGCGATAATTTCTTTTAATGATTTTGTAACGCTTGACTTGATGAAAGCAGCACGGCAGAAAGGTCTTGTATTGAATCAGGATATCTTTTTCATCAGCTATGCGAACTATCCTTTATGGCAATATATGGAAAATCCACCAATGGGACGTATTGAACAGTTTCCGGGAATGCAAGCGCGCAAAGCAGCAGAAATTCTATTCGATCGAATAGATAATCCTGAAGCGCCAGACCAACAGATCGTCTTTAAGTCAAGACTGGTTATGTAGCTTCTTTATTCATTCGGAAAATAAAATTTAANNTTAAATTTTATTTTCCGAATGCTATAAGTGGATTACTTCTCCGTAGGCATCAGCACAAGCTTCCATAATTGCTTCACTCATGGTAGGATGAGGATGGATAGTTTTAATCATTTCGTGACCTGTTGTTTCCAATTTACGGGCAACAACAACTTCCGCAATCATCTCTGTCACATTGGCTCCAATGAGGTGTGCACCTAGGAATTCACCGTATTTAGCGTCAAAGATAACTTTTACAAACCCATCTTTTGCACCAGCAGCTGAAGCTTTTCCAGAAGCGGAGAAAGGGAACTTACCAACTTTTATTTCATAACCAGCTTCTTTAGCAGCTTTTTCGGTATAACCTACAGATGCAATTTCTGGTGAACAATATGTACAGCCGGGGATGTTGTTGTAATCGATCGGTTCAACATGTAGACCTTTGATTTTTTCAACACAAGTGATCCCTTCTGCTGACGCAACGTGAGCCAAGGCTTGACCTTTAACGATATCTCCGATAGCATACACGCCTTCGATGTTTGTTTTGTAGAAATCATCTACTACAACACGTCCACGCTCAGTTTTTACACCAACTTCTTCCAATCCTATATTTTCGATATTTGGAGCAATACCAACAGCAGATAATACAATCTCTGCTTCGATCACTTCTATACCTTTTTCGGTTTTGATTGAAACTTTGCTCAACTCACCTGATGTATCAACAGATTGAACTTCTGACTTTGTTAAAACAGAGATGCCTTGTTTCTTCAAACTTTTCTCTAATTGTTTTGAAATTTCTTCATCTTCAACAGGAACTATTCTATCCATAAATTCGACGATAGTCACTTTCGTTCCAATTGCATTATAGAAATAAGCAAATTCGACACCGATAGCACCAGACCCTACAACAACCAAAGATTTTGGTTGTTTAGGTAGTGTCATTGCCTGACGGTAACCAATTATCTTTTTACCATCTTGAGGTAAATTAGGCAATTCACGCGAGCGTGCACCAGTCGCAAGGATCGTATGTTTTGCCGAATATTCTTTAGTAGAACCGTCTGCTCCTTTAACATCGATTTTACCACCTTTTTTAATTTTTGCAGTACCATTGATAACGTCGATTTTATTCTTTTTCATCAAAAACTGTATACCTTTACTCATTCCTTCAGCAACTCCGCGACTTCTTTTGACGATAGCTTCAAAATCGGCCTCACCACCTTGAACATTGATGCCGTAATCAGCGGCATGGTTTAAATATTCAAATACCTGAGCACTTTTCAATAATGCTTTTGTAGGGATACAGCCCCAGTTTAGACAGATTCCGCCTAATGATTCGCGTTCAATAATCGCTGTTTTGAACCCTAACTGAGCGGCTCTAATGGCAGCAACATACCCGCCTGGACCACTACCGATTACAATGATGTCGTAATTCATATAAATAAATATTCTGTAGTTGAGTGTTATAGCTTCAAATACCAAAATATGTGAAGCCTATATTCATTCAAAAGTACGCATTTTTTCTGATGAAACTGAACAATTTATTGTAAAATTGGCGGTTTCTGATAAAACACTGTCGTTGTTTGTAGGTGAATGTCACATCTTAGTCAAAGGGGTAAAAATAATAGTTAATCCTTATTTAGAGTCTTATTTTTGGAATTCACAATAGACAGTTTATCATTATGTTAAGAATATTTAGACAGATTGCACTGTGGGAAGCTATTTCCACAATTTGCTTGTTTTTTATTGCTATGCCTCTGAAATATTTCGCGGGAATACCCGAAGCAGTGAAAATAGCAGGCTCCATTCATGGCTTTTTTGTCGTTATTTTTGTCGTTATGCTAATTATGTCTACCGTAGAATACAAGTGGCCTATCTTAAAGGCTATTAAATATTTCTTGGCTTCTTTGATTCCTATTTTTGGCTTTTGGGTAGAATTGGATCTAAAAAAGGAAATTGAAGGAAAAAGACAAAAGTCTTAGTCTTGTGATACAGTGTATTGATGCCTGAATTTTCTTAGCGAGTGAGATCGAAAATAGAAATGAAGAAAAGCCTATCTGTAAGACGAACAGTAGTTCGCACGATTATTGAAAAGAAACACAGATTTTAAGAACAACAGGGAGATGTTTAATCATCTCTTCCTGTTTTCTCAATACCCATGTAAGCATAAGTGATGCTGTTCCTGCCATGAGGTGCGGGATTGCCATCCTCATCCAAATTTACAAATACCAGTTTTTCGATCGATAGAATTGTCTTTTTGGATATTTTATTGCGGACTTCACAGCGCATAGTTAAGGATGTTGTTCCAAAATTGATGGCTTCAATGCCGAGTTCTAGAATATCACCTTGTTTTGCTGAGCTTACAAAGTTTATTTCTGAAATAAACTTTGTAACTACTTTTGGGTTCCCAAGTTGAACGATAGCATAGATTACCGCTTCTTCATCTATCCATCGCAGCAATGTTCCTCCAAATAATGTTCCGTTAGGATTTAGGTCTTCGGGTTTGACCCATTTTCTTGTATAAAAATTCATTGTGTATAGATATTTAAGGCAAAGGGGAAAAGTTTCCTTTTCCCCTTGAGTATTTTACATTGACGCCTAAGCGTGTATTGCTCGATTTGCTGTAGCTGCTAGCGCAGCTTCTTTGAGTGCTTCTGTATAGGTTGGGTGTGCATGGCAAATACGTGCGATATCTTCTGCAGATGCGCGGTATTCCATGGCTACCGTAGCCTCAGCAATTATATCTGCGGCACGTGGACCAATCATATGTATGCCTAATACTTCATCAGTAGTGGCATCAGCGAGTACTTTTACGAAACCATCAGTATCGCCAGACGCTTTTGCACGGCCAGAGGCTTTGAAAGAGAATGATCCTGCTTTGTACTTAACACCAGCTTCTTTAAGTTGCTCTTCAGTTTTTCCAACAGATGCAACTTCTGGCCACGTATAAACGACGCCTGGAATCAAATTATAATCAATATGTGGTTTTTGACCTGCGATATATTCTGCGACATATACACCTTCGTCTTCAGCTTTATGGGCTAACATCGCTCCAGTGATTACATCTCCGATAGCGAAGACGCCTTGTACGGCTGTTTCAAGGTGTGCATTGACGGGTATTTTTTTACCTCTTTCTTCTACAGTAATGCCGATATTTTCTAATCCTAATCCTTCTGAATATGCGGTACGACCAACTGCTACGATGCAATAGTCGCCCTCTAAAGTAATTTGTTGTCCCTTCGGATCCTCTGCAGTTACATTTACGACATCGCCATTAGCGGAAGCGCCTGTTACTTTATGCCCCAGATAGAACTCCATTCCCAATGATTTTTTCAAAACACGCTGTAGTTCTTTCCCTAAGCCAGCATCCATTGTGCCGATAATGGATTTTGCAAATTCAACAACAGAAACTTTTGAACCTAAACGGGCGTAAACTGAACCCAATTCCAAACCAATCACACCACCACCGATGACAATAAGGTGTTTAGGTATCTCTTTTAGGTTAAGCGCTTCTGTAGAGGTAATGATTCTCTTTTTATCAACCGGCAAAAAGGGCAATGAAGTTGGTTTCGATCCGGTCGCAATAATTACATTTTTACCAGTGATCTGTTCTGTAGAACCATCTGCTTTTGTTATTTTGATCGTGTTTTTGTCCACAAATGAACCCACACCCTGAAAATTGTCAATTTTATTCTTTTTGAATAGGAAGGTAATACCGGCAGTATTTTGTGCAATGACATCGTCTTTACGAGCAATCATCTTTGCCATATCTACTTTCAGGTCTTTCAAACTGATGCCGAATGTATCAAAATTGTGCGCAGCATTGTGGTAATGCTCCGAAGCATCTAAAAGTGCTTTAGAAGGAATACATCCAACGTTAAGACAAGTACCACCAAATGTGCTATATTTTTCGATAACAGCTGTTTTTAATCCTAATTGGGCACAACGGATAGCTCCTACATATCCACCTGGACCACTTCCGATTACAATTACGTCGTATTGCATTGATTACGTTTTATTTTTTTGTACCACAAATTTAATGATTATTAATGGGATAGGAAATCAAAACTTACGATTTGTGACTAAAGCGCCTTACTTTACATTTATTTGATAAATAGCGAGAAATTACACACCATAACGGAAATGATAGACGCTTGGGAGGGAGGATAAGTAAAAGGTATTCATGTTTTGAATACCTTTTTTATTTACTGATTATTCTGCAACAATTTTTCCTTGCATGACACCGTAGTGACCAGGGAAGCTACAGATAAAGGTATAAACACCTTTTTCAAGTGTAAACGTGATTTTATCAGTTTCTCCAGGTCCCAACAATTTGGTGTGGGCTGCAATTGAAGATAAAGCCGATTTTGGGATATATTCGTCTGCAGCAGCTGCAGCAGCTTCAGCACCAAAAGTGGGCAGATCAACTCCTGGTTTTAAGATAACTACATTGTGCCCCATAGACTCTTTAGGCATTGTACCTGCATTTTTAAAAGATAATTCAACAGGTTCGCCAGCCTTTACACGGAATAAATCCTTGTCAAATTTCATTTGATCGTTACCTTCTAAAGATAGGTTGTTGGAAATAGCTACGTTTTCAATACCAGGTACTGTTTCTGTTGCTTGGCTTTCTGTCGAGGTTGCCGCTTCTGTACTCGTAGATTTTTCAGACTTGTCACTGTTTCCACCGCAAGAGGCAATTGATAAAGCAACTGCAACTGCTGGTATCATAAAAAGTTTTTTCATTTGAATGATTGTTTGTTTATCTTCTATTTATTATAGGCATTTCCACTGCCTTCAGCGGTTTAGTGATGAAGTTATTATAAACTTTGATCCCTTTCTGGATATATGTTCATGACAACCAACATCAATACATATTTTTTATGTTCTAAAAGTAATCAATTCATTGATAAATTGAAACTATCATTTCAATTTTGACAATAAAGTATCAATTGTTTTATATAGCTTGATCGGGTCGAATGGTTTTCCAACAACTTCATTTGCTCCAGCATCAAGAGCTTCCTGTTGTTCGGCTTGTAGCACAGACGCCGAAATCGAAATGATGGGCATATTGGCTATCACCGGATTTGTGTTTCGACGTATTTCCTTAATTGCTTCAAAACCGCTCATCAATGGCATATGTGCATCCATAAATACCAGGTCGATTTTTTTCTTATTAATCTCTTCTAGGGCAATAAGACCATTGGTTGCCAAAGTAATATTGCAATTCCAGCTTTTGAGGATATTCGCCAACATGAAACTGTTCAATTCGTTGTCTTCTGCAATTAGAACCATTGGGAAATTGAACTTCGGTAATTCTGTGTAGAGTACTTGGGTTTCTTTCTCTACAGGCTTATCTTTGATTTTGTCAAAATTACATTCAAATGAAAACACGCTGCCCTTTCCGTATTCACTCGAGGCAAAGACTTTACCGTTGAGCAGTGCTGCAATCCGCTTTACGATGGCGAGACCTAATCCTGTACCTCCAAATTTTTTGGTAATGCTATCCTCGCCCTGTTCAAAAGCAATAAATATTTTTTCAAGGGCATCTTCTGCAATGCCAATTCCTGTATCGATGACCTGAAACCGTAAACAAATATTGTGGTTGTCTTCCGATAAGAGCTGAATTTTTAAGAGGACAGCGCCTTCGGCGGTGAATTTGAAACTGTTGGAAATAAAATTGGTCAATATTTGTTTCAATCGCAATGGATCTGTCAGAAAATAACTTGTGATGCGATCGTCGACATCAATTGAAAAATTCAGTCCCTTGTAGTTGGCTTTATCAATAAAGAGATTGTTTAGGTCATCTGTGATATCATGGACTGATGTGGATTCCATATTAAGCTTCATCATTCCTGAGTCAACCTTGGAAAGGTCCAGTATGTCGTTGATGATATTCAGCAAATTTTGCGATGCAGAGTCCAGTTTATTGATCCAATTTTCTTGTTCTAGGGTAAGCTGGGAGTTTTTTAGCATCTGTGTAATCCCCATAATACCATTAATAGGAGTACGAATCTCATGGCTCATATTTGCTAGAAATGTTTCCTTGGATTTTCTGGCAAGGTCGGCCTCCTCTTTAGCTTTAAGAATAGCTTGCTTAGATTCCTCTAAGGCAATGTTTTTTTCTTTAATTTCTTGCTGAATCAGTAGTTGCTGAACGAAAGATTTTACTTTTGCTATAGTGGCTTCTGGATTAAGTGGTTTATACAGATAATCTACAGCTCCGCTATTGAGCCCCTGTATGAGGTATTTATCTTCTTTAGAAATTGCCGTTACCATAATTGTGATAATATGGTTAGTTTTCGGATTATTCTTTAGAAAGGAAACGAATTCAAAACCATTGATTTCCGGCATCTGGACATCGACGAGCGCTAAATCAATCTGTTCTTTCCAACAGATCTTTAAAGCATCATTGGGATCTGTACTCGTCACTATGTTTATATTTTCTATATCCTCCAACAGGGCTGTTAGACTGATAATGTTTTCAATTTTATCATCGACAATCAATATATTTATCTTCTTCATTATAGCAAATCTAACTACAATTTATGTCAACTGCTTGATGTAATCTTTAATTTCTTGAATGGTCAAAATAC
Organism: Sphingobacterium sp. UBA1498; assembly: GCF_002325125.1. Classification (NCBI taxonomy): domain Bacteria; kingdom Pseudomonadati; phylum Bacteroidota; class Sphingobacteriia; order Sphingobacteriales; family Sphingobacteriaceae; genus Sphingobacterium; species Sphingobacterium sp. UBA1498. The sequence goes on from NZ_DCRG01000003.1 coordinate 213,162, forward strand.
GTTCTTGTGCTCCAAGTTGAATAGCTGCTTCGGGCATAACGGGAACTTCAGCAGTTGTAGGATCTTGTACAACAGTTTTTCCTCCATATCGTTTTATCATGAGTAAACCTTGCGCGCCATCTTGATTCGCTCCTGAGAATAATATAGCAATACAGTTTTCTCTATATACTTCGGCTACAGACTCAAAAGTTACATCAATTGAAGGTCTTGAGTATTGAACAGGTTCAGAGATATCCAAAGAAAAACTATAATCTGGTTCAACTAATAGGTGATAACCAGCAGGTGCAAAGTAAATAGTGCCATTTTCTATTGCTTCTTTATCATCAGCGGTCTTTATTTTTTGAACGAGAGCTTTGGAGAGTGTTTCTTCGATGGTAGAAGCGTATTTAGGGTTTCTATGTACAATGACAATAACGGGTATGCGTATGGGGTGTTCCAATGATTTAAGAATGTTCAGAATCACACTAAAGCCACCTGCAGAGCCCGCTAACAAAAGAATTTTTCTTTCCATTTTCTATTACCCAATTTTTTGGTAAATATTATGTTTTTTGTTTACGATCTTAAATTTGGCAGCATCTTTATAATTGATCAGAGATTCCTTCGCCCCCAAACAGAGAAAACCCAGGTGACAGAGTGAATAATAGAATAAATCCAAGACTTTATTTTGCAAAGCAGTATCAAAATAAATCAATACATTACGACAGGTAATCATCTGAAATTCGTTAAAAACGCCATCGGATACTAAACTATGTATAGAGAAAAGGATATTTCTTTTGAGGCTATTATTAATTGTTGCGGCATTGTACATCGCTGTATAGTAATCCGACAATGAGTTTTTGGGTTCTGTTTTGATAAAGTTTTCCGAGTATTCTTTGACTTTTCCAAGAGAATAAATACCGCGTTTTGCTTTTTCTAGCACTTTGCCGTTAATATCAGTGCCATAAATGAATGCACGTTGGTAAAGATTTGTTTCTTCCAACAATATGGCTAGCGAATATACTTCTTCGCCCGTAGAACAACCAGCGCTCCAAATTTTAATATGGGGATAAGTTGCAAGATAGGGGAGCACCTCCGTTTTGACAGCTTTATAAAAATCTGGATCCCTAAACATTTCTGTGACATTTACGGTGATTTCCTGAAGAAAATAGGTGCTGAATCCGGGTTGATTGATCAAGTTGGATTTCAATTCCTGTAGATTGAATTTATTGAGTTCCATAATTCTCGTTACACGTCTTTTGAGAGATGCTCTGGTATAGCCAGATACATCATAACCGTGGAGATTTTTGACTACATCAATAATTTCTTCTAACTCTTCAAAACTTATCATTGCCACTTTTTTAACGGTTAACTCAGCCATACACGCATTAAGGATATTAATTTGTCTACGTCAACCGGTTTACTAATATAATCGTTTGCGCCAACAGCGATCGTTTTTTCGCGATCACCTTTCATTGCTTTTGCCGTCACAGCAATAATAGGAAGATTCGCAAATTTTTTGTTTGCCCTTATTTTCCCAATAGCCTCATAACCATCCATAACAGGCATCATAATATCCATTAAAACAAGATCAATCTGGTCATTTCGTTCGAGAATATCCAATGCCTCCTGACCATTATTGGCAATCTCAATCTTCATATCATAACTTTCAAACGCCGTGCTGAGGGCAAAAATATTCCGCATATCGTCATCTGCTAGTAGTACTGTTTTGGAAGCTAAATTGTTCTCAGCAATTACAGAGTTCCCCGAGTTGTTGAACATCGTGTATTCGTGTTTGTTGCTACGAATTTTATTTAAGAATAAATTTACTTCATCAATTAGACGGTTGTTTGACTTAGCGGATTTGAGAACCATGGCTTGGCTATGATGGAGTATTTCAGAAGTCTGCTCGGTACTGAGTTCCATTGCCGTATTGATGATAATCGGTAAATTCTTAAATTGATTGTTCGATTTGATTTCGTTCAGGAGTTCAATCCCCGATCTGTCTGGGAGATTTAAGTCCATAATGATACAATCAAATGATTTCTCCTGATTCAATAAATCGAGTGCTTGTCCCGCATTGAAGGCCTGAAAGATCTGAATATGCTGTTCTTCCAAAGATTGTTTGATAAAATCGCTTTGGATTTCTTGATCTTCTACCAACAGAATTTTTTTCAGTGGATGACTTGTCGATGTCTTTATTTTTAAGAAAGTTTCGGCCAGAGATTCTTCTGACACTGGTTTGGACATAAAGCCGATGGCTCCTGCGGAAATAGGTTCATCATGTAAAAATGTTCCTGCCGACATCATGTGTACTGGGATATCCTTGGTGTTGTCATTTTTTTTCAGGTTTCGAAGTACTTCCCAACCATCCATTTTGGGCAACATAATATCTAGTATCACCGCGGCAGGTAGTAAATTTTTAGCTTTTTGTAAGCCATCTTTTCCATCATAGCTGATGTAGACATCATAACCATTTTGTTCGGCATAGTCTTTTAAAATATCTGCAAAAATAAAGTCGTCCTCAATAATCAGCAATTTATTGTTTTTTCCATCGTTTTCTATCCCCTGAATTTTTGCAGCAATCGGAGTTTCATTTAGAATTAGCGGCGGATAATTATTTTCATTATCGATAGATGCTACTTTTAATAATGGGGTTTGTATTTCCTGTTCTAGTGGAATACTAAAGATGAAGATGCTACCTTCGCCGATTTTGCTGGATAAGGTTATTTTTCCTTTCAATAAATTGGCGATTTCCCGACAGATCGATAAACCTAAACCAGTGCCGCCATATTTACGGCTTGTTGAACCATCTTCCTGCTTAAAAGCATCGAAGATAAGCTCTTGTTTTTCAGGGGCGATTCCAATACCGTTATCTTTGACCGTAAAAATAAGATTTTGCGCGTCAGCTTTTATTCCAAAAAAAACTTCTCCTCTTTCACCCGTAAACTTAAATGCATTCGATAATAAATTCTTAAGGACTTGTTGTATACGATGTTCATCACCAACAAATTCCTGTGGAGCATTCATATCGACATCAAGTAGGAAGCGGATACTTTTGGATGCTGCGGTATCGTTGAAAAAATCTTTAATATAATTTACGAGAAAGTTGGTGTTGATCCGCTCTTTTTGTACCTCAACTTTGCCGGATTCTATTTTTGCCAAATCCAACAATTCATTGATTAAATGTAATAGATCTGAGCCGGCACTATGAATGACAGAAGCATATTTAATTTGATCTTCTGTGAGATTTTTCTTTTTATTATCCTGAAGCAATTTGGCTAGAATCAGAATACTATTAAGGGGTGTCCGTAATTCATGGCTCATATTGGCCATAAATTCAGATTTATACTTGCTAGATAGCTCTACTTCCTCTATTTTTTGGGCTATCGCCTGACGGGCTTTTTCCAGATCTTCGTTTTGAGCAAAGAGTAGTTTTGCTTTCTCATCCAACTCATTATTTGTTTGGATAAGTTCTTCTTGCTGCACTCTAAGTTCTTCTTCAGAGGCTTCTAATAGATGCGTTTTATGTATTAGCTCTTCATTCGTTGTTCTCAACTCTTCCTGTTGAGTCTCCAGTTCTTCGGTTTGTTGTTGAAGTTCCTCATAAAGATCGGCAAGCTTCCCATGCGTTTGGGCCACTTTAATGATAACGGCAATGTTATCTTTCGCTTTATTTAAAAAGTTAAATCGCAGTTTTTCGTCTTTCTTGTTGACAACTGGGCAGCATATCTCCATGATACCGACACAATGTTTTTCATAAGAAAAAGGAATAATATAAATCTCAGTTTCTACCCGATCTGCCAATGAGGTTTCTAATAAAAGGTGCTTGTTGTTAATATCTTTAATTTTAACAACCTCATGATTGTTTGCGACCTCGCCTAATATACCGTCATTTTCCTTAAATGTTTGTTTGATATATTGTGTTGCGGAAATGCCGATTTTGTGGCAAAGCTGATATTCCTGATAATTGTCGTCGAAGATATAAACTGTTCCTCCCAGTGCTCTAGTCGACGAGGCAATCGCCTGTAGGCTTATTTCAGCAATTTTCTTGTCTGTATAATCTCCACGTAACTGTTCATCGATGCTACTGATTGCATTCAAAATCCAGTTATCATTGTTTGTTTGTTCCTGCAATAGTTGGAGACGGCTGTTAGACTCCTGCTGACTTTTCACGGTGGCCCTTAGAAATCTTGAGATAGAAGAAATCTTGGAAAGAATATAGAAGAATCCACTTAAGCCTATAGCAATGAACAGGTAGGTAATGTATTGGGCTATTTGCAGATCGTTTCTAGATTTTTCTAAAAGATTTCCCCGCTGATCCAATAAGTCTTTTGACATTAGATCGATCTGACCTAATATGGAGGCTTTTTGTTCGTGAATGTGATTGGATCTGAATTGAATTTCTCTTGTATCTGCGATATCTTTTTCAAAGTTATAAAATGCTGAAATTTCTTTGCGCAAGCTTTCAATTTTGTTCAATGGGAAATGATAGAAATCATCTTTAAGGCTTAATGAGCGGAGTAGTTCATCGGTTTTTCTTAATTCCAATTTGTAGGGAATAAATAGCGAAGCATCTTTCTTATTCAGGTAATCAAGTTTGACATCATTTACTTCGTCTACATTTGATTTAATTTCATTAATAGTATTAAATCTATTTTCGGCGATTTGAACGATAGTTCGCTCGTTATTTAAATTATGATGCAGCGATATGAAAAAATATAGGGCTGAAAGGAAGATAAGCAAAAAAGAAATGATCACTCCTAGGGTAATTTGCTTTCTATAGTTTTTTCGATTCATGTGAGAATGAGTTTATCGTTTTACTTTTCTGTAGGTAATGTTTTTTGATTGTACCTGGGGAAAAAGATATATGTAAAATAACAAAAAAACTTGCTATTAATCAAAAGCTACAATAGAAACAGCGCTATAGAAAAGTCAAGGGGCATCCCAAATACATTTATATCGACACGACAGTCTTTTTCTATTCCTGATGTGTAGCTCATTATTCGGGCAAGTATAGCATCGTATAAAAAAGTTTGGACTAGGATGCCAATGGATCAGTTTCAAAAGCTGTGGACTAAACAAATAATTTGGTCAATCTGAACAGGAAAGAAAGTAGGTAAAAACAAAACCCTGATGATGGGCACCAGGGTTCGTTACTAACCAATTATAAACCTAAATTATGAAAAGACTCTTTAAAGGCCGCTAAACTAAATTAGTTGCCGTTTTTTTTACTATGAAAACTAAAATGATTGTTTTTTTATCTTTTGCAAATAAAACGTGAATAACGTCTTTGATTGCTTGCTATTAGTGTTTCATAGTGAGATAACCTTTAATTATCTTCAACAAAGATACAGTAAATATGCAGTAGCTTCCAAATATTTTTTCTAATAAGTTGCTAATACAACTATGTTGTGACACACAAATGATATTTTGACTAATCTGAATAATTATTTGACAGGGTTGGTCATTGGATTAATGTCATTACTCGAATTATTTATTAGAAATGCCTTACATTTACAAAAATATATTTTTATGATATTGACCGAATTTAAATCGATAAAGGCTTTTGTATTGGATGTGGACGGTGTGTTGACTGACGGAACCGTGCAGGTAAATGAAGACGGACATCAATTGCGCACCTTTAATATCAAAGATGGATACGCAATGCAGTTGGCAATCAAAAAAGGTTATCCGATTTTTATAATTACCGGGGGTGGATCGATCGGTGTTGAAATGCGTATGAAAGGATTGGGTGTTAGTGAAGTACATTCAAAAGTGAGTGATAAGCTTTCAAAAATGAAAGAACTTGCTTATGCTTACAAGTTGGAATTAAATCAGTTGATGTACATCGGTGACGATGTACCTGATTTCAGCTGCATGAAAGCAGTTGGTGTAGCTGTTTCTCCAGCGGATGGTGTGGAAGAAATTAAGGAAATTTCACATTATGTGTCTGGTTTTGGCGGCGGTAAGGGGGTTGTGCGTGAAATGATCGAAAAAGTAATGAAAGTGCAGGGCAATTGGTATGAGGACGAAACGATAAAAAGTATATAAGAATGTTGGAAAATATAAAAAATAGTACAGTGATATTAGGGTCTCAATCCCCACGGAGAAAACAGTTATTGGCAGGGCTTGGTCTGACATTCGAAGTTGAGGTAAGGGAGACAGCGGAATCGGTTGATCCAAATCTTTCTGCTATAGAGGCTGTTCGTCAAATCGCTATTTGTAAAGCCGAAGCATTTAGGGATACAGTAGATTGTTTGATTATCTGTGCCGATACGGTTGTAGTTTCTGATAAGGGCGAAATTTTGGGTAAACCAAAAGATGCGCAGGAAGCTATAACAACTTTAACAAATTTATCTGGTAAGAAGCATTTGGTATTGACTGCAGTAGCGATCTTGTGGAAAGGCAAGATTAGCACTTTTGTCGAAAAGACAACAGTCTATTTTTATGAATTAAATCGGGATGAAATCGAATATTATGTTACTAAATTTGCTCCGTTAGATAAAGCTGGTTCTTATGGAATACAGGAATGGATCGGCTTAATTGCCATAGAAAAAATAGAGGGAGAATATAATAATGTCGTCGGATTACCAACGGCAAAGCTTTATCAAGAATTGAAAAAATTAGTATAAAAAAGCGGCAGAAACCGCTTTTTTATACTAATAGATTTTCATTTTTATTTGATGAAATACCGAATACCAGTGTAGAACATGCGTCCTGTTAAGGGCCCCCAAAGCATTGATGTATCAAAATAGTTTCCAAAAGGTTGATCTGCTGCGAGGATTGGCATACGTTGGAAATAATTAGATAGATTTTCTCCACCAACATACACGGTCAAATTTTTCTCTTTCCCAAAAGTTTTGCTAATCTGTGCATTCATTGTCGCGTATGCTTTCGATGCTGTAGGCATCTGATATTCGACAGGGTTTTCAATGGTTGATGGAATGCGTTTTTGTCCAACCACATTTAATGTATAATCTACACTCCAGCCAGCATGGTGGTTATAGGCTAGGTTGACAAAGCCGCGGTGTTTAGCCAATAGCGGTTTGGTCTTTCTGCCACTTTCGAAATCAGTCTGCACATCAAGTAGGCGATAGGCCAACCTCGTTTCAAAATGAGGAGCTGGCATAAAACGAAATTCTGTTTGTAAGCTATTGGAGAAAGAATTTCCAGACAAATTATAGAAATTGATTTCTCGGGGATTTTCATAATCTACGACAACCTGGTTAGAAAAGCTGTTATGGAAGAACTCAACAGATGCCGAAGCCTCTCGTCCAAATATTTGCAAACTTTGGTCTATCGCTATTCCGCTGTTCCACGAAACTTCCGGTTGGAGCCCATAAGCTTTATCGTATACATTAGGTGATTGAATAATCAATTTTCTGCTACTTGCCAGGACTGCGGTATTCTCTGCAAATATATTTGCTGTACGTTGACCTCGTCCAGAACTAGCCCGAATTGTTGTTCCTGAAATCGGCGCATAACGTAAATGTATACGAGGAGTTGTAAACCAACCATACAGGGAGTTGTAGTCTTGGCGTAGACCAATGATAGCATCAAACTTTTCTGATGGACTATAGGTATATTCCGCAAATGCGCCCGAAACAACCTCTTTACGTTTGAAGTTTTTGTCTTTTAAGTACCATTCGTCGTAATTGTCATAATTAACCGATGCTCCAACACGATATTTATGGGCAACAGTTCCGATGATATCTTGAAATAAGAGGTTGGCATAGCCATTTTGTTGCTCCGAATCGTAGTTATTAAGCCCAAAATAGCTTTTCTGATTATAGTTTGATCCTGCGAGTTGGAGACCAATGCTACGGTGCTTATTTTCGGGGAACACGTAACCAATTTTGGCAAAACCTTCTACGCGTTCAATATCAAATCCTAAACCATAGCGATTTGTGGTTCCCTTATCTGTCTTTTCGTTGAAATCAATCTGTCCACCCGTACGGTCATCATTGAGATATTTGACCCCAAATTGTACCATCAGCCCTTTTCCATTTTCATAAAACCAGCGGTTGACACCGGAGAATAAATTACCCACTGGTATATCTCTAAACCCGTTGTGACTAAAGTTCATAGACTTATTGTACATAAAATTGTCGTGCAATAGGACTGCCGTCGACCAATGTTGACCAATTTTTTGTGAAAGATTTAAGTTGACATCTGTGCGGCCCATGTTGTTCGCATAGGCATTAAAAAACAATCTTTCCGAATTTTGAGGTTTCTTCAGTTCGACGTTGATCTGTCCGGCCATGTTTTCGAAACCGTTAGCAACGGAACCTATGCCTTTCGCGATTTGAATTGATTCAATCCATGTTCCTGCAATAGAATTTAAGCCTAATGGAGAAGCCAGCCCACGCGGCCCGGGTAAGTTTTCGACAGTTAATTGGGTGTAAATACCACTCAGGCCTAGCATCTGAATCTGTTTACTACCTGTTACAGCATCAGCACTGACAACATCGACAGAAGCGTTAGTTTCAAAGCTTTCGCTTAAATCACAGCAAGCTGCTTTAAAGAGCTCTTTTCCCGTGAGAACTTCTAATCGTGCAGGTGTCATACGGTCGATGTAATTTGAGCGTCGTGTTCCTTTAACCTCAACTTCCATCAACACATTACCCTTTGCTGTAATCATAATGACTTCATGCAGATCTTTGATGGTGATGGTGTCAGGTTTCATTCCAACGTAACTTACCACCAATTTGTCGAATCCTTCTTTATGGTCTAATTTAAAAACGCCATTTTCGTTTGTCCTTGTATTTTTGGTAGGCAGGTTGGCCCAGTGTAAATTGGCTCCAACAATGGGTTTAAGATCCCCCTTTTTGTTTTCTTCAACGACCACACCGGTTACTGTATGTGGATGGTCATGGTTATCGGTTGTTATAGTTTTCTTTTCGGGTATTTTGCCATTTTCCAATCGCGGATACATACAACATTCATGGAGCTTAGCATAGGATTCATCAGTGGCAACTAAGTTGTCTACATCATGGCCAACTTGAGCGATATTTTTCTTGATTGTCTCCAGCTGAACTTTTTGGGAGTTATATCTGATTTGCAAGAGGTTGTCTCCTGTATTCCAAACGGCCGTTTCTACACCATGCATTTTCGCTGCGGTTTCAATGCGTTTTTTACACATGGCACAATTCCCAGCTACGGTAAGCGTCCTCGTACTGTCGGTCTGTGCCTGTACAAACGCCAGAAAAAATAAGGTTAGAATGGTTGTCGTATATATTTTTTTGAAAATTTGATTCATCATTTTAATTAAGAGTATTCGCTTCAACTAGCATTTAATTTTTACCTCCATGATATCGCGCAACCATATGCAAGGAGTACGGATTTATTTTTTTCAGTTCTACAATTTTTTTGCTGAACGATTTAAAATCCGCTTTTTTTGTTCCGTGATACGCTACGGAAAGATGATTGTTGGGAATAGCAGTCTGCCATTCTTATGAAAATATAAAAATTATACTGCGCTTAAATCAATTCAAGAAAGTGAACTGCGTTCAGTGAAAAGAGGTAATATTAAATTCTAAAATTTTGATTGAGAATAAAAACAGGAGGGCTCTGTCTATTGTTGCTCGCAAAACCGGTATACTTTAGTTTAGAAAAATCGTCTTCCTCCCCAGAGAAATGATAATAATTAAGTATCCAATGAAGCGTAATTATTGCGGGAGAAAAAGTATTAAAATCAAGATTTTGTGTTACTCTGCTGAAGTTGTCGACCTTGTGTGCTTCGATCTTAACATCTTTACAGCTTCCTGTTTCATGACAGTGTTTCTGCTGTTTTTTTGTAGACTTGGCACAAAGAGGGCAGGCTATATTATGGCTTTCCGATAACGAGACACTTTGTGTTTCCCCTTGGCAAAAATGAAGATGCACTGAGGCACCACTTGCTGCGAGCAAATAGAAAAATAAGCCGATAAATAGTGCGATTTTCTTCATCGAGACAAAAATAGAGAAAATATGCAATTTTTTTTTGTAAAATTTTGGATAAATGTTATAACTTGTAGACACAAATGAAAAACCAAAAATAACCAGAGTTATGTATGTATTATTTATCAATTCGGTCGGCTCATATTTATTAGCTAGCTTTTTGATTGTTGGGGCAGTACTATTATATAAGGGCTTTTACCATCTCGCTCGTCGTATACAGGAATAAAGTATCGGATCTTCTTTCGGTGTAGTTTTTTGACTTGAATGTGCTTTATCTCTGCTGAAGGTAACCGTATTCTTTTATTTTGTATTCGAGATTAATCGTTTTGTAATTGTTACGAATGAATGTATTAAAGCGGTTTAGTCAGGACATTGTGTGGGTCAGCAGCAAAGTCGAATAAACGTGGGCTATCCAGTCTTTTTGAACAGCCCTTCTCTTTGTTTATCGATTGAATAAGGGATCGCTTTTTCCTACATTTCCAATCTCGACACGACCGGCATAGTGTTCCACAAAGTTTGGAAAGCCAGCGCAAGTGAGCCGGAAGTCATACCAAAAGTGTTGATTAGCCAAGTCAAAATGTATGATGATAACTTGTCCAGCTTTAATTTTCACAGTCTTTTTTTTCTGACCATAGCTGATATCTTCAAACATAAGTTGCTGAGCTGTTTTTCCATGATTTGTACAGGAGAAAGATAAACGGCCACTAAATGCTGATCCATTTTTACATTTTTCATAAGTGCATCGTATCTTTACATGTGGATTATTCCCATCGCCTTTAAATTCGCGATAAAATCCATTTGGACCGTGAATTTCGAGATGATATATTTCTTTTTCGAAGTCGTTTAGTGACCAAAGGTCTGTTACACTGTCTCCTGGAGAAATAGCATAATTTCTTGAGGTTCCAACTTCTCCTTTGTATTTAGCCGCATGGTAGACTGTAAAAGGCGAACCCGCTGAATGCTCGCCAAAGATTTTATTTGAAGCCTCAAATGTGACCCAATAATTCCCTTTGGGTTGGTATTCGCCATGTACATAAAGTTCATAAGGAAGGATACACGAATCCCGAAGCCCCTTTTCTTGTTTTGGAAAATAGGGCGAACTACTAGGGGCTTGTTCAATTTGTGTGATTTCCGATGGATCAAGCGCTTTAAAGCCCATGGGAACGCCTTTAAATTTTGCTTGGTGGATCTCTTGGATAAAAGGCTCTCGTTCAAGTAGAATTGGTTTATTCATAGTTTCACCATGGTAGGGTCTAAATGCCGAAGTTAAGTCTCCACATACGGTACGTCGCCAAGTGCTGATGTTGGTCTCCTTTACCTCTTTCTTGGTTTTATATGTTATAAATTTCTCTAGGAATTGTAAACTGGAGGTATGGTCAAATACTTGCGAATTAACCCAGCCACCTCTGGTCCATGGAGAAGCTATGACCATCGGTACACGATAACCGAGACCTATATTGCTTTCTCTTCCGCTTTCAGGATAATATTGCTCATCACGAAGTACAAATTCTAGCGCAGGATTTATTCCATCTGATACTTTCCCACTTTCTATTTCGTTAGGATTTGGTGCTGTAAAAGGTGCAAAGTGATCAAAATATCCGTCATTCTCGTCATAGGTAAGTATAAAGACTGTTTTTTTCCAAACTTCTGGATTCTGGGTAAGAATGTCCATAATTTCGCTAACATACCATGCTCCAAACCAAGGAGAATCGGGATGGTCAGAAAAAAGCTGCGGTGGAGCTAACCAAGATACCGTGGGAAGTTTACCCTCCTCAACATCTTTTCGGAACTGATATAGAACATCGCCTTTAGGAATCAGTAACTTTCGCTGTTGATCCCCTTCCTGATACTGCATAGTTTCTAATTCCATGTAATCGGGCTGTGCGCTGTTGTTAACAAAAGCACGGCGATGAATATCTTTTGTCCGCTCGTCAAGCTTCTCAAAGTTCTCGGCGGTATATAACTGTAGTTCCTCTTGGATATGCTTGAGCTCTTTATTTAATTTTTCGCGTGTGTCGACAGCTGTTGTTTCGTTCATTTTACGCTCGAGATCTTCCTTTTTTAAAGTAAGAAGCTGACGGTAGCGCGGATGATATTTGACCTGATATTGTGGAAAGTACTCCATTGGATTGCAGCCAAAATTAGCTAACCAGCTGTTTGCTTCACCACTATATCCAGCACTGCTCGAAGAAATTTCATTTTGATAGATCTTCCAGTCTACACCTAATTCGGAAAGGCGTTCGGGAAAGGTTGTCCATGTCGCCTTGCCACTAAACTCGGAGTCACCATTCCAAACTAAAGCTTTTCCCGTCAGATTTTCTCTGATATTAGCAGTCCAGAAGTAAAGTCTATTGGGATTAGTACCGGTGATACTTGAACAAAAGTGCTGATCGCAAATAGTGAAACAGTCTGCCAGTGAATAGTAAAAAGGAATATCTTCACGGGTATAATACCCCATAGTCAAAGGCAGATTGGCAAACTCTTTAAATCCGGAATGTTTGACATCCAGCCATCTGTTCATTTTACCATTATTTCTTGCGTCGGTTTGATCGGTCCAACTGTGTGGGAGACAACCCATCCAGGTAATTTTTGAATCTTTGATATCCAATCGAAAGGGAGCAAACGTTTCTCCGGATTTTTGCGTCTGAAACCAGACTTTATTCCGATTGGGTTGCCGGATAGCTCTAGGATCATTAAAACCTCTTACACCACGCAGTGTCCCAAAGGCATGATCAAATGAACGGTTTTCCTGCATTAATAAAACCACGTGCTCGGCATCATAAAACGTGCTGCCCAATGCTGGATTTATAGCCATTGCCTTTGCAATAGCGGATGGAATAACATGGGAGAGAGAGGCCCCTCCAGCAAGCATAGCTGCTTTCTTTAAAAAATCTCGTCGAGTATCCATGGTTATATCAATATTGATCGCCTGGCTGTTTTATTCCTTGGTGAATCAAGACAGCAAAGTTATTCGTTTTGAAAAAAAATATATCTTCAAAACTGCCTTAAAAATAAGCGTTCGATCCAAGAAAAAAGAATTTAGATCGAACGCTTATAAAAAAATAATGTTTTGCTAATTTTTAGCTTGTGGATTAAGCTTTGATGGACGAGATAAATGATGGGATTTGGTTGAGGTAATCCTGATCTTTTAACCGTTTAACAAATGCGGTGCCTATGATAGCTCCTGCAGTATCTCTAGTTGCCTTTTGAAAGGTTGTTTTATCAGAAATACCGAAGCCGACGATCAAAGGGTTTTTTAATTGAAGGTCATTTACCCGCTTGAAGTAAGCTGCGGTATTGTCTCCAACATCGAGTGTTTTACCCGTTGTGGCATTTGAAGAAAGTAAATAAATAAAACTCTTAGAAAGGCTGTCTATTTTTCTGATTCGTTCTGTCGATGTCTGTGGTGTTACAATAAATACATTGGCAACTCCATTTTTCTCGAATGTTTCTTTATAAAAGTCTTCATATTCATCCATGGGTAGATCCGGTATAATCACTCCGTTTACACCTACATTTTTACATGCTTCACAAAATTTTTCAACACCAAATTGTAGCACAGGATTAAAATATCCCATGAGAAATACAGGGATACCGATATGCTCACGGAGGTCATTCAATTGGTCGAACAGCTTTTCTAGCGTCATACCGTTTGCCAAAGCAATTTCTGAACTGTGCTGAATGACAGGTCCGTCCGCAACAGGATCGGAATAGGGAAAACCAATTTCCAGAAAGTCCGCTCCGGCTTCTTCCAATTTCTTGGCAATACTTATTGTACTGTCCAATGTTGGATACCCAGCTGTAAAATATATCGATAAAAGGGGAGTACCTTCTTTTTTTTCAATTGTATTCATGACTTAAAAATCAAAGTATTTCATATAATTATCCAGATCCTTATCGCCGCGGCCAGAAAGACAGATAACGACGGTCTCATCACCTTTAAAAGGAATTTTCTCTAAATAAGCGAGCGCGTGTGCACTTTCAATTGCTGGTATGATACCCTCTAATCGTGTAAGTTCAAGGCCTGCACGCATGGCCTCGTCGTCAGTCACACTAACGTAGCTGCCTCTACCAGATTTGAATAACCAGGCGTGCTGCGGGCCAATTCCGGGATAGTCGAGCCCAGCGGATATGGAATACGGTTCTATGACCTGACCATCTGCTGTTTGCATGAGGATGGAGCGACTTCCATGCAAGACTCCTTCTTTTCCTAACGCTGTTGTAGCAGCGGATTCGCCTGAATCAACACCGTGGCCAGCGGCCTCGACAGCATACAATTGAACCGATTCTTCATCCAGATAATGATAGAACATACCTGCGGCGTTGGAGCCTCCTCCGACACACGCCAACACTATATCTGGATTTTCTTTTCCCGTCTTTGTGAAGAGCTGTTTTTTCGTTTCTGCAGAAATAATAGACTGAAACCGAGCAACCATATCAGGATAAGGGTGTGGGCCTACAACAGAGCCAATGATATAATGGGTGTCGACAGGATTGTTTATCCAATCCCTTAACGCTTCATTTGTAGCATCTTTTAGAGTTTTTGACCCTGATGTCGCTGGAATAACTTCGGCTCCCATCATCTTCATCCGTGCAACGTTTGGAGCTTGGCGTTGAATATCAATTTCACCCATATAAACCGCACATTGTATCCCTTTTAGTGCACACACTGTAGCGGTGGCAACACCATGCTGTCCTGCACCGGTCTCTGCGATGATACGCTTTTTACCCAAGCGTTCTGCTAATAGAATTTGGCCAATGGTATTATTGATTTTATGGGCTCCGGTATGGTTAAGATCCTCACGTTTTAAGTAAATGGTAGTTCCATATTTTTCCGATAGACGCTTGGCATGATATAAGGGAGATGGACGTCCAACATAATCGCTGAGCAGTTGATTAAATTCCTCCTGAAAGCTCTCTTCTTCGATAATCTTGAGATATTCTTCACGTAGCTCCTTCACATTCGGATAGAGCATCTCAGGGATATAGGCTCCTCCAAATGGGCCATAATATCCTTTTTCATTGACTTGATATATACTCATTTTTAATAGTATTTATACTTTGGCTTAATAGATCAATATCTTTTAACCCGGGTTCTACTTCAAATTTTGAATTTAAATCCAGGGCGTATAGCCGAGGATCATTTCTTTCTAGCGCTCTTTTGATATTTTCAGCGTCCAAACCACCGCTCAGAAAATAGGGCGTGATAAGTGTGTATTGGTCCAATAGGGACCAGTCAAATTGTAATCCCGTACCGCCGTAGGAATTGCTTTTCGTATCAAATAAAAAGTAATCTACAATATTGGCGTAAGAATCCAAAGCTATCCAATCAAAGTCTTGATCTACTCCGAAAGCTTTAACGATCGTAGCTTTTGATTTTTCTTTCAATTCGCGGCAGAATTCTGCAGATTCATCTCCATGTAGCTGAATTACATTTAATTTAAATTCAGTTTTTTTAACAAGAATTTCTGACAGGCTTGCATTGACGAAAACCCCAACCTTGTTTAGGTTCTCAAGCTTCTTTATATATATTGAAGAGTTTTCGCCAACATAACGTTTGGATTGATCATAAAATATAAATCCCATATAGTCCACTCCCAAAGAAGCTACAGCCGCTATATTGTCGGAATATTTCATACCACAAACTTTTATTTTGATCGCCATCTTATTTTTTAATTAGTTTTTGGAAGCTTCGCAAAGCTTTGCCTTCCATCAATGAGCTTTCAGCTTCATAAAAACAGTCACCGAAAGATTTTTCGGGATTAAATGTTTTAATAGCAAAGGCAGCATTGGTCAAAACAATATTATTTTGTACATCTGTCCCTTTGTTATTCAAGATAGATAAAAATGTTTTGGCAGCGTCTGCTACGCTGTCACCCCCGGTTAACTCATGCGCTGAAACCGTCTTAAAACCGAGATCTTCCATACTGTAGTAATTCTCCCCTTGATTATTGATTACCTTGAAATCGCCAGTCATGGATATCTCATCATATCCATCTAAAGCATGAATAATGGAATATTGTTTATTGGTGTTTTGATATAAATATCCATACAGTCTTGCTAATTCTAAACTAAATACACCAACAGATTGAAATCTTGGATTGGCCGGATTTGTCAATGGTCCCAGCATGTTAAAGAATGTCTTAACGCCTAGCGCACGGCGTATTGGAGCAACGGTTTTCATGGCCGGATGAAACAGCGGTGCATGTAGAAAACAAATATTGGCCTCATCAAGCTGACGTTGTAGTTCAGATTTATCGTTGCTAAATTGATAACCTAAATATTCCATGACATTGGATGACCCACAGCTTGAGGAGACGCCGATGTTACCGTGCTTCGCGACGTGATAACCAGCTCCAGCTGTAACAAAAGATGCTATCGTTGAGATATTGAAAGTATTTTTACCATCACCACCAGTACCACAAAGGTCAATTAAATTATAACCGTTAAACTCCAGTTTGAGGCATAAGTCATACATCGCATCTCTAAATCCCCCGAGCTCTTCAACACGGATACTTCGCATACCATAGGCCGTCATAAAAGCAGCAATCTGGTGGCTGTCATATTTGCCCATCGTAATGTTGGTGAGGATTTCGTAGGCTTCTTGCCGAGAAAATGTCTTGTATTCAAATAAATGAGCTAAAATTTCTTTCATGGTTAATTTAAATAAAAAAAGGCTTACCTAATTTAGGCAAGCCCATCATATCTTGATGTATTAATCAAATAATGCAATAGGATTTTGCCACAACGTTATCCGTTGCGCCACCACCAAGCTTTATTTGATACAGTTATTATCATTGTTATTTTTATTAATACAAATATGGTTGATAGAATTATAAAATGCAAGTGTTTTTATTGAAAAATTTTTAAGAAAGCATCATTACCCTCCTATTGCTTATAATTATGCTATACAATATAGTGTCAAAAGACTACTTGAATTTTTCTTTGATAGCGATATTTAAATAAGTGATATAAAATGACCTAGGTATAAGAGCTTAAGAGAAATTAGTAAAAAACAAAATGGGCTTTGTTATTGCCTTTAGAGACTAATGTGAGCGATGCAATTTTTTTATCACGAATGACTACAGCAAATACAAAACGTTTGAGATATTTGACAAAGTAAACTTGCTGCGGATCAATACCTTCTAGATCTATATCGCTTGTTTCTTTCCTTCCCGCTTGATCAAAGCTGAGATATTCCAATTTTTCAATATCCTTACTTTGTATATTTATCCTGATTTCGTCGATACTCGCCAATAAGTACTCCTGCATATCTTCTTCTTGTTTTTCTGATGTTATTAGGTCTTGACTTAGAATAACATCGGTAGCTAGATTATGATCATGTAGACGTTGGACAAACCTTTTTAAAACAACAATATTTTTATTGGCAATTTGTTGTTCTTGCGCAAATGAGCTTTGGCAGACCATACAGCTTATAAAGAAAAACAATAATAGCTTTAATTTTATCTTCATACCTATGAGACTTGTCTTTATTAAAATGGATTAAAACTATAGCATAAAAACCTTTGTGAGACACCATATGAGCTACACTGTATCGTCTACGAATGGCAGGAGCAGCCTTTAATAAAAAACGCCTTTATTTTAAAGGCGTTTTTTATTTTTTAGTATTCATCTTCATTGAAGAAGAAATCGTCTTTTGTTGGATAGTCGGGCCAAATTTCTTCGATATTTTCATATGGCTCGCCATCATCCTCAAGAGATTGTAAGTTTTCAATCACCTCAACAGGTGCACCCGAACGAATAGCGTAATCGATTAATTCATCTTTTGTTGCTGGCCACGGTGCATCTTCTAGATGCGAAGCTAATTCTAATGTCCAATACATATAAAAACAATTTAAGTTCTCTATTTTCGCAAAACTATGATTTAATTTAACTTAAGCAAGTAAATTGCATGTTATTTTTGAGGTTTTAATGTAAGTTGTTGATTTATAGTTTTATAATATTTTTAAATATTCTCGAAATCACTTCCCTTTTCATTTAAAGCATTCAATCTTGGGGACACTGATTTAATATCGGGGTTAGGATAATCATTTTCAATCAGCCCATCCCGCATACGTACAATACGGTGTGCATGTAACGCGATATCTTCTTCGTGTGTGACTAGAATGATGGTATTACCTCTAGAATGAATTTCTTCAAGTAGGCCCATAATTTCAATGGACGTTTTGGTGTCGAGGTTTCCTGTTGGCTCATCGGCAAGAATAATGGATGGATCGTTAATTAGTGCTCTTGCAACAGCAACACGTTGTCGTTGTCCTCCCGAAAGTTCATTGGGCCTATGGTCCATACGATGTCCTAAGCCCACGCTTTCTAGTGCAGCAGTGGCTTTTTCTTCCCGCTTAACCTTAGTATACCCCGCATAAATAAGCGGGAGAGCTACGTTTTCAAGTGCTGTATTCTTAGGTAAAAGATTAAATGTTTGAAAGACAAAACCAATTTCTTTATTTCTTACTTCCGCAAGTTCATCGTCAGTCATCTCGCTAACATTAATTCCATTGAGGATGTAATCTCCCCGGCTTGGTGTATCCAAGCAGCCAAGAATATTCATTAACGTGGATTTTCCTGAGCCCGAGGGCCCCATTAAGGCGACAAATTCTCCTTTATGGATATTGAGCGTTACAGAGCTTAAGGCATGAATTGTTTCAGCGCCAATCTGGTATTCTCTGGCAATATCCTTGATTTCGATTAAGATCTTTCCTGACATATTTTTTGGAGATTCTCTAGGTTATGAAAATACGATTTATTCTTCATAATCCAATGGGATTGCATTTTCTCATAGACCACTTTCTCCAATTCTGCTGCATTATCATCGTTAAAATCTTTGGTCTCTATCGGATTGAACACATGTATTTTAACAATTCCTGGTCGAGATCCCCTTTTCGAACCGTCATCGAAGAAGATATCCCAGGCATTTTCGATAATAATTGGAACTGTGGGTACATCGTTCTGAATCGCGATACGAAAGGCACCAGATTTAAATTTGTGTATCTGAGGTGGAAAACTATCGTCAATTTTTCCTTCTGGAAAGATAACGACACTTCGGCCATTTTGCACAAGTTCATTGGCGCGCTGGAATGCCTTGAATGACGATACTTTACTTCTTCTAGTGACGGGGATGTCTATTGTTTTGAAAAAAATTCGTGTCACCGGATTTTTAAGTAGTGAAGCTTTTCCGATAAATGAAAAAGGGGCGGGGCACAAATAGGTGAGGGCTGTTATATCCAGGACTGAAGTATGATTGGGACACAGTACCATGGAACGGTTCCAATCTATTTTTGATTCATAGCTGACTTTAAAAAATACACCGGCCAGCGCCGACCCACCAACTGATACCCAGCGCCTCATCCGCGCAATTTTGGCATAGTTTATTTCGGGACGCAGTGCTAAAAAATAGATATAAGGGAAAAATAAGACGAAAACAAGGAGAACACTGATAAAGTACCAATACCGATGGATTTTTTTAAGCAATAGGATCATACAAGTCAACTAATTTTGACCTAAAGTAAAGAAAGAAAATGGATAATTAATTACCCATTTTCTTTTTTAGTCTACTGTGAAGCCGTATTTTCTGTAAATGAACTTCGCTGTCGGCGATTTCATGAATTTTAAAAAGTCATCGGCAGCCCGGGGATGTGGCGCATTTTTTAACTTAGCAGCAACGTAGCTTGCATTGGTGTTGTAAGCATCCGGAATGATAATTCCTTCAACAGGATGACCAATGAGTTTTTGGTATACTACTTCTGAAGTCCAGACTGGAGCCGCGTCTGCCTGATTGTATAATATCCGCATAGGGCTCTCGCGATGGTGAATCTTGGTTAGGTAAGTACTGCCATCTTTGACCTTATCTTCCATGATTTTCTTGACGAGCTGTTCGCCGCCCGCTTTTTTATAGGATGCTTTGATCTGTTCATCGATTCCTTCCCATTGAGGGTTAGGCATGCTAATACGAATATTTTCCTTTCCCAGATCATTCAATGTGCTGACATTGCCAGGATTTCCTGCTGGAACCATTAAACAGATATTGTTGTAGCAATAAACCTGTGTATAGCTGAAATAATCTGCCATTTCATTGATCGCTCTTTTACTTGCGGTATAAACATCTGGCTTATGTGTAAGACGTAGATTACCTATCGTGATTGATCCGCCTTTAATCTGCTTAGCTAAAATGCCTGGTGGGAGAGTTTCAACAAAAATACGCTCGTATTGTGGGTATTCTTTTTTGAATGATGCAACTAGATCATCGACCACCATAAATTGATTGCCCGCGAAAAAAACGGTAAGCTGCGGATTTTCGATATCACCATATAAGTCTGGAATATTGTCTATCCCGGGTACCGTAAAATTCAGCGCTGATTCGGGTGGATTATTCCAAGGTGGGTCAAAACGATGCTCTTGTGCTTTAATTTCCTGGGCTCCCAATAATGCGATTGTTAGACCAAGCAGTAGAAAATTTTTCATTATACTTATGGTTTAACGATAACCCAACCTTCATTTGCTCGTAAGATTAATTCACCATTGCCACTGGGTACGTAGCCTATAAAATCAAATAGCTCTTCTTTGGCAATATGTTTCTCTTCCAAAGTATTTAAGCATTGGGCTATGATAACACCTTTCTCTACCAGATCCTTCAATGGTTTCTCATACTGACTGTTCTTTTTTAAGTAAGCTTCTGTACCACCAGAAAATGCAACTAATTCAACCTGCAAGTGCCCCTTTAATCGCGGGTCTTTTAATACATTGTTAATATTACGGATTGCTTTTTCAATTGTTTTTGGATCATTACTGTCCAACTGATAGATCGCTTTATACGTTTTTTTCTTTGCAACAGCACCAGTGTATTGCTGATTATTGAGCAACAATTTGTTTTCCTGTGCTTTCGCTTGTATAGTCGTTATCGCTAAAAGAATACAAGCGATTGTAAATTGTTTTTTCATATTTATTATTGATTTAATGGGGTGTCTACGGTTAGAAATTATAAGGACCGCGTTTATGTTGTTCTATGCTTATGTTATCGGCGTACGGGGGGTATGGGCTGTCTTTGGGCTTTCTGTTTAGATTGGGATAGTCCAATTGCTTATTTGATTTTTGGGGCCTATCGAAAGAATTGATATATGCTGCGACATCATAGGCCTCATCGTCCTTCAATTGCGGTGCGTCATAAGTTGCGCCCAAAGGCATATTAGCTTTGATAAAACGGGTAGCGGTAAGTAATCGTGCCATTCCAGCACCATCATTGTAGCTATCTTTTCCCCATAAGGGAGGATATTGATATCCTTTTCCAGCCACTTGCGGAAGACCTTGTCCATCCTTTCCATGACAGCTTGTACACTTGTTCTCAAAAACCAGCTGACCATGTTTCAAGTTTGCAGCGCGGTTGGGAATATCCATTTTAATAAATCCTTGACCTGCCAGCCGACCCTTGTTAACGGTATTTACGCTAATATTCTTAATATAGGTGACGATAGCTCTCATCTCTTTGCTGTTTTCTGGTATGGCTCGGCCGTTCATGCTTCGCTCAAAACAACCATTAATACGTTCTTCGAGTGATTCAATCTTATTTTCCCGTGCGATATATGTTGGGAAAACATTCGTGAGACCAACATATGGAGCCGCAAAAGCTTTTGTGCCACCATTGAGATGGCAGCTGCTACAGGCAAGCTTGTTCCCTATTTTGACTTCCCCATCATAAAAATAATCGTAGGTTCTTTTAATTAGATGTTCACCATAACGGGCCATTTCGCCCTCGGGATTATCATTGAAGGAAATTCCTTTGAATTGGGAAACGTGGGTAACAAGCGAGTCGTTGCGTATTTCAAGAGAATCTGGTTCTCTTTGATGTCCCTCATATTTTAACGGAAATACACATAAAGTTGTACACGTAATGATCAATGCGACAATGATCCAGCTTAGGGCTTTTAAATAATTTGTCAGACTTTTATAATCCATTACACTAATTTATTTGTACAAATCTAGTTGCCTCAACCCCGAAATTAAAACCCCGTTTTTTTATGAGATATAACCTTTAGTTATAACCCGAAGTTTTGTCGCAGGCAGAATTGTAGAAACTGATTAGGCGTGCCCGAAAGACCTCCATACAAATGGGTAAAATAAAAGTAACGTTCTATTTTCAGTTGTGGAATATCGATAATGGTCAGCAAATTATTTAATACTTCTTTTTGAACCGTATGAATAGACAAAAAAGCGAAGCTGTCGCGACGGGCTAGGTAGCCTTTTATACTCTCTGTTGAAGGTAAGATCATTTCTATATGTACTGCTGATAAGTTAATGCGATTATCTTTTAGTGCGTTCTCAATAATTGTTCGTGTCCCCGAACCTTGTTCGCGTAGTACCAAAGGCAGTCGTGTCATGTCTGACAATGCAGGTTTTTTTAATTGTGCTAATAGTGGGTTTTTGCTATTTGTGACTAGGACGAGCTCATCCTTCATAAAAGGAATATATTTCAGGGCTCTATTGTCTGTAGAACCTTCAGTAATACCTAGGTCCAATGTTTTATCGATAAGTTGTTCTTCAATGCTGCGGCTATTGGATTGAAAAGACTCGATGCGATTGTTAGGATATTGCGTTAGAAAGTCGGCAAGTAAAGCTGGTAAAACGTATTGAGAAATAGTTGTACTAGCCCCTAAAATAAGTTTTCCTTTTCGGCCTTCCTGCAATTCTTGTATTTCTTGGCCAGCCTGATTATACAGCGTAATAATCTGTTGGGCATATTTATATAAAATTTGACCTGAATCAGTGAGGTTGAGGTTGTTTCCCTTTCTTTCGAAGAGCGGTACTCCGAGTTTCTTTTCCAGTTCTTGGATATTTTTGCTTACTGCAGGTTGCGAGATGAAAAGTGCCGAAGCAGTTTTGGTGAAATTAAGGTGTTGAGCTGCAGTATAAAAAACAATTAAGCGAAAATCAAAATCCATAAAACGATAAAAGGTTATTTCTAAAATTTAAAAATAACCCTTTATCTAATGAAAAACTAAATTATTTACTTAGTTCTGCGTAATATTTATGAAATAATGGAATTGTTGAAATTCCCATGAGATAATTCTCAATACCATATTTTTCATTTGGCGAGTGTAGGTTGTCGCTATCCAAGCCAAAGCCCAAAAGCACTGTTTTTAAACCTAGTACTTCTTCAAAAAGAGCAACGATTGGAATAGAACCGCCGCCACGGGTAGGGATAGGCTGAACACCAAATGTTTCATGCAGGGCTTTTTCTGCAGCTTTGTAAGCGACGCTGTCAGTCGGTGTCACAACTGGTTCACCACCATGGTGAGGTTTGACCTCTACCTTCACATAATCTGGGGCAATAGCTTCAAAATGTTTTTTGAAAAGTTCTGTAATACGTTGGGAGTTTTGGTTTGGCACAAGGCGCATGGAGATTTTTGCATTCGCTTTCGAAGGCAATACGGTTTTGGCTCCTTCACCAATATATCCACCCCAAATACCATTTACTTCTAAGGTTGGGCGAATACCGGTACGCTCTAGTGTCGTAAAGCCTTTCTCTCCCCAGACATTTTGAATACCAAGGTCTGCTTTGTATTCTTCAATGTCAAAAGGCGCTTCATTTAATGCTTTGCGTTCTTCGGCAGTTAATTCGACAACGTCATCATAGAATCCTGGAATAGCGATATGATTGTTCTCATCATGTAACGACGCGATCAGTTTTGCTAATATTGTCGCCGGATTGGCAACAGCTCCTCCATATACGCCGGAGTGTAGATCTCTGTTCGGACCAGTAACTTCCACTTCGACATAAGAAAGCCCACGTAAGCCAGTTTCTAAGGAAGGTTGCTCCATGCTAATCATCGATGTGTCCGAAATAACGATAACATCAGCTTTCAGTCTTTCTGTATTTTCTTTAACGAAGGTACCTAAATTGACTGAGCCAACTTCCTCTTCACCCTCAATCATAAATTTGACGTTACATGCCAAGGCATTATTTTTAATCATGTATTCGAAGGCTTTTACATGCATATAAAATTGACCCTTGTCGTCGGCAGAACCACGTGCATAAATTTTGCCATCACGGACTGTCGGTTCGAAAGGAGGGGTATCCCACAACTCATATGGATCAGCAGGTTGTACGTCGTAATGCCCATAAGTCAATACAGTAGGTAGCGCCGGGTCAATAATTTTTTCTCCATAAACGATTGGATTACCAGCAGTAGGACAAACTTCTACATTGTCGGCTCCTGCTTCACGCAATTTCTGAGCAACAAATTCAGCGGTCTTCTCCACATCTCCTTTAAATTTAGGATCAGCACTTACTGACGGTAAACGCAATAAATCAAACAACTCATCTAAAAAACGTTGCTTGTTTGCTTCTACATATTCTTTAATGTTTTGCATATTGTTTGTGTTTGAAACAAATTTACACAAATGAACACATTTAACTCAATTTGTTGTAACCTTTTCGGGAATGACGGTGACTAATGAGTAAACTAATTCAAATAATTATGGAAAAGCAATCAGTAGCAGCCGTTTTGGGCGTCGGATTATTTACGTGTATTACCTTGTGTGTTTATTTTATTATGCGTTATCGGAGTACCGCAGTACATGTTCCCGGCGAGAGCAGAAAAAGGGAGCCTATAGATTGGCAAAAGCCGGGGATTTTGGTTCTAGGTATCGGAATTGGTTTATTCATTGTCGGTGTATTGGACAATTATATCAAGACTGATTTGCCGGATTCACTCGCCGTAGCAATTTTGATTATTTCTGCAGGGCTTGCAATGATAATTGCTAACCGATTGGATAAAAAACGCGATATTTAACCCACCAATGGATGAGATCTATATTCGGAAAGTTCTGTCAGGTGACGTGGAGTCTTATCGTTATTTTATAAAAACGTATCAGGATATGGCATTTTCTGTCGCTCTTTCTATTGTAAAGGAAGAGCATTTGGCAGAAGATGCCGTTCAGGAAGCATTTATAAAGTGCTATCAATCGCTGTCATCCTTTAAAGGAAAATCCAAATTTAGTACCTGGTTTTACCGGATTGTGGTGCATGTGGCTTTTAATGCCATTCGCCATAAGAAACTAGACATGGTCAATTTTGATCTATCCCATCATGACACGTCGCATGAGGATTCCGTATTGGATGAAATCATCGAACATGAACGAAAAGAAATGATCAACGATGCACTCACTATCCTGCCTGCCCGGGAGTCTGTTGCGTTACGCTTATTCTATCTCGAAGAACAGTCGATGGATGAAATTCAGGAAATTATGGGGTGGACATTAGCAAATACAAAAGTGATCTTGCACCGGGGCCGTAAAAATATGCACATCATATTGAGTCAGTTAATTAAAAAAGCAGAATATTATGGATAAGCAGCATGAAAAATTCAGTAAGGTTATGCAAATGAGCAAAGTAGAAGTGCCATTCGGCGATTTTGAACAACGGATCATGGGTAGTATCGCAGCACTTGAGAAAAATAGAGAGAAAGCGCTGTCAAATAAAAAATATGCAATTACATTTTTTCTCCTGGGAACCGTTTGCGGAATCATGTTGAATAACTATCTCATGGCCAAAATTGAACTGGCAGACATAAACCCAAATATTAAAAATTATAGTGGGATAGCTTGCCAAATATCTTTTGCCGTGTTGATATGTTTCTTCTGTCTCCAGTTGTGGCAGTTGATCTATATGCAACAGAAGAAACATTATCCATTATCGTAAAAAGTCTTTTTTTGGTGGAATATACAGGATCTGAGTTTTTGCGAAATGGACTTTCTTGTTTCCGTCGATTACTAGAGCTAGATGCGAGAATCCATCTTTCAAGAAATAAAATTAAATTTACTGTAACAAAACATTGGTTTTATCTACTAATGTTATATTTATAATAATTCACTATCCAACAATTTTATGAGAAGAGTTTTACAAATGCTCTTATTTTTTATTTTTGCTATTCCTGGTCTGGCCTTAGGTCAATCCAAGATTGCTGGAAAAATAAGTGATGTAAAGGACCAATTAAAGTTATCAGACGCAACAATCATGCTGTTGACTGCTAAAGACTCTATATTAACAGGCTTTACAAGATCTGACGAAAATGGTCTGTTTTCCTTAGCCAAGCCCGATACAGGATCTTATGTGCTCATTGTGAGTTATCCCAAGTATGGCGATTTTTATACGGAGATTCAACCTGGTGTGGATTACTCCAGATTGGCTATTGGTATGACAAATACAGCTACATTATTACAAGAGGTTATTGTTACTGGCCGTATTCCGATTACAATTAAAGGCGATACCACAGAATATGATGCCGGTAGCTTTAAAGTGGAAAAAAATGCCAAGGTCGAAGATTTGCTAAAAGCTTTGCCCGGAATCACCGTTGATGCGTCCGGAAAGATTACTGCACAAGGTAAAACAGTGAAGAGAGTATTGGTAGACGGAGAGGAGTTTTTTGGCGACGATCCGACCTTGGTGACGCGCAATATCCGATCGGATATGGTGGATAAAGTTCAGGTTTACGAGAAAAAATCAGAACAGGCCGAGCGAACTGGGGTGGATGATGGTCAGCGTGAGCAAACCATCAATGTTAAGTTGAAGGACGGTTCCAAAAACGGCATGTTTGGGAAAGCACTTGTTGGAGGGGGGACCGACGACTACTATATGGGGCAATTGATGCTGAACAAATTTAAGGGAGCACAGAAAATATCCTTATATGGGCTTTTTGGTAACAATGGTACAACGAGCATGAATTGGCAGAATGCACAAAAGTATGGTGGTGATTCGGGGGTATCTTATGGTGAAGACGGATCGATGAGCTGGTCCAGTTTTACAGATCCTTTTTCAGGAGAAGGGGTAGTTGGTGTACCTAAGGCTATAAATTCGGGCGTTAACTTCTCAGATAAATTTGATAAGGATAAACATACAGTTAACATGAATTACAAATATGGACGATTGAGCAGCGATGGAAATGATGAAACGATTATGAGCGGTTTGATCAATAACAAATCAGTGAAGAATGTTGATACTGAAAATGACCAGCATCGTGCCAATCTGAAATATGATCTGAAATTAGATTCATCAAATCTGCTGACCATACGAGGTGGAGCATCCAGAAAGAATCTTTGGTCAGATAACAAACGTGAAGCTTATCAGTTTGGCCAAGACGCAGATACAACCATTGCCGAGAATACAAGGGAATTGGTGAAAAATAACATCAACGAGTTCAACTTTAGCGCCTATTTTACCCATAAATTCAAGAAAAAAGGACGCTCTTTTACATTTGATGGTCAATGGAAAAGAAATGAGATGAAAGGTACTGGGCATCTCAACTCCGATCTGAGAAATTATGGACTAAAAACAGATTCATTGACAGATCAAAGTAAGGTGCGCAATAATACAAGCGATGTGCTGAGTGCTTCAATTTCCTATACCGAACCCTTATCCAAAATTTGGAATCTTGTTGTCGGAACAGGAATTGAGCAGAGCAACAGTAGTTCTTTAGTGGAATCTTTCAATAATGATGGACAGGGGAATTATAATCAATTGGACCGCCGGTTCAGTAATAACTATGATTTTGATCGCAACAGTAGTCAATACAAATTAGCCATAGTTCATACCACTGAAAAATTTAAGTTCACGGTTGCTAACAATTTCAATAATGACAAACTGAAACAGTTCAATAACTATACGATCCAAGGGATTACGAGAAGCTACTTTACGTATAATCCAAATGTAAGTGCAGGCTATTCTTTTACGAAAAGTAAGGGTTTATGGCTGAACTATACCGGTAAAAATCAATTGCCTTCCATGAGTCAAATTCAACCGATCTTAGATAACTCAGATCAGATTAACCGTTATTTAGGGAATGAAAACTTAAAACCATCATTTAGGAATTCATTGAATTTGAATTATAACTCTTTCCGTGTATTGAGTGGAAATTATCTCTATGTCGGAGGTAATATTTCTACAGAAAAGAATCCAATTACGCAGAATATTGATACGCTAAAAGGAATAAACACTTATACTTGGAATAATGTGGTGGGCAAAACAAATACTTCCCTGAATGTCTGGTCTGGAGTTTACTTCAAATTGAGTAAAAAACTAGGACTGTCAAATTCACCACAGTTTTATGTGAATATGAGTGACAACTATAATATGTTCAATCACCAATTGAATAAAGTAAATACGACGAATTTCAATTTTACGTATAATTTCAAGAGAGATACCAAAACTGGTCTAAATTTCGATCTGAACTTTAGTCCACAATATCGTTTGATGAAATCAAGTTTGGAACGCAATACCAACAGCAACGGTTTTGTATTTGCTTCCAATGGAAGTGTGGAGTATTTTTTCAACAAAACATTTAAGGTTTATACCAATTATACTTACTCCTATGAAGCCGCTACAAAAGCATTTGACGAGAAGTTTGAGCAGTTTCTGTTGCATCCGGGTGTGAGTAAGAAATTCTTGAAAGACGAATCATTGGTCTTGGATTTTATGATCAACGATATTCTTAATCAGAATAAAGGCTTTAGCCGCTCGGCATCGACTTCTGTCTTCACCCAACGCCGGTATGATACGATACGCAGATATTATATGCTTAAACTATCATGGGATTTTACAAAAATGTTTTTATAAAATATTAAGCAAGATACAATGTTAAAATATATCTTTTTTCTCCTTTTCTGTTGTTCTGCCCTAGGTTTAAAAGCACAGTACGTGCTATTTGGACGAGCTGGGACAATTTCCTACGACAAAACGATGTACATGAAGAATATCGTAACTAAAAAATTTATCAGTAAGGCCGATAATAACTCAAAGCAGTTTTTTGAGCGTATAGTACCTAGGTTGCCGGAAAGTGCGATATTGAAGAAATCTCTGAAATTCAATACTACAGAGACTTTATTTGAATCTATAAAAGATGATGGGCTGGACGCTGAGATTAAACAGTACATTATGATGCTTGCATTGGATTTTGATGCAACAACACTTTCCAATATGCTTAACCGATCGTTTTTGAGATATAACGATATAGTAGGTGAGAAGATCATCGTTCAGGACTCGATGAAGCGTATCAAGTGGAAAATCACAGATGAGTATCGCGAGATTGCAGGGTATAATTGTAGGAGGGCCAATGGTATTACACCAGACTCTATTTATGTCATTGGCTACTATTGCAATGAAATTCCCATCAGCGGCGGTCCCGAATCTATCAATGGTCTGCCTGGGATGATTTTAGGGTTAGTGGTGCCAAGTCAGCACGTTTCCTATTTTGCAACAAAAGTCGAATTTAGTAACACCGTTGTGATGGATAAAAAGAAGTTAGAGAACACTAAAGTGAAACGTTTGTCAAGAAAGGCGATGACCGATCAGTTTACAAGTGTACTATCTGAGCACATGAATAAAGAAACTGTTCAATTTATTATGGAACTTGGCAATTTATAAACATTGCAAAATGCTGTTCCAATGATAATTACCTTTTTGTCAGCTAACTTGTAATACAAAGTAAAAACGATGGAGGGGAAAAGGTCTATGAGAGACTGCAGCCTTCTAAAAAAAGGCCTTTCATTTGAAAGGCCTTTTTTATGTTAACTCCGAAAAAGACTATTTTCCGTCGTTTTTCTTAGCAGTTACTTCGTTACGAATTTCTTGTGCTAAAGTTTTGATTTCTTGTAATCCTTTACGTACACGTGTACCAGCTGCAGAATTACCATTGTTGAAGAACTTGTCTGCGTCAGCTTCGATAGAAGCTACTAACTCTTTTAATTTTACGTAGTTTTCCATTTTTTTATAATTATAATTTTAGTTTTTATGGTTTTTCCTAAACACTCCTTAAATATACAAAAACGAATCAAATAGAAAATAAATTTCGTTTTTTTTATTCGAAAAAGCTGAAAAAACTATTCAACAATCTTTAGTTCGTCAATAATGTTGGTCGCCCCTGCAAATTTATCGATGATAAATAATACATAACGAATATCCACTGAAATTGTACGTTGTAGCTTATGGTCAAAGATTACATCACCAGCCATTGCTTCAATATTACCATCAAAAGCTAGGCCAATTAATTCGCCATTACCATTTATTACTGGCGACCCGGAGTTTCCGCCTGTTATGTCGTTGTCACTTAGGAAGTTTACTGGTAAATATCCTTTTTTGTCCGCATAGCGACCATAGTCCTTATTATTATACAGGTCAATTAAACGTTGTGGTAAATCAAACTCCTCATCACCTTTTTTGTACTTTGCAATGGTACCTTTTAATGTCGTGTAAAAGTTCTTGTCAGCATCGTTACGCGGATCGTTTGGTAAGCCTTTTATCGAACCGTAAGTTAACCGCAAAGTACTGTTGGCATCCGGATAGAATTTACCTTTTGGATTCGAGGCCAATACCCCGGCAACATACTTACGATAAGCAGCTTCAAATTTGTCGTCCTGGATTTTCCAGTTAGGATCGGTTTGACGATATCTATTGAGTAAAGCTGAAGAAAGTTTATACAATGGGTCATTTGCCAAGATTTCAGCATTCGGAGTGTCCAAGTAATTGTTCAGGCGTTCAGCCGAAGCGAAGATGCTGTTCTTCACAGCTTCTTTGACAAAAGCTGTAAAGTCGCCATTGTTCTTAGCTGCCAATTCTGCAATATATGGTGCAATATTTCCAGCCTTTTTAGCATACAGGTTCAATTCGTCAATCAATACTTGCTCTTCAAGAGGCATGTACATCTTTTCATAACCCGCATCTATGGCAGATTTTAAACGTGGGAGAATTGCATTCCTTTGGGCTTCGTCTCCAGCAGTATATACTTCCAATCCGGATCCGATTGAATAGGGAAGAGCTGCAATCGCACTGGAACGCAACATGCCCATTAAATAGTTGTCATGTCTAGCTTTATCGTTCGTTGCTGCATAAAACTCATTGATTGTCTTGATGACATCACCATATTCGGCTTTATTTGCAGTTTTATTGGCCCATTTGTCAAATTTAGCCTCGTCTTTTGCTTTTGCTTCCGCCGTTTTATGCAATGTCAAAGCGTCAATCATCCCTTGACGATTTTTCCAGTAATTCGCTACTTGAGAGTATTTAGACGCGTAGTTCAATTTGACCGCTTGATCTTGATCCATAAATTTTTTCATCGCATCCATACCAGTTTTAGACGCTTCTACCCATGCTGGATAGGCGAATTTCACATTCTGATTGATCCCTCCTGAAGGCATCCAACGGTTTGTACGACCAGGGTAACCTAAAATCATCGCAAAATCTCCTTCTTGAACACCTTTTAAGCTTACAGGAAGGAAATGCTTAGGTTTCAAAGGAACATTGTCTTGTGCATACTCTGCTGGATTCCCATTCTTATCAGCGTAGACACGGAAAATTGAGAAGTCACCAGTATGACGTGGCCATTCCCAGTTATCGGTATCACCACCAAATTTTCCAATGCTATTTGGAGGGGTTCCTACCAACCGAACGTCATTGTAATCTTGGTATACAAAATAATAGTACTCGTTGCCTTGGTAGAATGATTTTACCTCAACCACGTACTTCCCGTTTTCGCTATTTTCCTTTTGGATTTTAGCCGTCTCAGCTGCGATGATCTTTTTACGTTCATCTTCAGACATTTTGTTGTTCACC
The DNA here is from genome assembly GCF_002325125.1 of Sphingobacterium sp. UBA1498. NCBI lineage: Bacteria > Pseudomonadati > Bacteroidota > Sphingobacteriia > Sphingobacteriales > Sphingobacteriaceae > Sphingobacterium > Sphingobacterium sp. UBA1498. Next base: position 244,693 of record NZ_DCRG01000003.1, read on the forward strand.
AGACCTAAGATTCGCTTGGAAACATCATCCATACGAACGAAAAAGCGAACCGACAGAGATTTTGGCTTTAGTTCCTCAGATTTGGATTTGGCCCAAAAGCCATTTGTCAAATGATCATTTTCCGGCGTAGAAAGTTCGGCAATGGCACCATATCCACAATGGTGGTTAGTAAATACCAAGCCTTGGTCTGAAACGATTTCTGCTGTACATCCGCCGTTGAATTGTACAATTGCATCTTTTAGACTAGAGTTGTTAATGCTGTAGATTTCTTCGGCACTTAAACGAAGTCCTTTTTTCTGCATATCTGACTCATTCAGACGCTTCAAATACATTAAAAACCACATCCCTTCGTCGGCAAATGCAGTAAAGCCTGTTGTTATGAACAACAAACACATCCATAATTTTTTCATATCAACCTGATAAAAAGTTTGTTTATACAGTACAAAAATGCTTTAATTCTCTTAAAAACCAAAATATTAGACTTTATAATGTGCTTTTCGCCAATTTTTATGTCAATTAAAAGTAAATGTGTGTGGTATTGATCGCCAAGGAAAGCCAAATGGACTCTTTTCCTTATCTTTGCAAGATGCAGCAATCATTTGAAAATTTTAAATTCAATAAACAGATCTTAAATGCGATAGCGGAGGCGGGGTATCAACACCCGACCGAAATCCAAGAAAAGGCAATTACCCCCATATTGGCCGGACAGGATGTGATGGGAATCGCTCAAACGGGAACTGGAAAGACGGCGGCGTTTGTGCTGCCTATGCTGATGAAGCTAAAGTATGCTCAAGGAAGTGATGCACGGGCGTTGATTTTAACACCGACAAGAGAGCTAGCCATGCAGATAGACGAAAATATCAAACTATTTTCTACTTATCTCGATTTGCGTTCAGTGGTTCTCTATGGCGGATTAGGACCAAAAACTCAGATAGAGACGCTCGAAAAAGGAATAGATATAATCGTGGCGACACCAGGTAGATTTTTAGACCTGTATCTCGAGGGGCATATTGTTGTCAAATCGCTCAAGTTTTTGGTCTTAGACGAAGCAGATAAAATGATGGATATGGGCTTTATTAGTAAAATCCATCGCGTTTTGGAAATCGTACCCCGCAAACGTCAAAACTTATTGTTTTCGGCTACCATGAGTGAACTCGTACGGAAAATAGCAGGTGATTTCTTAGCATTCCCGACCGTAATTGAGGTGTCAGAACAAGCCACACCAGCAAAGACAGTTAGTCAGGCATTGTATGTTGTTCCCAACCAAAAGACAAAATTGAATTTACTTCAGCATCTTCTGAAAGATGATGAAGCCTTTAGCCGATTGATTGTTTTCTGTAAAACAAAGCAAGTTGCGGACAACGTCTTCCACTTTTTGGAGCGTAAATATGGTAAAGATGAGGTTCGTGTTATTCATGCCAATAAAGGTCAGAATACACGTATCAATTCTATCAATGCATTCAAGGAAGGAAATGTTCGTATTTTGGTCGCAACTGATGTCGCTGCGCGTGGGCTTGATGTTTCGAATGTGAGCCATGTGATTAATTTTGAAGTCCCTATTGTTATTGAAGACTATGTGCACCGTATTGGACGCACTGGACGCGCCTTTAATGAAGGTGATGCAATTACGTTTTGTAATGAGGCTGAGAAGTATTACGTTCGTAAGATAGAAAAGTTAATCAAGCAAAGTATACCTGTATATCCAATCCCTGAAGATGTCTTTATAGAGAAGACACCTTTTCATGAAAAACAAGACATTGCGCGCGAGATTGACAATCAGAAGCGAAAAGACAATCCAGATTTTCAAGGTGCTTTTCACGAGAAAAAATATGTTATCAAACAGAAAGAGGTCCGAGATGCACAGCGCGCTTCCGGATTTAAACCAAAAGCAAAAAGTAAAAGTAAGTCTGCAGGCGGAAAATCGGGAGGAACTAATCGTAATTTTAAAAAACGCTAATTTATTAAGTCGTGCGCTTTACTCCACTAAATATCGCTAGTGCAAGCCTTGTTGCCTGGTTTGTCATGGAAAATTCCGCTGATGAAAAGGCGCTGTTTACTTGGGGTGCATTTATCCTACTGTTGCTGATATTCACCCTAGTTGATATCGCATTTAGGGTCTTTGTAAAGCAAAATAAAAAGATGTGGTTATTACAATTAGCTTTTTTGGTAGTTGTTTGTGTGACCAGTTTAATTGTCAAAGTAACCTTTGCGTAAGAAATCAAATTAAAAATAATAGACAGGTTATGTCTTGAATTAATGGAGAATATCACCATATTACGAAACATAGCTCAATATAAATAGTTCAAATAATATTTAAGATGAAAAAAGCTGAAATAAAACTACAGGTAGAATTAGATGAAAACAACGTGCCTGAAAATATCATGTGGTCGTCTACAGATGGCAATAGTGCAGAGGAGTTACCTGCAAAAGCCATGTTTCTAGCCTTATGGGATTCACATTATAAGAATTCAATGCGTATCGACCTTTGGACTAAAGATATGCCCTATGATGAGATGAAGCGCTTTTTCTATGAGACTTTGCAAACATTGGGAGATTCTTTTATCCGTTCTTCAGGAGGCGATCCGATGGCGGAAAAAGTTATTGGTGACCTACGTGACTACTGTGCGCATTTTGCCGATAAAATGGAAGTTTTAATGCCGCAACAATAGGTTATAACATTTAATAATAATATTTGACCATGCAGTACTTCTTAGTAAAATCTGAACCATTTAAATATAGCTGGGAGCAATTTAATAAAGATGGACGCACCTTCTGGGATGGTGTCCGCAATTATCAAGCTAGGAATAATATCAAAGCGATGAAAGAAGGGGATCTGGTTCTATTCTACCATAGCAATGAAGGAAAGGAAGTTGTGGGAATAGCCAAAGTAGTAAAAGAATTTTATCAAGATCCAACAACAGATGATGAGCGGTGGGTTGTAGTTGATCTGGAACCTGTAGAGACACTGAGTACCCCAGTTACACTAGAAACTATTAAGGCAGATGAACAGTTGCAGGATATCGCCTTGGTGAGACAGGGACGTTTGTCTGTTATGCCGCTTAAACCTGAAGAGTTTGATCGAATTTTGGCACTTGGCAACGCGTAGGCTATCGCGAATGAACAAGACCAACATATGCGATATAATTAAAAAAGGGAAAACGTTGCGTTTTCCCTTTTGCTTTTTTAAACAGTATGTGAACAAACAAATTTAGGCATCAGTTCTTTTGGCTAAAAAGGTTGACCAATGCTTGTAATTTTTTTGCATTTTCCGGCTTTAATTTCCCTGCAAGAATGAGACGCAGTTCTCTTCGCTGTAATGCATCTTCATATGCTTTGCGTTCTGAATCTGTTTCTGGAATTAATAGCGGTACCGCTTTAGGATTATTATCCGAATCAACAGCAACAAAGGTATAATAGGCTTCGTTTGTTTTTACACGGGTGCCTTCCGGTAAATTAGACGCGAAAATTTCCATGCGTACTTCCAAAGAACTATTAAACGCACGTGTTACTTGAGCTTGTATCGTGACGACCTCACCCAGTCTAATGGAGCGCTTAAAAGATACATTGTCAACAGATACTGTTACGACGACATTGCTACAGTGTTTTTGAGCAGCAATGGCCGAACAGATATCCATCCAATACAATAAACGGCCACCCATCAAATTTCCAAATGTATTGGTATCGTTGGGTAATACCAATTCGTTCATCTCTGTGTATGACTCTCGCGCAAATTTCTCTATCATATCATTATTTGTCATTATCGTCCAAACGTTTTGAATTGATTATCTATGCTAGCCAAAGCATCCGTAAATGACGTCGGCACATAACCCAATTCAGCGTTAGATCTAGTCAGATCAAAGCCTGTGTGCCGTGGCCTGTTTTCTGCCTGTCCAATGCTGGCAGCGCTGATCTCCGAAATCAATCCTTTATCTAGCTGCCAGTAGTCCGCAATTTGGTAGACAGCCTCATGGATTGACATCAGCTCAGCACCTGAAATGTGAAACATTCCCTGCGCCTCTCGGTCAATTGCGAGTTGACAAGCATAAGCCAAATCATCCACAAAGGTAGGCATTCTCCATTGGTCATTGACTACTTTTATGGGCTCATTTTGTGACAACTTACTTTTAGCCCATAATACAAGATTGGAACGGTTGGGGTCAGCATTGATTCCGTAGACTAATATCGTCCGTAGGATAGCATATTTACAGCCAGACTGCGCAAGCACTTGTTCGGAAGCATATTTACTCTTGCCATATTGACTTTGCGGATTGGGAAGATCTGTTTCAATGTAAGGTGCATTTTTTTTCCCATCAAAAACAAAGTCTGTAGATAAGTGAATCAATTGTGTTTGTTGCTCAGCACAATAGGCGCCGAGATAGCCAACAAGATCGACATTAAGCAATTGACAAGTCGCTTGATCTGCTTCACAAGCTTCTACACTCGTCATGGCTGCAGTATGGACAATTGTATCAAAAGTTTGCGCAGACAAAAAATCTGTTAACTGTGTACGGTCCAATAAGTCTACTTGAAAGAAAGCGTAATCCGCTTGATTCGGGTTTCGGTTTGGACCTTTTGAAAGAGCAACAACATCATATTTGTCATTGCTAGCAAGTAAATCAACGACTTTTTGACCAAGGAATCCATTGGATCCTGTCACTAGAATTTTTTTCATCAACAATAATTAAATGATATCCAAGCACCTGTTCATAGAGACTCATTTACGCTATCTCAAGTGCGCTGTTTAGTTTATTTGTGTATATCTACAAAGCGGCTTATCTATTCGTGATGTAGCATTTGTGCAGACAAAAAGTTAAAGTGTCACATTTCGCTAAACGTCAGTCCGCTTTTTATTGTTTAATTGGTCCATACAAAATCCATTTTATTGGATTGTTTCATAATATTTTCAACTACTGTTTTTTCAAGATCTAATATGGATTTTAAAGCGTTGTAATCGATTTTATCGGCATCATCAGTCGGCATATGGTAGTCTGGGTGTCCGCCCGTATGGAAAAACAATACCGGTATATTCTTTTTGTAGAATGAAGTCTGGTCAGAGCCGCCATTCCCATCCCGGCTTAGATTAAATTTTATAGGTGCCTGAATATCTTCGAATATCGCTGGCCATTGGCTACTTGTTCCGTAACCGATTACAGCGAGACCATTGCTGGGATTATAGCGACCAATCATATCCATATTGAGCATGGCTGTGATTTTTTCCAAGGGTAGGGTAGGGTGTTCCGTAAAATATTTAGAACCAACTAAGCCCAGTTCTTCTGCGCCGAAAGCAATAAACAGTAAGTTGTAGGCTTCTTTTTTATTGTTGCTGCTGAAATAACGTGCGAGCTCTAATAAGCCAGCAGTGCCAGAAGCATTATCGTCGGCTCCGTTATGTATTTTGCCTACCCCTAAGGAATCTTTTGAACTTCCTTGGCGGCCTGTTCCAAGATGATCGTAATGTGCGCCTATAACCACAGTTAAAGCTGCGCCATTATCAATAAAACCAATGATATTATCTGCCTGACGAATGCTGTCATCAACTTTTACTTTCCATACTTTCGCCTTGAAGGATTGGCGATACCCTTTTTCACCTTTGGGCTGAAGTTTGTATTTTTTAAATTCCTTTTCAATGTAATCTGCGGCTTTAAATACTTCCTTACTGCCTGTTCCCCTGCCTTTCATTTTGTCGTCGGCGAGGAAGTAGATATGTTTTTTTAAGTTGGAAACTTCAATCTGTTGTGCCTGCGCCGTTTTGATTCCGATTAAGCAGCAGAGTATCAGAAGTAGGCTGATGTTTTTCATGTTAATAGCAATGTTTAAGTAGTTTCGCGTATTATATATACAAAAATAAAAGCCTTGAGATTAACAAGGCTTTAGGGATATTTCGTTAATCTTCAACGATTTCACTATGGATGCTCGATTTCTCTTCTTTTTCCGTTTTAAAATACCGTTTTTGAAATAAAAGAATCAAAATAACCCCTACAGAAATCGCAGAGTCTGCAATGTTGAATACAGGTCGGAAGAACAAGAATTCTTCACCGCCCCAAAACGGCACCCAGGAAGGGAAGTTGCCCTGAATCAAAGGAAAGTAAAGCATATCAACTACTTTTCCATGAAGAAAGGATGAATATCCACCTCCTGCCGGAAATAGACTCGCTTTATCATACCAGGTGCTTTCACTAAAGATCACACCATAAAAAGCAGAATCTATGATATTTCCAAGCGCACCAGCAAGAATTAAGGCCACATTTAAGATAAAGCCTCGATTATATTTATTCTTGATCATGTAATGTAGGCCGTATCCAATCCCTGCTACGGCAAGAATGCGAAATACCGTCAAAAACAATTTGCCATAATCGCCGCCAAATTCCATGCCGTAAGCCATTCCATTATTTTCAATAAAATGAATCTGGAAAAATTTGCCCAAGATATGGTGGCTTTGCCCAATTGTCATGGTTAGCTTAACCCAGATCTTCGACAATTGATCTATTAAAAGAATCGCGACAATAAGTGCGATCGGTTTTGTATAACCCTTCATTGTGTTATAAAAATGGTCTTTGCCTAAGCAAAGACCATATATTTAATGCCTAAAATTAATATTGTTTGTTTTTCGCTTCGATGCTCAGAGTCGTATGTGGAACAGCTTTCAAACGTTCTTTTTGAATCAGTTTTCCTGTTTCTCTACAGATACCATACGTTTTGTTCTCGATGCGCACCAACGCTGCTTCAAGGTTGTCGATAAATTTCTTTTGACGAGCAGCCAGCTGATTAGTTTGCTCTTTTTCTAAAGTAGCTGAACCGTCTTCCAATGTTTTGTACGTTCCAGCAGTATCGTCAGTACCATTAGCATTACTGTTATTAAGCGTTGCGGTCAACGAGGAAAGCTCTTCTTTTGCTATTCTAAGCTTGTCTAGGATAATATCTTTGAATTCTTGTAATTCTGAATCGCTATAGCGTGTTTTCTCGTTGTTGTTTGCCATAATTTAATTTTTTTGGATTAATGCCTTAAGTTCTTTGCCATCGATCTCGATGGTCTCTCCTTCAGTTAGTGAATCTTCAAATACCAATGAATCGGCCAGAATTTCGGTGCAAATATACGATAAATTTTCGTTGGCAGCATTGATCACTTCAGTAGCAGCTGTTAACTTTACGTTAATTCTATCCGTTACTTCCAATCCCTTTTCTTTCCTTAGATTTTGTAGACGGTTAATCAGTTCTCTTGATAGACCTTCTTTTTTCAATTCTTCAGTAATATATATATCTAATGCTACGGTCAATTTGCCTAAATTTGCTACCTGCCATCCCTCAACGTCTTCAGCTATAATTTCTACATCGCTCAGTAGAATCGTATATGGCGTACCTGTTAGGGCTAATTCGCCTGTTGATTCCAACGTGCTAATTTGATCTATAGTCAACGATTGGATAGACGAAGAAACTAACTTCATATCCTTACCAACTTTCGAGCCAAGAGCTTTGAAATTTGGTTTTATTTTTTTCTTGATAATACCAGTAGTATCTGTTATGAACTCGATATCTTTAATATTGGTCTCAGAAAGTATTAGATCTTTCACTTTTTCTACCTTCTCTTGGAAAGCACTATCAAGTACCGGAACCAAAATTTTATTTAATGGTTGACGTACATTGATGGAGGTCTTCTTACGCAGCGAAAGTGTCAAAGAGGAGATGTCTTGTGCTAAAGACATACGTTCTTCCAATTCTTTATCGACCAAAATCTCGTTGTATACTGGGAAATTGGCTAAGTGCACAGACTCAACCTGCTCCTTGTTCGTGGCTGCATTCAAATCCAAGAATAACCGATCCGAAAAAAATGGCGATATTGGCGACATCAATTTCGCTATCGTATTAAGACAGGTATAAAGTGTTTGATAAGCAGAAATTTTATCTTCTGAGTAATCGCCCTTCCAGAAGCGACGACGGCAAAGCCGAACATACCAGTTGCTGAGATGTTCATCAACAAAGTTTTGGATAGCTCGTGCGGCTTTTGTAGGCTCGTAATCAGCCAAGTATTCGTCTACTTGTTTTGTCAAGGAATTTAATAAGGAGATAATCCAACGGTCAATTTCAGGACGTTTTTCCAAAGCAATATCTGGTTCTGAATACGAGAACTTATCGATATTGGCATACAATGCAAAAAAGGCGTAGGTATTATATAAAGTACCAAAGAATTTACGACGGACTTCATCTAAGCCTTCCATATTGAATTTAAGATTGTCCCAAGGCGCGGCATTACTGATCATATACCAGCGAGTCGCGTCTGCACTGTATTGATCGATTGTCGAGAATGGATCAACACCGTTGCCTAAGCGTTTGGACATCTTGTTACCATTTTTATCCAATACCAAGCCGTTGGAAACTACATTTTTGAACGAAACCGATTTGTACATCATCGTTGAAATCGCATGCAAGGTAAAGAACCAACCCCGTGTTTGATCAACTCCTTCAGCAATAAAGTCTGCAGGGTAGGCATGATCAAATCCAGCTTTAAAAGGAAACTCTTCCCCTTTAGCTAATTTTTCGTGATCCAATCCCCATTGTGCATAAGGCATTGCTCCCGAATCAAACCAGACGTCGATTAAGTCAGGTTCACGGAACAACTTTTGGCCAGCGTCGGAAACAAGAACGATGTCATCCACATAGGGACGATGTAAATCCAATTGTTCTGTGCCAAACTTATCCAAGTAAGCTTTGTTTTTTGCTTTTTCTTCATCAGACAAAATAGCTGAGGTCAAAGAAACTTCCAATAAGGATTTTAATTCAGGTAAGGAGCCTATACAGACCTCTTCATTTTCGTCTTCTGAACGCCAGATAGGAAGTGGAGTTCCCCAGTAACGCGAGCGTGAGAGGTTCCAGTCTACCAGGTTTTCCAGCCAGTTACCAAAACGTCCTGTACCAGTTGCTTCAGGTTTCCAGTTGATGGTCTTATTTAATGCAACCAAATCTTCCTTCACTGCGGTTGTGCGAATAAACCAGCTATCTAATGGATAGTATAGAACGGGTTTGTCTGTACGCCAACAGTGTGGATAGGTGTGCTCATATTTTTTAACATCGAAGGCTTTATTGTCCTCTTTTAATTTGATAGAGATCAATACATCCGTTGGTTTAAAATCTTCTTTTGAACGTTCCTCTGGACTATAATATTCCTCTTTAACAAATCTTCCGGCAAAATCTGTAATTTCACTTACAAAACGGCCCGTACGGTCAACGGTAGGAACTTCTTTTCCATTTTCATCTTTTACCAAGATGCCCGGTACACCATGTTCTTTCGCTACACGAAAGTCGTCCGCACCATAAGTAGGAGCAGCGTGGACAATACCAGTACCATCTTCGGTGGTGACAAAATCACCTGGGATAACGCGGAAGGCATTTTCTTGTAAGTCCTCGTTGGTGATATAAGGCAACAATTGCTCATAGCGCAGGCCTACAAGCTCTTCACCTACAAATTCAGCGGCAAGTTCCCAAGGAATTACTTTGTCGCCCAATTTATAGTCCTGGAAGGATGCATTTTCTCCTTCTGCTTTAAAATGCTTACCGATTAAATCTTTCGCCAATATAACAGATACAGGAGCGCCGGTATATTTATTGAAAGTTTTAACCTTAACATAGTTTATTTTCTTGCCTACAACCAAAGCCGTGTTGGATGGTAAAGTCCATGGTGTGGTCGTCCAGGCGATAAAAGCGACATCTTCGGCTTCATCGTCAACTAACTTTTCTATCGCTGGATGAAGCTGACTTTTGATCAGTCTAAATTCGGCAACGATGGTCGTATCCTTCACATCTTTATAGGTGCCTGGTTGGTTAAGTTCATGTGAACTCAATCCAGTACCTGCGGCAGGGGAATATGGCTGTATCGTGTAACCTTTATACAAAAGACCTTTCTTGTAAAGCTCTTTCAATAAATACCATAAGGTTTCGATATACTCATTTTTGTAAGTAATATAAGGATGTTCAAGGTCAACCCAATAGCCCATTTTGGTAGTTAGGTCATTCCATACATCGGTATATTTCATTACTTCCTTACGGCAGGCATCATTATATTGTTTTACGGTGATTTTTTTACCGATATCCTCTTTAGTGATACCAAGAGCTTTTTCGACCGCAAGTTCAATGGGCAGGCCATGGGTGTCCCAGCCGCCTTTTCGTTTCACTTGGTAGCCTTTCAAAGTCTTGTAACGGCAGAAAATATCCTTAATCGTACGGGCCATCACGTGGTGAATCCCTGGCATTCCATTTGCAGAAGGTGGACCTTCAAAAAATGTATAGGTCTTGCTCTCAGGACGGTTATTGATACTTTTTTCGAATATTTTTTCCTGTTCCCAACGGGTCAAAATCTCTTTACCTATCTCGGGTAAATTTAACTGCTTATATTCTTTGTACATCAGACTGTTGTATGCTTCTTTTCTAAAGGTCGCTAATTTAGTGATTTATGATGGAAAATGAAAGAGGGCTTTGTAGTGGTAATATCATTAAGTTGCAGAGAACTTTATAGCATCTAACGTCTGTCAAATGGCAAACAGGATGGCGACAGCTGCAACAACAAAGGGACTACCCATGGCAGTCCCTTTGTTGTTGCATTCGTCAATAAATGCTGTTATGCAGAGAAGCTGCTTCCGCATCCGCAAGTGCTGGTTGCATTCGGATTATTGAATGTGAAGCCCCGTGCATCGAGCCCTGATTTAAAGTCGATTTCCATACCTGCAAGATATAAGCCATGTGCTTTGTTCATAAAGATGCGAATTCCTTGGATTTCGTATTCGTTATCACCATCCTTTTTTTGATCAAAGCCCAAGATATAACTCATTCCCGAACAACCGCCACCTTCGACACCTACGCGTAAACCAAAATCATCAGAGATTTCTTGTTGATCCTTTAATTTATTCAGTTCCTTGATTGCCCCTTCTGTCAACGAAACAGGAGCAACTGCTGTATGTTCTGTACTCATTATAATAATTTTTTTAGCCAATCCAATACAAAAATACACTTTTTTAGTGGCAAATCGCTTGATATGGATTTTTTGACATTTTCGAAACATTCAGTTTTTCGTGTGCATATTTAGCCCATCGTGCCGTATAATGTTCCTTGCCTAATTAGGTAATTTGCATAAATAAGTTGATTTCGCTAAGAACATTTAATAAAATATGGCTTTTTGTCGATATTCTTTATGGAATATGCTATCTTTGAGGCATTAAAATAAACTACAAAATTTACTTTACAACATTTAAAAACAATGGAAAGAGATCAAGCCATTTTTAATTTAATAGCTGATGAGCTTAAACGCCAAGAAGAAGGTATTGAATTAATTGCTTCAGAAAACTTTGTTTCAAAACAAGTGATGGAAGCTGCTGGTTCAGTGTTGACAAATAAATATGCAGAAGGCCTCCCAGGAAAACGTTACTATGGAGGTTGTGAAGTTGTGGATGAGATTGAAACCATCGCAATTGATCGCGCAAAGCAATTGTTTGGTGCAGAATGGGTAAATGTTCAACCTCACTCTGGTGCACAGGCAAATGCCGCTGTTTTTTTGGCAACCATCAAACCTGGCGACAAAATCTTAGGCCTTGATTTATCTCATGGTGGTCACTTGACACATGGTTCACCAGCTAACCTATCTGGTAAGATCTATCAACCATTATTTTATGGTGTAAAAGAAGATACTGGTTTAATCGACTATGAGCAATTGGAAGAAACAGCACTTCGCGAAAAACCTAAAATGATCATCTGTGGTGCTTCTGCGTATTCTCGTGATTGGGACTATGCACGTATCCGTAAAGTTGCAGACGAAATTGGAGCTATCGTGATGGCTGATATTTCTCACCCTGCTGGTTTGATCGCGCGTGGTTTATTAAACGACCCACTTCCACACTGTCATATCGTTACGACAACGACACACAAAACGCTTCGTGGTCCACGTGGCGGTATGATTATGGTCGGTAAAGATTTTGAGAATCCTTGGGGTATCAAAACACCTAAAGGTGAAATCCGTACAATTACGCAACTATTGGATCTGGCTGTATTCCCAGGTACACAAGGTGGTCCTTTGGAGCATACCATTGCTGCGAAAGCAATCGCATACGGTGAGGCTTTATCTGATGATTATATGGAATATATCGTTCAGGTGAAGAAAAATGCAGCGGCATTGGCACAATTCTTTGTAGAAAGAGATTACAAGATCATCTCTGGCGGTACAGACAATCACTTGATGTTGGTGGATCTTCGCAACAAAGATATTTCTGGTAAAGAAGCAGAGGCTGTATTGGGCAAAGCAGGTATCACGACAAACAAAAACATGGTTCCTTTCGATACACGTTCTCCTTTTGTGACTTCAGGGGTACGTTTTGGTACAGCTGCCATTACAACACGTGGTATTAAAGAAAATGAAATAATACAGATCGGCGAATTGATCGATGAGGCATTGAAAAATGCATCTAACGATGCCCAACTGGATTTGATCCATGGTAAAGTAAGAGCAATGATGGCTGAATTCCCATTGTATAAATAAGACATTCCCCTAGGAATAAAAAAAGCGGAATTACCGATAAGGTGGTTCCGATTTTTATTCCTTTTTCTAAAGCTATTCTCAATGTCATGTTTACGATATAAGTACCTATCAACTTAACCTATCATAGGAATTTTATACTTATCTGAGCCGTACTTTAAACAGTTCTTATAGGGATTCCGAATGAGGTCCCTATTGGCTCCCTACAAAGCACCAATTATATAACGCACTGGCACCGTGTTGTCCTTCTTATGTGCTACTGCTATTTTTAGTTTGTTTTGTGGTGGAGGAATTGCCGTAAGAGCGGCGTTTTGGAAATGGGGAGAGGAAACTTATTTTTAAATGTTAAAAAGTCTTAAAATAAAATGTAATAATTTGATTACTCATTTATTTTGCTGTAATTTGATTCGTGATTAATTAATTGTTTTACAATAAGAAAGGATAGGTTATACGACAAACATTTACATTTTAACACAGAACTGATAATTTATTTGCGAACTGCTAAAAAAGTAAGTGACGTATGAGACTTTTAAAAAGTAAAAGCGATCAAGAGTTGATCCAAATGTATGTCGGTGGCCAAGAGTCTGGCCTAGAGGCATTGTTGAATCGATATAAATCGAAAATTTATACCTCTATATATATGAAAGTGAAAGATGAATATCTTGCTGAAGATATTTTTCAAGAAACTTTCATTAAAATCATTAACACACTAAAATCAGGTAAATATAATGAGGAAGGGAAGTTTTTACCTTGGGCTATCCGTATAGCACATAATATGATTGTTGACTTTTTTAGAAAGGCAAAGCGTGCTCCGAATATTGTAAATACTGATGGGTTTGATATTTTTGAGGTTCTCGAATTTAGCGACGAGAGTGCTGAGTCAAAGATGCTAAAAAAACAGGTCGATGTGGACCTCAAGAAAATGATTCAAAAGCTTCCCGATGATCAAAAAGAAGTGCTCATTATGCGGCACTTTTGTGATATGAGCTTTAAAGATATCGCAGAAATCACCGAAGTAAGTATCAATACAGCTTTGGGAAGAATGCGTTACGCACTGAGTAATTTACGTAAGATGATCGAAGGTACTGATCTTACATTACAAATGGGGTATTTGTAATAACTAAGGGCGTTAATCGCCCTTAGTTATTATCCCCTTTTTCTATCCTCTGCTCAATTATACGGCTATAGTTCCAGCCTGCAAAAGTAGTTTTTTAAAAAGCATTCGTTGTATAATTTTACCCGCCAATTGATTTAGTCTATTTCCGAAAGGCATACTGTAAGAACGGCTTCTTGTGTATTGTTAGAACGCGAGGAGGTTAGTTGAAACCTAATATGATGGTAACTTATTTAAAGTCATGAGGTAAATATGTCATGTGGAGATCAGAAGAATATGTTCTTTTTGTCAGGTCAAAGAGTTTTTTTATCTTAGAAGTTTATGTAAATGCCTTTTTTCAAGAACTGGAATAAGGTTTGATAGTCATATAATAACTATAAAAACGATTAAATAGCTATGTACTTGATTTTATTCATTGGGATAATGGTGGTGAGCCTGATTGTCCAAACAAGATTCAAAAACAAATTTAAGAAATACGCTGAGATGCCATTGAATAATGGGATGTCAGGAGCTGAGATTGCGCAAAAAATGTTAAATGATAACGGTATATATGATGTAAAGGTATTATCTATCCCAGACCGTTTGGGAGATCACTATAATCCGTCAGATAAAACCGTGAATTTAAGTCCCGAAGTTTACAGTGGTCGTAGTGTTGCAGCTGCAGCAGTAGCGGCGCACGAATGTGGTCACGCTGTACAGCATGCTAAAGCTTATAAATGGCTGGGATTTCGTTCGGCAATGGTGCCCATGGTAAATGCTGCCTCCAAGCTGACATCTTGGGTGTTGATGCTTGGTGTTATGTTGTTTGCTTTTTCTAAAGGTGGTAATCCATGGCTTTTAGCGGTCGGTGTAGGCGCATTGGCTATTACGACTATATTTTCTTTTATCACCTTACCTGTAGAGTTTGATGCTTCAAACCGTGCATTGGAATGGTTAAACCATGCTGGCGTGACTTACAACGGAGAAGAGCATGAGGGGGCAAAAGATGCTTTGAAATGGGCAGCGATGACGTATGTGGTAGCGGCATTAAGTGCGTTGGTGACACTTTTGTATTATGCCTCAATTTTATTTGGTGGCCGTAGAAGTGATTAAATAGAGGTAGTGTACTTTTTTTACATAAATGCGATTATTTTTTATAGTCGCATTTTTTATGGCGTGTTAATGAGGTTACTATAGACAATTTTTTTAACTTTGCTGTTTATATAGAATAAGATTCAGATTTTATGTTTTCAAATCTTCAAGATAAGTTAGATAGGGCCTTTAAAGTATTAAAAGGACAAGGTAGTATTACCGAGATCAACGTTGCAGAAACGATGAAAGAAATTCGTAAAGCGTTGTTGGACGCCGATGTGAATTATAAAACTGCCAAGACTTTTACCGACGATGTTAAACAAAAAGCTTTAGGTGAAAATGTACTGACAAGTATATCGCCGGGCCAATTGTTGACAAAGATCATGAACGATGAGTTGACTGCTTTGATGGGCGGGTCTGTTACGGAGCTTGAAACTGGGAAAAATCCAACAGTTATTTTAATTGCGGGATTGAATGGTGCTGGTAAAACAACGTTTTCAGGTAAGTTGGCGTTGTATCTTAAAGATAAAAAAAATAAAAAACCATTGTTGGTTGCCGGTGATGTTTACCGTCCCGCTGCGATCGATCAATTGGAAGTACTTGCAGAGCAAGTGGGGGTACCAGTTTTTGTGAATCGTGAATCTAACGATCCTATTGCTATTGCAAAGGCCGGTGTTGAGGAAGCTAAACGTAATGGAAACAATGTTGTAATTATTGATACAGCTGGTCGTTTGGCAATAGATGAGCCTTTAATGGTAGAAATTACTGCTGTTAAGGAAGCTACAAAGCCTGATGAGATCTTATTTGTTGTGGATTCAATGACTGGTCAGGATGCAGTTAATACAGCAAAAACATTTAATGACCGTTTAGACTTTACAGGAGTAGTCCTGACTAAGTTAGATGGAGATACACGTGGTGGTGCGGCATTATCTATCAAATCTGTCGTGAATAAGCCTATTAAGTTTATTGGTACGGGTGAAAAGATGGATGCGCTGGATGTATTCCACCCGGATCGTATGGCTTCCCGTATTTTGGGAATGGGTGATGTCGTGTCCTTAGTAGAGCGGGCGCAACAGCAATTTGACGAGAAACAGGCTGCAGAACTTCAAAAGAAAATCCGTAAGAATAAATTCGATTTCAACGATTTTAAATCCCAAATTCAACAGATTAAGAAAATGGGTAATATGAAAGACCTTATGGGAATGATCCCAGGTGTCGGTAAAGCAATGAAGGATATTGAAGTCGATGATAATGCATTCAGACCCATTGAAGCAATTATCGATTCTATGACTCCCTTCGAACGTGAAAATCCAGATGTCATTGATCAAAAACGTCGTTTACGTATTGCAAAAGGATCAGGTACTGATATTAATGAAGTGAATAAATTATTGAAACAATTTGGTGATATGCGTAAAGTCATGAAGCAGATGTCTAATCCAGCGATGGCCGCTAAATTGATGCGTAATATGCCCAAAATGCCGGGAAAAATGTAATTTTTTAGAGAATAGTTACATCATAATGGGGCATCGTATCAATACGGTGCCCTATTTTTTTGTGCCTTAATTTTTGGATGATTACGCTGTTCATTCATCCGATTGTGTGATTACATTGTGAGCCGCATTAGGCGGATGTTGTGGTATACTTCTGTTTATTTTGTAGGATACAAACGGTTTTTAAAGAAATAATTTGTAATTTCAAGTTCCTCACCCGAGTGAACGAAATATTTGTTAAATTTGTAATCATTATGGATGACCCCGCGCAATTATCGGAATACGGCAAAATCCTTATCATTCTTCTGATAGGGGCGCTGTTAGTCTGTGCGACCATTTTTCTGGCACGTCTAATCTCTCCCAAAAAGAATAATCCGATAAAATCCGGTACTTACGAATGTGGAGAGGAACCAATTGGTTCATCTTGGGTTCAGTTTAATCCGCGCTTTTATGTTATTGCCCTCGTTTTTTTACTTTTTGATGTAGAGCTTATCTTTATTTTTCCATGGGCTACTGTATTTGGACAATCGGAATATATTGCAGCAGATGAAAGATGGGGGTGGTTTACTATGATCGAAATGGCCATGTTTATTGGTGTTTTAATCCTAGGATTGGTGTTTGTATGGAAGAAGGGGGATTTGGAATGGGTTAAACCGCAAGTATCGCCGCCGAAAGTCCCCGTATGTATTCCAGATAGCGCCTATGCGAGCTTAAATAGTAAAACATATCAGCTGCGCGATTATGTAGTGGTAGCAGATGAAACAGTAGTTGGAGAAGTAGTAACGGCAAACGAAGTCGTCTCTGTTCCTAAGCCAGCTTTTAAACCGCGATTTAAAAAACCTGAATAAGCATGAGTCTAGATAGTCAATTGCAAAATGATGGTGTTATTGTTGCCAAATTAGATGATTTACTCAACTGGGCAAGGCTGTCGTCCATGTGGCCGATGAGTTTCGGTATTGCCTGTTGTGCCATAGAAATGATGGGAGCAATGGCATCTACCTACGATTTGGATCGGATGGGCGTCTTTCCAAGACCTTCTCCTCGGCAATCCGATGTGATCATTATCGCCGGGACAGTCACCTTCAAGATGGCTGATCGCATTAAGAAATTGTATGAGCAAATGCCTGATCCCAAATATGTTATTTCGATGGGGTCATGTTCAAATTGCGGTGGCCCGTATTGGCAACATGGGTATCATGTCGTCAAAGGAGTGGATAAAATCATTCCTGTAGATGTGTATGTTCAAGGGTGCCCACCTCGGCCCGAGGCGCTGATCGGAGCTTTTATTGAATTGCAAAAGAAAATAGACAAAGAAAGCTTACTTGGAGAACAGTTGTTCAAAGAAAAAGCTTAAAAAGATAAAATTTATAAGATTTAAATCAATTATGGCAAAAGATTTTTATGGCGAACTGCAATTAGGTATTCTTGGCGGTGGACAACTGGGAAGAATGTTAATCCAGGAAGCCATTAATTACAATGTAAACGTTCATGTATTGGATCCCGATAAGAATGCTCCTTGTCGCAAGTTGTGCAATAGATTTGAATGTGGATCATTGGGCGATTTTGAAACGGTCTATAATTTCGGTAAGGATTTGGACATGATTACGATCGAGATTGAGAAGGTAAACGTTGATGCGCTGGAAAAGCTGGAAGGTGAAGGAGTGATCGTTTATCCGCAATCACGTATCATTCGTCTAATTCAGGATAAAGGTTTACAAAAGCAATTTTTTAAACAAAATGATATACCGACATCTACATTTCAATTGATATCCAATAAGGATAATATGATGAATGCTCCATTGAACCTGCCTTATATCCAAAAATTACGTCGGGACGGATATGATGGCAAGGGGGTAAAGAAGATTGTCACACAGCAAGATATTCAAGATGCTTTTGAGGAGCCAAGTTTAATTGAAGAATGGGTAGATTTTGAAAAGGAAATTGCTGTTATTGTTGCCCGGAATGATAAAGGAGAAGTTTCTACCTTTCCAATGGTGGAAATGGAATTCAATCCACAAGCAAATTTGGTTGAATTTTTGATCGCTCCTTCTTTGTATGGTGTGGAAATACAACAGCGAGCGGAGATGATTGCAAAGAAGATCGCAGACGATCTACAAATTGTCGGAATATTGGCCGTAGAGATGTTTCTAACAAAAAACGGCGATATTTTAGTTAATGAATTGGCTCCGCGTCCACACAATAGTGGCCATCAGACCATTGAGGGTAATTATGTGTCGCAATTTGCACAACATTTAAGAGCCATATTTAATCTACCACTGGGGGATACGCGCTGCAGGACGAATACAGTTATGATTAATCTATTGGGTGAAGCGGGCTATGAAGGGTTGGCTAAATATGAGGGTGTTGAAGAGGTACTTGCTATGGAAGGTGTATATATCCATCTCTATGGCAAGAAATATACGAAGCCTTTCCGTAAAATGGGGCATGTCTGTATTATCAATGACGATCGGGAGAAAGCCATTTCCAATGCGAGAAAAGTACAAGAAATATTAAAAGTTAAAGCTTAAAAAATACTATGTCAGTCAATAATAAGGCCCAAGTTGGCATTATCATGGGAAGTAAATCGGATCTTCCGGTCATGCAGGATGCTATCGATGTTCTGAAAGTCCTCGGTGTAGAGTTTGAAGTAACGATTGTTTCAGCACACCGTACACCTCAGCGGATGTTTGATTACGCTAAAAATGCTGCAGTTCGTGGTTTGAAAGTTATTATTGCTGGTGCAGGCGGAGCTGCACACTTACCAGGAATGGTGGCTTCTATTACACATTTACCGGTCATAGGGGTACCTGTCAAATCTTCGAATTCAATTGACGGATGGGACTCTGTGCTTTCTATCCTTCAGATGCCCAATGGCATTCCTGTAGCGACAGTGGCTTTGAATGCAGCTAAGAATGCGGGTATATTGGCCGCTCAGATTCTAGGTACAAGTAATGAAGCAATCGGCAATAATATTATTGATTATAAAGAAGAGTTAGCGAGAAAAGTAATTGAGACAGCTGTGCAAGTAGAGGATACAGAATTCTAAGTTGAAATCTTACTAAATAAAGAAGGGNNCCCTTCTTTATTTAGTAAGATATGCTTGAACATAGTCATAGCTCTTTTTAAGGCTCTCCATTTTATTTGGCATATCAATATTATCCTGTTCAACAAAGGCATATTTAAGTCCCGATTTGTTTTTTTCTTTGACAATTTCAGGGAAATTGATGCTGCCTGTTCCCACCTCAGTATACTTAATATCCTTGAAAATTTGCTCGATAGGCAAATTCCCATCTTTAGGCCACTCAATAGGATTGGATTTTGTTTTGTCCATATCTTTGACATGCCACAGTTTAAAACGATTTGGAAACTTTTCGAAGAGCGCTATCGGGTTTTTACCAGCTTTCTCTGCCCAGAAAAGGTCTAACTCAAAATCAACCAGGTCTGGCTCGGTAAATGCAAGCATTACCTCTTCTCCGGTTGTATTATTTCCAAGATCCCTGAATTCCCAGAAGTGGTTGTGATAAGCTATATTTAAACCTAATTTTTTAGCCTGCTCACCAGCTTTATTCAATTGCTCCGCAGCATAGAGATAATCGTCTTTTTTCAATGCGTTAAGATCGAACATCGGGGTTACAGGAGCAATTACATATTCTTGACCAAGTTCTTTTGCCGCATCAAAATAAACAGCTATGTCCTCTTTGTCTGTATGTACTTTACTCAGGTATTTGGCCATGTCGTAATGACCTGAATGTGTTTTGAGACCATTGTCATCCAATATTTTCTTCAACTCTTTGTAGGGCAATTTCCAAAACTGCTTAGCCGTAGGGTCGATCCCATAGAGCTCAACGTGTTTGTACCCAATTTTGGCAATTTGTTCTAAAGATCCTTTTGGGTCTTTATCCATCAAATCACGAATGGAATAAAGCTGTACGCCTATATTCTGTAATGGATTGTCGCTGATTGCCCCAGCTTTATTTTGACAGGATATAAAGTTGGGCACCAGATAAGCTGCCGAAATACCTATTCCAGCTTGCTTTAAAAATTGACGGCGAGAATTGTTCATCATATAATTGATTACTTGTTAGTGTACAATGTACAATTATTTGTTTAAAAATCAATGGTGCAACAAGGAATATTTTGAAAGATGCGTTGAGTTTAAAATACTAAATATTTGGAAAGCAATAGTTTATAAGTGGATAAGTATGGTCTTTGGAGAGTTAAGGTGGATCACTAGTGTCGGATGACTTTATAAAAAAAAAGGTCTGAATACTTTCAGACCTTTTTTCTATTTAAGTAGGAAGACTTAAACAGTCATGATATCTTTTTCTTTTAGTTCAGCCAATTTATCAACTTTTACAATGAATGCGTCCGTTAACTTTTGGACTTCACCTTCGGCAGTTTTAATTTCATCTTCTGACGCACCATCATTTTTCAATTTCTTGATGGACTCATTGACATCCTTACGGATGTTACGAATACCGATACGGCCTCTTTCAGTTTCCTCTTTTACCTTCTTAACTAGATCACGTCTCCTTTCTTCTGTTAAAGGGGGAACATTCAGACGAATAACGATACCATCGTTCTGCGGGTTGATGCCTAGGTTAGCGTCTGTGATAGATTTTTCAATTGCGTTGATAAGCGATTTCTCCCAAGGCTGAATAACAATAGTCCGTGCATCAGTCGTATTGATGTTTGCCACTTGTGAAAGTGGAGTGGCGCTACCATAATAGTCTACTGAAATACCATCTAACATAGATGGAGAAGCTTTACCGGCACGAATTTTAGTTAATTCGGATTCGGTGTGAGCAACTGCTTTGGACATCTTGTCTTTACAATCGTCCAATTCAATTGAAATTAGTTCGTTCATATAAGATTACGTTTTTAACAGATTTAAATTATTTAACCACAGTTCCAACATGTTCACCATTAGCAAGTTTTAATAAATTGCCTGGTTTGTTCATATCAAATACGATGATTGGTAATTTGTTTTCTTGACAAAGGGTAAAGGCAGTCATATCCATGACATTTAATCCTTTCTCATAAACCTCTGTGA
This sequence comes from Sphingobacterium sp. UBA1498, assembly GCF_002325125.1. Lineage (NCBI taxonomy): Bacteria > Pseudomonadati > Bacteroidota > Sphingobacteriia > Sphingobacteriales > Sphingobacteriaceae > Sphingobacterium > Sphingobacterium sp. UBA1498. Next base: position 265,932 of record NZ_DCRG01000003.1, read on the forward strand.
ATGATATTTCCTCAAATTTTGTTGCACTAGGATCTTTTTCCGGATCAGCAGTGTAAATACCATCTACACGTGTTCCTTTCAATACTGCATCTGCATTGATTTCGATCGCACGTAAAGATGCAGCAGTATCCGTTGTGAAGTAGGGATTTCCAGTACCAGCTCCGAAAATAACAATACGGCCTTTTTCCAAGTGGCGAACGGCTCTTCTACGAATAAAGGGCTCACATATTTGCTCCATTTTGATCGCAGTAAGCAAACGTGTCTTTTTCCCAACTTTCTCAAGTGCATCCTGCAGTGCCATGCTGTTGATGACTGTGGCAAGCATGCCCATATAGTCTGCTTGAACACGGTCCATTCCTGATTTTTCAGCACTTAAACCACGGTAAATATTACCGCCACCGATAACAATTGCAATTTCTAAACCTTGATCGTGAATTTCTTTGATATCATTAGCGTATTGTGATACGCGGTTAATATCGATACCATAGCTTTGGTCACCCATTAAGGATTCACCGCTAAGTTTTAATAAGATACGTTTGTATTTCATAATTGTTTTTTTGGAAATTTTCCAAAGGTCAAAGATAAAATATTTTTTTTATCCCCTAGGACTTAAAGTGATATTTATTGTGGTTTTATTGTTTCACTAATGACTTTTTGGTAATATTGTTCATAAAGAGGCATAATATTAGACAATTGGAATTCTTTGGCGTGATTTAATGCTGCTTCTTTAAATTTATCTAGACGCTCACCATCTTCGAGAATATAGATTGCATTTTTTGCCATGTCATCCACATCGCCTACCGCACTGAGAAATCCAGTTACACCATTTTCATTCAGCTCAGGTAAACCACCGGTATTGGAAGAAATCACCGGAACTTGACAGGCCATGGCCTCTAGTGCTGCGAGTCCGAAGCTTTCCGAGCTTGAAGGCATTAGGAAAAGATCCGATACAGACAGTATTTCTTCCACTGCATCTTGTTTACCCAAGAAACGTATGTCTTGACATACATTAAGTTCTCTCGAAAGCTCTTCTGCGTTTCGACGCTCAGGACCATCTCCTACCATTAAGAGCTTCGAAGGGATTACATCATGTACTTTCTTAAAAATACGAATGACATCTTCAGTATTTTTAACCTTTCTGAAGTTGGACGTATGAACCAATATCCGTTCATTGCCCGGAGCAATGGCTTTTTTGAAATGTGAACGGTCTTTATTGCTGAACCTGTCCAAATCAATAAAGTTTGGGATCACCTTGATGTCGCGGGTAATGTCAAAGTATCCCAGCGTCTGATCTTTTAGATTCTGTGATACAGCAGTTACGCCATCTGATTGATTGATGGAGAATGTAACAACGGGACTAAAACTCTTGTCCTTACCTACAAGTGTAATATCTGTGCCATGTAAGGTTGTTACTACCGGAATATTAATGCCATAGGTAGTAAGCAAGATCTGTTTTGCCATAAATGCCGCTGATGCATGTGGGATTGCATAGTGGACGTGGATCAAATCCAACTTTTCGAAACGAACAACATCTACCAGTTTGCTGGCTAATGCAGATTCATAGGGTAGAAAGTCAAAAAGCGGATATTGCGAAACAGCTACCTCATGGTAGTATAGGTTTTCAGAAAAGAAATCCAGCCGTGCAGGTTGTCGATAGGTAATAAAATGGATCTCATGTCCATTAGCGGCCAAAGCCTTTCCTAGTTCGGTTGCAACTACACCACTTCCACCAAAGGTGGGATAACAAACAATTCCTATTTTCATCTGCGTAATTATGTCTGAGCGTATATTTAACTGCATCTCTAGTATGCACTGTTCAATTTTGTTTAAAGGCTAACGTGAACCTCATGTTAGTATTCCGACTATTTTCGTCTAAACACATGCGATGTTTATCGCATATTTAGTACATTTATTCATCAGACAACGAAGAAGCAATTTTAGTCTAACGATTGTCTTCTTCAATCATTTCAAGAAAACATGAAAAATTTAGCATGCTTATTCCTAAATTTTGTGCTGCAAATTTCGACTATTTATGCGTAAAATAACAAAAACCAATTGCCATAGTTTTGTGAATTTTTTGATTGGTTAAAAAGCGCTATCTTTAAATAGACATTTAATCGGTATATGGATAACTTTATAAGTGATATTTCAGGACAGCAGTTTCCTTCTGAACAACGTATTTTGGGGGCTTCAATTCGACAGCCAATTTTTAAACTGATAAAAAAGGAGTATCCGAGCTTTGGTAAAGATAAATACATCGCTTCCACAGAGTTGACACGGTTCAAAGAAGCTTATATATCCGAATTTTTAAGGGATGAGTCGGGACAGTTAAGTCAACTCGATCAACAGGTAATTGATAGCTTCAAGGAAAATAAGGTAATCAGCGCGAGTCTGGATGGGGATACAAATGAACCGATCAGCTTAGGGGACAAAGTTGCAGATAAAGTGGCGGAATTTGGTGGAAGCTGGGTATTTATTATTTCTTTTATCTTTTTTTTGATCGTTTGGATCTTAGCCAATATCTATTGGTTAAATAATAAAGGTTTTGATCCCTATCCCTTTATTTTACTTAACCTGATTCTGTCCTGTGTGGCAGCGTTACAGGCTCCCGTTATTATGATGAGCCAAAATAGGCAGGAAGATAAAGATCGCGAACGGGCAAGAAATGATTATATGGTTAACTTAAAAGCCGAACTCGAAATTAGGGAATTGCATGAGAAAATTGATCACCTCATTATCCGCAAAGAGCAGGAACTTGCCGAAGTACAACGGGACCAAGTGGAAAAATTGGGTTTTTTACTAAAGAAAATGGAAAAGATAGAAGAAGCATTTAAAGAAAAATGAATTTAGAAGGAGTAATAGGCGAACTGACGTTTAAGTTTTCCAGGTCAGGCGGAGCAGGTGGACAACACGTAAACAAGGTGTCATCCAAAGTATTGCTGCAGTGGAATGTCGAGGTTTCCACAGCTGTTTCTGTTGAAGAAAAAGCGATGATTTATACAGTTTTGGCAAATCGCATAAATAAATATGGAATATTGCAACTGGAATGTGATATCGATCGATCACAGATTCGGAATAAAGAAATTGCAATCGATCGCTTTAGGCGTATTTTGGAGTCCGCGCTTGTACCAATAAAGGCCCGAAAGAAAACAAGAATACCTTATTCAAGTATTTTAAAAAGGTTAGACAGAAAGAAGCAACAAGCTCAACTGAAAGCTTCACGCAAGAAGAACTTCGAAGATTAAATTCGAATCTTTAATAATAAGCATTGTTTATCAGTTATTTATTTTAAAACTAAAAATACAGTTGTGAAACTAAATATTTAGTTTTAACTTAGATAACGTATTATTATTACAGTATTTTTTTATTCTATAGAGGTTATGGAAGATTTTAAAGAGTTAACGAAAGCTGAAGAGCAAATTATGAAAGAGCTCTGGGAGATGGAGCGTGGCTTTGTCAAAGAGATTATTGATCGGTTGCCAGAACCGAAACCTGCCTACAATACAGTGTCGACTATCGTTCGTATTCTCGAAACGAAGGGTTTTGTGACGCATGAATCTTTTGGAAAAAGCCATCAGTATTCACCGAAGATTTCAAAAGAGGAATATAAGAAAGGTCTTACAGGAAAATTACTAACCAATTATTTTGATAATTCCCCCAAAAGTATGCTTTCTTATTTTTTGGAAGAGAATAGATTAGACGTTAGGGAACTTGATGAAATCCTGTCTATAATTGAACGTAATAAGTAACAACCAAAACCTTTATAAACTTTTTGATTATGATTTATTTATTGATTGTCAATGTTTCATTGATTATCAGTTTTGTACTCTATAAACTGATTTTTAGAAGGCTCACTTTTTTTCAATGGAATCGGATCTATCTCATCGGAATGTCCATATTTTCGCTATTGGCTCCGGTAGGTATTTTTATTGAATTACCAAAGACTGAGCTGATTTCCAAACATCTTGTAAAGATCGATCTGGGAACATATGTGGATATAGGAATTGGAAGCTCAATTGAACAGCCCTTATTTTTTTTAGATATAATTGTAAAGATTTATTGGATAGGGGTGATACTCGCCTGCCTTTTCCTAATGGTCCGAATCAGCTATCTTTTTCGGGTATTGCGTTCTTCGCCTGATCACCTAAGTTTTTCCTTTTTTAATAGGATTGTAATCGGGAGATTGACCTACAACAAGGAAAATATTGCATGGCATGAACAGATCCATACTGAACAGGGGCATTCATACGACTTGCTATTGATTGAGATCCTGAAAATTTTCAATTGGTTCAATCCTGTTGTCTATTTTCTTCAAAGAGAAATACGGTTTCAACATGAATATATTGTAGATGAAATTTGTTCTGCCGATAAGGTGGCCTATGCAGAAATGTTGGTCGCTCATGCATTGCGAACAGACCAATTGGTTTTTTCACAAGAATTTTCGAATCATTCGTTTTTAAAGTTGCGCATCAGGATGTTATTTAAAGATAAATCGAACCCGAGACAGCGCCTGTTATATGTAACGGTGTTACCCATGCTATTTTTGATAACCTTATCTACTTTAGTATTCAATACGAGTAGGGCAAAAGGAATGGTTTTAGCTGTTGAGTCAGGGGTTAAGCAGGTGGCAACATTCGATCATCAGACCTACCCGCCTAAACAAACAAAGCGTAGCCACATACAGTCCAATGAACAATCGGATACGATGCCTTTTGATCAGGTCGAAGTGAAGCCAGTTCCAGAAAGAGGAATGCAGTCATTTATGATTTGGGTAGGCAATAATTTTCAGTTTCCAAAACAGGCTGTGGAACATGATGTCAGTGGTATGATTGAAGTCAATTTTATTATTGAAATAGATGGTAGCTTATCCCATATTAAAGTAAAAAAGGATCTCGGTTATGGCACCAAAGAAGCAACGTTGAAACTCATGGAACGTGCAAAGCGATGGAAACCGGCGCTCGTCGGCGGTAAACCAGTACGAGTTGCCTATACATTGCCCATTCGTCTTAATCTAGCAAAATAAAACATCAAGTATTATATTATGCACACCATAATCATCCGAGTCTTCTATGTCATTATCGCCTTTGCGACGCTCTCTTCATGTAAATCTTATCAGGTCGTTCCTAACGGTTTTGCTGTCGAGGGAGACGAATATTTTGTTAATCTCAATAAAGAGCTCACCGTATTTTTAGGGGATGATATTATGGAGGATAAAAATTGGCAAGGCAATACGAGTCCAATCAATGCCGATAAAGTTACGCGTAGGTTTCGCAAGGTGTTACGCCACTTGCGATATTCGGACACTGCTTACAGCGTGCTATTTTCTGGACATTTAGCGGGGAAATATAGCTATGATATGCTTGCCATAGTGAACAATTCACCAAATGTAAAAGGAAAGAAAAACCATCTGCTGAATCTAAGTTCTTTTCAACGTGAGCAGCATAAAGAAGGTCGATATTTTTATAACATCACAACGTTTAAAAGGCAGAAGTTGCTTCATTTTGTCATCCCTTTTAACGGCCGCCTTTGGCAAGAAAAAATGGTGTCTTTGATTTTTCTCGTCCCCGAGAATTTTACCGACGTTGCATGGGCTAAGGATATCGTAATGTCGAATGTGGCCATGTATCGCGATCGTTATAAGTTTACACCGAGCCGTACCGAAATTTTATGCCCAGATGACGGTATTAGCCGTTCACATTTGGATTATAAAATTCCTGAAGAAAAGATAAACAAAACAGGCTTTATGTTAATGAAAGCCTATGGTGTGGTTGAGGGGAAAAGAAAATTGGTTGTTTATCGTGTGATGAAGCCCAATGATTTTTATGGATCCTTTGTCACCTGTAAAGGAGATTATGAAATTCTGTACACGACTTTGAAAGATAAAATTGTTTGGCAGACCAAAGTAAATACAGAGCGAGATGTCGAATTTTAAAGAATAAATTAAAATCNNGATTTTAATTTATTCTTTAAATGCCAGATTTCATTTTGAAGCTGCTCCACTTTTTCCAATAAATGGCTGGCCACCTGAATTCCGGCAGGATTCACTTCTAGCTCGTAATAGAGATTTGAAAAACGTTCCAGTTTCTGAAGATCGTCTTCATCGATATATTGTTCTTCCTGTTGAATGACGATGTGTATGAGGCCATATTCCACCATGGTTTCCAAAAAGGTTGTTTCAACCTTTCTAGACTGACAGAAGTCTATGACTCTTATAAGTGTCGTTTCCATAATATTATTTCTTTAGATCCTTCAATTGTTGAAACAATGTTTTTTCTTCGGCAGTCAGATTACTCGGCATTTGTATATTCAATGTAACATATAGATCTCCAAATTCGCCCTCCTTTCGATACACAGGAAAACCTTTTCCTTTAAGACGCATTTTTGCACCATTTTGACTTTCAGCTTTTATTTTTAATTTTACTTTTCCACCGAATGTATCTAGCGTAGCCTCGCCGCCTAAGATAGCGGTGTAGAGATCGATGTCAAGTGTTGTATACAAGTCGCTTCCCTGACGTTTAAAACGACCATCGGGCGCGATGTTGATTGTTATGTAGAGATCTCCCTTTGGACCACCATTTATACCATCGCCTCCATAACCTTTAAGTTTGATTTTTTGTCCATCCTCGACTCCCGCATGAATCGTGATACGGATATTTTTTCCGTTGATATTAAATGTTTGTGAATGGGTGGTGTAAGCCTCTTGTAAAGATAAGCTGAGTTCGGCATTAAAATCCTGTCCACGGAATGTGCTTTGCCGTCCGCCACCACCTCTGCTCCCAAACATCTGTTCAAAGAAATCAGAAAATTGGCCGTCGTCAAAGTTTCCGGTATATTCGTAAGAACCGCTGTTTCCGCCAAATGGATTGCCTCCAGCCGACTGGGATTGGCGGTATTGCTGTTGCGCTTTTTCATATTCCTCCCCATGTTGCCAGTGCTCACCATATTGGTCATACTTTTTACGCTTTTCAGGGTCAGATAATACCTCATTTGCCTCATTAATCTCCTGAAATCTTTGTTTGGCCTCATTGTCGTTAGGGTTGACATCAGGATGGTATTTGCGGGCTAGTTTTCGATATGCTTTTTTGATCTCATCAGCTGAGGCTGTCTTATCAGTGCCAAGCACTTTATAGTAATCTACAAAAGCCATAAATTATACTTGTTTTTTGTATTAAAGTTAACAATAATTACCCATAAAATGTTTATCCTAAAGGTCATTTTACCGTATAAAAAAAGCAAGTAAACCTTTGTTCACTTGCCTTTTTTTATACGGTAAAATAATTTTAATTGCTGCGGATAATTCGGTCTTATTCCTTATTGGTGTCAACAACGAGGCGATTTTCCCGATTGGCAATTTGCCATGCAGTAAAGAATGCAAGTTGCTCGCGCTTTACCATCAAGGGAAAATCGATCTTGTCATAGGTGTCCGCAGGTGTGTGATAGTCCGGATGCAATCCCGAAAAATAAAAGACTGAGGGTATACCTTTTTTTGCAAAGTTGTAATGATCTGAACGATAATACAAACGCATGGGATCCTTTGGATTGTCATAGGTGTAGTCGATCTCCATTTTCGTATGCATCTCATTCTCATTCTTATTGATTTGATACAACTCCGAGCTCAATTTATCCGAACCAATCGCATGGATGTAATTGTGATTTCCTTTGAGATGCTTATCGTCGACACGACCAATCATATCAATATTAATGCAGGCTACAGTATTTTTCAATGGGAACACTGGATTTTCGGTATAAAATTTGGATCCTAATAATCCTTTTTCCTCTGCAGCGTAGGTAATGAACAACATACTGCGCCTAGGGCCATTTCCAGCAGATTTAGCCTTTGAAAAAACACGTGCCAACTCGAGAACAGCCGTTGTGCCCGAGGCATTGTCATCGGCCCCAAAGAAGATATTTCCTTTGGAATCTATTCCATCGTGGTCATAGTGGCCTCCAATCACCACGACTTCATCTTTTTTATCTGTTCCTTCCAGGTAACCAAGAATATTTGGGTCAGTTAGAGTAGTGGCATTGGTGCCAAACTCGGCTTTAAAATTAGTAGGAATAACAAAAGAACTTGGCTGTCCAGATCGATTAATCTTTGAAACTATAGCGGCAAGGTTAGTTCGCGCTAGATTCAAAACATAGTTGGCTGCATGATCAGTAATATTGACAACAGGGATCATAGGCGACTTCTCCGGTGCGGGTTGATCTATCGCTAAATTATAGCGTCCTTCTGTAGCCCGGTCTCCAGCATCTTCCAAAAGTTGAGATAATTGACTGTTAATAGCCAATATCATCTTAGGATTGTGTTTAAGGATTTCCTTAACTTTTTTATTTCTGGTTGTCGACCAGTTAGACGGAGTCTTTGTGCTGCTAATCCATGAATTACCCTTTTCATCCGTTGGTTCATGCTCATTGATTAGCATAACAATCTTATTATGGAGATCCATACCAGCGATATCCGAATATTTGGGATCATCAATACCATAGCCAATAAAAACAATTTCACTACCCTCGAAAAACTTGTTTTCATTGTTGCCAATGACAAAAATATCTTTGCCATGTTGAAAAGGTCTCTCATTAATACTAAATTGCTTTACCTTGAAGCTATTTCGAATAAGCTGCAAGGGTTGGAAATAAGATCCATTGACAGGTGCAGTAAGGCCATATTTTTTAAATTCATTGGCAATATATTCTGCAGCCAGGCGTCCGCCTTTTTGCCCCGTTCCTCTGCCTTCAAAATCAACAGAAGCTAAGGTGCGTAGATGCTTTTGCGTAGATTCTACGGTGATTTCCTCCGCATATTTACTGTTTACGTCCTGTGCTTTAGCACAGCTCATCAGCACGCATGCGATCCAAAGCAGGTTGTATATTTTTTTCATTGTTTATTTTTTACTGTTACTAGTTTGTAAGCTTTATCTTGAGTTTTCAGTTGGCTCCACCGCCGCTATCTTCTTACAGATAGATGTAAGTACGTTCAGTATCTGCACAATATATAAAAAAAAGCGGATGAAAAGTATTGTTTACCTTTCATCCGCATCTTAAAATATGTTAATTTATTAACAGCTACAAGCGATTTTGTCTACCCGATTAGCGTGACGGCCACCTTCGAATGCTGTGTTTATAAATGTATTGATAATCTTTTTAGCAAGCTCAAGATCGATAAAACGTGCTGGGATACACACTACGTTAGCATCATTATGCTGACGGGCCAAAGCAGAGATTTCCTCTAACCAGCAGATAGCAGCACGAATATTTTGGTGTTTATTGGCTGTGATGGCAACTCCATTTGCACTGCCACAAATTAAAACTCCGGCATCTGCTTCTTTATTTTCCACTGCTGATGCAACTGGGTGTGCGAAATCTGGATAGTCAACTGAGTCTGGAGAATTTGTCCCAAAATCTGTTACTTCATAACCCAATTCTTTCAAAAAGCTTACCAAAGCTGTTTTGTAGTCAAAACCCGCGTGGTCACTTCCAATTGCAATTTTCTTTACGCTGCTCATTTTTATTGTTATTTTATTTTTCTTGTGCTAATTTTTTTCTTTTAACATCCGCAGAAACCATAATACTGATTTCATATAATAGGAACATTGGTGCCGCAACTGTCAGCATGGTGATTATATCTGCCGAAGGTGTAATAACCGCAGCTATCACTAAAATAATGACTGTTGCATAACGACGGCTGGCTCGCATAAATTCCGGAGTCATAATACCGATTTTAGAGAGAATAAATACCAGTATCGGAAGTAGGAAGACAATACCACAGCCCAATGTTAAAGTTGAAATGGTCGAGAGGTAATTATCAATGGTAATCTGGTTGACGATTTCATCACTCAGCGATACATTTGCTAGAAAGTTGATGGATAATGGTACAACAATGTAGTATCCGAAGAGTGCCCCTAAAATAAACAATAGCGAAGCATAAAATACAAACCCACGGGCAGATCGTCTTTCTACGTCTGTTAAAGCTGGTTTTACAAATAACCAAATTTCAAAAAGGAGATAAGGAAAGCCCATCATCAAAGCCATCAATAAACAGGAGTTTATCTGAAGCATAAATTGACCTGCTAGTTCAGTATTGATGATATTAAAAGGAATTTTTTTTACACAAAAGTCTGCCAGATTAAAAGCGTCGGCTGCTTTACACATCATGCGATAAGTCCAAAAATTTAGATTCTTTGGCCCCATGATGATATCGTTAAATACGAAATCATAGAATGTAAAAGCAATACCTGCAAAGATACAGATCGCAATTGCCGAACGGACCAAATGCCATCTTAAAACCTCAAGGTGGTCAAAGAACGACATCTCTGCTTCTATGTTCTTCCCTTTATCTTTAATAGCTTGTATAAGATCTTTCGAATTAGGTGTACTCATAAAAATTGTTTGGAAACAAAAATACCATTCTTATTGTAAAGAATGGTATTTTTTATGTGTGTAAAGATAATTTTATTTAATCTTCTACAGGATATTCAGTTAGGTCAAAAGTTTCCATAAACTTCGTTGTGAAATTACCTGCTCTAAAATTAGGATCACGCATCAATCTTAAGTGCAAAGGGATGGTTGTTTTGATTCCTTCAATGACAAATTCGCTTAGTGCTCTTTCCATAGTGCTGATTGCTTCCTCACGCGTTTGTGCCACAGTGATTAATTTCGCAATCATCGAATCGTAATTAGGCGGAATGGTGTATCCTGAATATACATGGGTATCTACACGTACTCCATGCCCACCTGGTGAGTGAAAGTTCGTGATCTTACCTGGAGAAGGGCGGAAGTTATTAAAAGGATCTTCTGCATTGATACGACATTCAATGGCATGCATCTGCGGTTCATAATTTTTTCCCGAGATAGGAATTCCTGCTGCCACTTTAATCTGTTCTTTGATCAAATCAAAATTGATGACTTCTTCCGTTACTGGATGTTCTACCTGGATACGGGTATTCATTTCCATAAAGTAGAAGTTACGATGTTTGTCAACCAGGAATTCGATCGTACCAGCGCCCTCATAGTTCACCGCTTTGGCACCTTTGACAGCAGCTTCACCCATTTCGGCTCTCAACTCAGGAGTCATGAATGGAGATGGAGATTCTTCGATCAATTTTTGGTGACGGCGTTGAATTGAGCAGTCACGTTCAGATAGGTGACATACAGTGCCAAATTGATCACCTACAATCTGGAATTCAATATGACGAGGTTCTTCTACATATTTTTCAAGGTAGATTCCATCATTACCGAAAGCCGCAGCTGATTCAACACGTGCAGAATCCCACGCCGGTTCGAATTCTTCATCTTTCCAAATGATACGCATTCCTCGACCACCACCACCAGCAGTTGCTTTGATGATAACAGGATAACCGATTTCATTGGCTAATGAAATGCCTTCTTTTACATTTGAGATCAAACCTTCAGATCCGGGCACTGTAGGAACACCAGCTTTTTTCATGGTATCCTTAGCACGGGATTTATCACCCATTTTCTCGATCTGTTCGGCTGTAGCACCAATAAATTTGATGCCATATTCTGCACATATTGCTGAAAAGCGCGCATTTTCGGATAAGAAACCATATCCTGGATGGATTGCATCAGCATTTGTCAGTTCGGCAGCAGAAATAATATTCGGAATGTTTAAGTAAGAGTCTCTACTTGGAGGAGGACCGATACAAACGGCTTCATCCGCAAATCTTACGTGTAGGCTATCTCGGTCAGCAGTAGAATATACTGCAACACTTTTGATACCCATTTCACGACAGGTACGGATAATGCGCAGGGCAATCTCTCCTCTATTTGCAATTAATATTTTTTTGAACATTGTCTTGAATTATGAAGTTTGCAAAAAAATGTAGCCCTTTGGAGGCTACATATATTCATTTACACAATTGTAAATTATTTAGGCTCAACTAAGAATAATGGCTGGTCGAACTCAACAGGTTGAGCATCTTCTACCAAAATCTTAACGATTTTACCTGAAACTTCAGATTCAATTTCGTTGAATAATTTCATTGCTTCAACGATACATAATACAGAACCTGTATTGATATCATCACCAACATTGATGAAAGACGGTTTGCCAGGTCCTGCCGAACGGTAGAATGTACCGATCATTGGTGATTTGATTGTAATCAAGTTTGCATCTGCATTTGCGGCTGGCGCTGCAGGACTAGCTACAGGAGCTGGTGCCGCTGCTTGCGCAACTTGAGGAGCAGCGATAGGGGCAACAGCAGGAACAGAAGCTGTTACATACGTAGGCTCTTGATTTGTTTTTATTGTAATTTTAAAATCTTGCTCTTCAATCGAGACTTCATTCACACCTGATTTTGAAACGAATTTAATCAAGTCCTGAATTTGTTTGATATCCATACCCATAGTATTCTAGGTTTTGTTTGTTTCTAAAAAATTCTAACTGTCAAAAGTAATAAATTATACCATAAAATGGACAATTAATACGCCCATTTTAAATAGATGGATCCCCAAGTGAAACCACCGCCGAAAGCGGCAAGGATAAGATTATCTCCTTTCTTCAATTGCGATTCCCATTCCCATAAACACAAAGGGATTGTACCACTTGTTGTGTTACCATATTTTTGAATGTTCACCATGACCTTCTCATCCGGCAATCCCACGCGCTCTGCTGTAGCATCAATGATACGTTTATTGGCCTGATGAGGTACCAACCACGCGATATCTTCCGATTTAAGATTGTTTTTGACCATCACTTCGTGCGCAACATCTGCCATATTGGTTACCGCAAATTTAAATACTGTGCGGCCTTCTTGATAGGCATAGTGCAATCCGGCATCTACCGTTGCATGCGAGGCTGGGTTAAGTGATCCACCACCTTTGATATTCAAAAATTGTCCCCCAGAACCATCGGTTTTTAAAATTGCATCTTGTATACCTAAACCCTCTTCATTAGGTTCCAATAGGACACAACCACAACCATCACCAAATAGGATACAGGTATTGCGGTCTTGATAATTGATGACCGAAGACATTTTGTCTGCACCGATAACGAGTACTTTTTTGTGTGTACCGGCAATGATAAATTGCGTTGCCGTGTTCAAACCGAATAAAAATCCTGAGCATGCAGCCTGAAGATCAAATCCCCAAGCATTGGTCGCTCCAATTTTATCGGCAAGAATATTAGCTGTGGCAGGGAACAGCATATCTGGAGTACTGGTACAAAAGATGATGAGATCAATATCTGTAGCAGCTATGCCTCTTTTTTTCAATAAACCTTGAACGGCAGGTACAGCAAGATCTGAAGTAGCAAGCCCTTCGCCTTTTAAGATGCGACGCTCTTTGATTCCCGTTCTGGAAACGATCCACTCGTCGTTAGTGTCGACCATTGTTTCCAATTCTTTGTTGGTTAGGATGTAATCCGGAACGTAACCATTTACAGCCGTAATTGCGGCGTGAATCTTTGACATAAATATTCTAATTGAAAATAGATCTGATGCTGTCAATGAACTTAGACTCGATCATATCTCTTGAAAATAAAACCATATTTTTAATGGCCTCAGGTGTCGAAATACCGTGGCCAATAATGACAGGAGCATTTACTCCCAGGATGGGGCTACCGCCGTACTGTTCGTAGTTGAATCGGTCGAAAAAATCATCTTTAAAACCCTTTTTCAACGTTACTACATAAAATGATTCTGCAAGTTTCAAGACGACATTTCCTGTAAATCCATCACAGACATATACGTCTGCATGGTCACTGAACAGGTCGCGACCTTCTGCATTTCCGATAAAGTTAATTTTGTCGTTGGCTTTTAGTAGGGGGTAGGTAGAGGTTGTTAGGATGTTTCCTTTTTCTTCTTCTTCTCCGATATTCAATAATCCGACTTTAGGGTTGGATACATTGAACACATGTTCGGCAAAGACACTTCCCAAGATTGCAAATTGGTTCAACATCTCTGGTTTACAGTCCGCATTTGCGCCGACGTCCAATAAGATCCCGAAGCCTGATTTCAATTTGGGAACGATGGATGCTATAGCAGGACGCAATACGCCTGGGATAGCTTTAACGCTGAACATCGAGCCCACGAGCATAGCGCCGGTGTTACCAGCAGAAGCGAATGAGTCGATTTCTTTGTTTTTTAAATAGTCAAATCCCTTCGCAATACTTGAGTTGGGTTTTTGAGTTATTGCTTTGGTTGGATGTTCACCCATCGCAATAATTTCTGGAGCCTCAACATATTCAAAGTCAGATGAATTTCCTCCGGCTTGATTGATTAATTGTTTTGTCTCTTCAGTTTTACCAAAAAGGACTATTTTTTGGTCTCCAGTAAGCTGCTTTTGTGCTTCAATAGCACCTGTTATCGTTGCTTTAGGAGCATAATCTCCTCCTAAAATATCTAAACCAATCTTCATCCGTTATTATTTAGTAAATCAATAATACGCAAAAAACATCCCAAAGTAAAGCAAATTTCTAAAATAGTGCTTGTCTGGGATGTTTTGGCGTTATGAAAGGTTTACCTTAGACAACAGCTGTATTTTCAATGATCAATTTACCGTTGTAGTACAAATTTCCGTCTACAGTATATGCACGGTGAGGTAAATGAACTGCGCCAGTTTCTTTACATACTGTCAAGCTTGGAGCTTCAGCTTTATAATGTGTTCTTCTTTTGTCTCTTCTTGATTTAGAAGTCTTACGTTTTGGATGTGCCATCTCGTATTCTTGTTTTAGTTATTTTTAATATTTCTCAATGCTTCCCAACGTGGGTCGATAATTTCTTCTTCTTTTTGTTCCTCTGATTCTGGCTCGCTTGTGAATAATGCGAGCATCTCAGGATCACATTGTATGCCTTCTCCCTGCTCTTCACATTTGACGATATAGGGAACAGCTAAATTAATGTATTCATACAATAGCTCAGCTATATTCAACTCATGGTCGCTTTTGGATAAAATTAACACCTCTTCGGTGTTATCTGTCCAATCTTCATCCGTGAATTTGACTAATATCCGCTCTTGAATTGAAATCGGTGACATAAACTCTTTTAAGCAGGTATCACAAGTCAACTGAATTTCACCTTGGATATCAAAATGCAATATCAACAGGTTCTCCTGTTTTTGCAACTCAACTTCTGCTTCCAGATTGCCATCTTTTACAATCGAATGTTCGTAGCAGTCAAAGAACTTTTTATTAATGTCAAACTCAAAATTGTGCTTTCCAGCGTTGAGCCCCGAAAAGGGAATTCTATATTGTTTTAGATGTTTCACAATCTTGCATTTGAGCCTGCAAAGGTATGTATAAAATCATTAGGATCGAAATATTTTTTTAAATATTCTAAGGCCAAGCTTTATACCTACCAATGATAGGGCTTATTCATAATAATTTTTGCCTAACTCTATCTTTTCGCGCCCATTTGCCATGCGCCATTTATTCGTGTCGCGCAGCGAATAAGCGCAGCCGCAATACTCCTGCATATAGAATTTCTCCTTCTTGGAGACTTCCAACATACGGGCCGATCCACCTTTCTTACGCCAGTTGAAGGTCCAATATTCCATACCTTCATGCCGCGAAGCCGCACGTAAGCCGCAATCGTTGATTTGCTCCATATTTTTCCAGCGTGAAATGCCCAGTGAACTAGAAATCACATCAAAGCCATTCGCCGCTGCATACTCCGCTGTTTTTTCAAAACGCATATCAAAACACATCGTGCAGCGAATACCTCTCTCCGGCTCTTGTTCCATCCCCTTGGCTAAATCAAACCAATGGTCTACATCATAATCTGCATCAATAAAAGGAATATGATGTTTTTCTGCAAATCGAATGTTCTCGTCTTTGCGTAAATCATATTCTTTGCGTGGATGAATATTGGGATTGTAAAAATAAATCGTAAAATCGATATCTGAAGCAATGAGTGCTTCCATTACTTCTCCAGAACAAGGAGCACAGCAGGAGTGTAAGAGTAATTTCTTGCCTTCTCCAGGTAACGTCAATGTCTCCCTTACAAATTCCTTATTTTCCATAATCGTATATGCTAACAAAAACAAAGGCAATTTTAATCAAAAAGTAGCGAATTGACAAATATTTCCGTTTTACTTTGAAGGGGCTGCCCTTAAAAGAATCATATAAATTCATTTATTTTCTACATATATTAGTAGATTTGTATGTTTAACGCAATACGCTATTTTTAATAAAAAAAATATGAAATTTTCGTTTCAATCCTGTATTATTATAGTATTCATCAGTATTATAGGTTTTGTTTCCTGTAAGAAATTGGATGATGAACCAACAAACGAAGGACGAATCACGCAGATATCGAGATTGTATATCTCTTTTTTAGATTATGATCCGAATAATTCTTCCCTGAAAAATATGATGATTGTTGATCCAGCAGATACCAACAATTTGGATAATATCTATCAATATCTATCTCCGGCTAAAGGGGGCGGGCCAATTCTCTTTGATGCGAATGCCAAGGCTGTTTTCCAGGCAAGTATTACTCCGCAGGATACATTTATACAGGTTATCCCATTTGCAAATGATATCTATGGTATTCCCGGTACTTCTGGTGCAATTGGATACCGAGGTTTTACAAATGTCAGGGGCTTGGCCTACTACACTTTTTCGCAACAAAATAGTGCTACTTCCGCTACAACCATTCCGTTTCTTTTAGCCGTGACAAACCGTGGAGCCGGTAGCTCCATGTTGTATGCCGTAAGTACGCCTACTGGGAAGGTCGGCTCGAAGGGTGGAGCCCCTATTATTGATAAGCAGATAAATCTGGGAACTGTTGTCCCGAGTTCGCTGACGTTGCTCAATGGCAGCAATAACAATGATAAGTTAGTAGTTATAGGTTTTAATAGTGATGGCTCGAGTAAGGGAAGTGGATTTGCAGTTTATGCCAACCTCCAACAACAATTGATTAATCAGGCGCGTGATACGATTGTCGATTCAGATAAATTCAAGCCTATGATGAAAGTCTATATCAAAGGAAGAACCCAATTGGGCCCCGTATCTTATGCACCCAATAAGGGCTTATTAGCGGTAACATCGGGTAAAGAAGTATTATTTTTTAAAAATCCTGCCGCTTTGTTTAGTGGGACTACAGACAAAGTAGATGTTGAGCCTGATTATGTTGTCGGTGGAGCGAATACTGGATTAGTAGAGCCTTGGGGAGTAACAATTGATGACCGGCGCGACGAAGGAAAGTTTTTTTATGTTTCTGATCTAACGAATAATACGATTTCGCGGTTCCCATTGTTAGAAGAAGGTAACATACAACCAGATATTGCAGCAAAAACATACGGAAATCTGCGTCCAAATTATATCTTTTTGGATGGTCGGTCGACTACAAACTTTTAATAAATAGTTTAAGCAAGCAGTTCAAACAGTGTTTTGATTTCCTGTTGCTTGCTTGAACTTTCATGCTCTTCGTAGGCAGACATCAAATTTCGTAAAGCACGTTTAATGATTGTGACATTATCGCAGGGATAGGTAAACGCGCTATCTGGATATAGGTTCAGTTGCTTCAGAAATGAATTTACATCACTTTTTTGCATTACCTGACCCCGGTTAAATGCATTGATGTAAAATAAAACTTGTTCATTCCCTTCTTCGTCCATATCCATATACGCCAACACAAAATGCTTTGGTAAATTAATCCCATAGATTGGAATGTCCAGTTTCTGTGCAATGATGCTGTAGATGCAGGATAAGGTTAGGGGATTTCCTTTTTTTGTGTCCAGTACCTGGCCAATATAGGAGTTCTGTGGGTGATGATAGTCCTTCGTATTCCCTGCTAAGCCGAAAGACCCAAAAAGAACATGATTCATCAGGTTCACTTTTTCCAGCGGAGTCATGTCGTAATGAAGACCTCGCCATACCTCAGTTTTGAGGTCTTCTATCGCCAAAACAATTTTATGGTTTTCATAGGAAGGATATTGATAATTATTGAGGATAATTAATCCTTCCAGTAGGTTGAATGAGTTGCTCAGGTTCCAGATTTGTAACTCATTTTTGGTCTGATCAAACTGAATTTCATGAATGATATTTTCTAGACGCCCCTGTACATGGGGATCAAAGCTCGATTCCCAAAATCTTTCCAAATGGGGTATGATCTCAGGACCTTGACTTTTTAATTGGTGTTCAACTTCCTGAACAATCTGTTGGTCGGTGTCGTCCAACAGTGATACTAGCGATTTCAACTCTCTCTCATTCATCCTAACGAAGTTAAAAAATTGATTCGAGAAATAATATAAAAAAATCCCCCCAGTAATTTGCTTACCGGGTAGGGATTATTCAGGTTAATTTGGCGTACAATTATTTGAGCTGACCATCCAGCATATTCACAATTCTTTTGCCGTATTCTGCATTCTTTTCCGAATGCGTTACTTGTATGATCGTCACACCGTCATCGTTGAGCTGTTTGAATAGATCCATGATTTCTTCACCCTGTTTGGAGTTTAAATTCCCTGTAGGTTCATCGGCCAGTAATAATTTAGGCGAACCTGCTAATGCACGTGCAATACCGACAATCTGTTGTTGACCTCCGGATAACTGCGCTGGAAATAGGTCTTTCTTTCCCACGATGCCAAAACGATCGAGCATATCGGCCACAATAGCTTTTCTTTCTTTGCTTGAAATGTCTTTATAAATCAAGGGCGTTTCGATATTTTCGTATACAGTCAATTCATCCAAGAGATGATAAGCCTGAAATACATAGCCAATATGGGACTGGTAAAGCTGCGTTCTTTTTTTCGCTTTCATTTCCAATACATTCTCGCCCATAAAAAAATACGCCCCCTCGTCAGGTTCATCAAGCATGCCGATAATATTCAGCAGGGTCGATTTTCCAGACCCCGATGGCCCCATGATGGAGATAAAATCGCCTTCAGCAATATCGAGACTTACATCTTTAAGGACGAATGAGCGTGTGCCACCTACATTATACCACTTGAATAAATTTTTTAATTGTATCATTTTTTAATATTGAGATCTTAGATATTCGTATTTATATTTTTTCTAGTAGCCACAATTGGTATTCGATTGCAGCGTATGGACTGGCATTGGTTCTCTTCATGTTCTATTATTCTTCCCGCAGACTGTCTACTGGATTTGTTTTTGCGACTTTTATAGATTGAAAGCTGATGGAAAATAATATCAACATAAATATGCAAAATATTGGAATCAAAAACGACCACCAGGATAGCTGTATATGATAGGCGAAATTGGAAAGCCATTTGTTCATAAGCATATAGGCTATTGGAATTGCGATCCCGATTCCGATCACAAAGAGCTTGAAAAAAGGCTTGTTTAGTTGAACAAACAGTAAGTGTACCGATGCTCCCAGTACTTTACGGATACTCATTTCCTTTTTTCGTAATGCCGCCTGATACGCTGCCATACTGAATAGCCCTAAAGCCGCGATGATAACCGAAAGGGTTGTGAAACTATTAAAAGCAGTCTGCAATTCTTGCTGCTTTTTGTGTTGTAAAGCATATTGCTCATCCATAAAGGAATAATCAAGGGGCAGATCTTTTGCGGCTGGGTTTTTCGCCCATTCTGCTTTGACCGTTTGAATTGCCCGATCGACCATTCCCGATTTTGTTTTGACCATGAGTGTGGTTTGAAAGCGCGTACTGCCACATTCACTTTTAAATGAATATATCGTCGGTTGAACTACATTTTCAAAGCCGTAAGCTTTACTGTCTTTGACCAGGCCAACAATTTCAAAGTTAACATCACAGCCCTTAATTTTTACGCCTATGGGGTTTGCAAGTCCTAAATTTTTGGCAGCAGATTCGTTGATGACCGCATAGTTCGATAGCGAGTCGCGGAGCAACTGGTCCATGGACAGGTTGATATTTCCCGCTAGATGAGGGATATTTAATGTCTTGAAATATCCAGGATCAATACCGACATGTGCAAATGAAACGGTTTTTTGAATATAGGAAAAATCCTTTTTCGGAGGCTGTTCGCCTTCCCCTGGGATATTTGTCGCTGATGCGACTGAGGCAATACTGGGATCATTCTCTAACCGACGTTTTAATTGTTGATAAGAACCATCGATTTTATTATCGTAATACATACCGACACCTCTGAAATTGACGACCTGTGCAGGTTCAAATCCTTTATCCGTCTGCTGCATATAATTTAGCTGTGCTCGAATAACTAGCATGCCCGAAATAAATAGGATGGCCATACTGATTTGGAAAGTTAGCAATGCGTTGCGAAATGTGCCTTTTTTGAGATTAGAAGTCAGTCCACCTTTTAGGAGATTGACAGATTTGAAGCCGGAGAGTACGATAGCTGGATATATTGCCGATAGAACCGTTGTCATTAGTACGGCAATAGCAAGTTGGGCAATTGTTTCCGAACTCAAAATATAGCCTTTAAGGTCATCATTGAACCATTTTTGAAGGATATTTCCTGTGAGGGCCAAAGCGACGAAACTTAGGCCTGCCGCACTGAATGTCAGAATAAATACTTCGAGCGCCAATTGTCTGACGATAGCCCAGCGGGAGCTTCCCAATATTTTTTTGAGTGCAAGTTCCTTAATGCGTTGATCCGCCTGTGCCATAATCATGTTGGCAAAATTGGCTGAGGCGAGTAAGAGAATCAAAACGGAGAGAATACCAATAATCCACGTGATGATATAAGCCGTGTTACTTCCCGTTTTTGGCCGAAGGTGAAGGTTGGTCAATGGATCCAGATAGATTTTCCCTTTGGCATAACTAGAGGAGCGAATTTTATCTTTCGGTGCGATTTCTTTCTGGTAAAGCGCATTGATGCGACCCGTCAAATTCGCGATATCCGTACCGGGCCGAACCTGAATAAAAGTTTGATACAAAAAAGGATTATTATCGGCAAAGAGATCCTGCGGTTCACGGATAAAAAGGAGATCATAATCAATTATGGATAGACCTTTTTCTTTGATGGTGCCATAAATCGTCTCGTGCACACCTAGAGCAAGGCTTTGAGCTGGAATCGAATGGGGACTGTCGAAATTTAGGCCCTCTTTTTTGAATAGTTGTTCGGCGATATGGCTTTTGACCATAGTCGCTTCCTTTTGTTCCTTGTTTTTGTAGAGTGGCCCAGTTGCATTTTCGATTTGAAAGATGCGTGCCGCAGAGGAGTCAATGAGCGCAGCATTTTTAATAAGGACTGTATTTTCACCAAAAAGGGGATAACTGCCGTAGTTGTAGACTATTTTTCGACCTGCATAGATGATTTCAGGTAAATTTTGTTTTAACAAAGGAGCCATAGCAGGCGAGGTCTCATCTGTAAAAGCGCCTTCGGCTTCCAAACCAATTTGATAGATATCCTTGAAATGTGGATTCCATGTATCGTAACTCGTTTCGCGATTGATGTATTGATACGAAAGGATAAAACCTGTAAAACCAAGGGTCAGTCCGATAATGTTCAAAAATGTGAAACCCTTATTTTTTAAAAGTTTACGCCATGCCAGTTTGAAATCATTTTGTGCCATTTTACGCTGGATATGTATGTTTAAACCAATTCGAACTATTTCACCTAATTAAAAATGCAATCCCCTTGCCATTGTTGTAATTGTTTTGCTATAAGTGTCTTATGTTGTGTTTATCTTGTTTTTGGATGTCCGATTTCGGACAGTTTTCGTTCGCAATCGAACATTCATCCCCCTTTAGCCATTGGCATTGCCCTCCACGCAACAGGCAAGCAATGACCAAGGCAACAAGCACTAATTTTTAAGATCTTCTGACTTTATTCATCTCTTAGACTATCGACGGGGTTGGTCCTGATAGCCTTCCAGGTCTGATAACTAATGGTACCTAAGGCGATGAGGACAGCGGCCATGCCCGCCAGAAAAAAGTATATCCAGTTGATATCTATTTTATAGTTGAAGTCTCTGAGCCATTGGTTCATTGCCCACCACGCAACAGGTGAGGCAATAACCAAGGCAACAAACACCAATTTTATAAAGTCTCCGGACATCAGTTTCAGTAATCTCATCGTACTTGCGCCAAGCACCTTCCGCACACCGATTTCTTTTGTCCGCTGTTGTGTCACATAGGTGGCTAGTCCAAAGAGACCGAGGGCAGCCACAAAAATGGCGACGATTGCAAAACAGCTGAATATATTTTTCGTCCGTTCAACATCTTGATAAAGGGAAGCAAAGCCCTCATCCAAAAAACTGTAATTGATCTTTTGATTGGGTGAAAATTTATTCCATACACTGTTAATTCCGTTCAGGGTCTCCTGTAGGTTTTCGGGTTTAACTTTAATGGATAAAAGTGAGGGATAACCCCGTAATACCATACATAAGCCAGCGTACCCTTTACCTTTCAGCGACTCAAAAATAAAATCGTTCACAACACCAACGACTGTCCAGGTATCGCCATTGGTTATTTTTGCTCCGATGGGATTTTTTAATCCCAGGTCATTCGCCAATTTTTGGTTGATGATGGCAGCCGTGCTGTCTGTGGCCATTTTGGGATCGAAATTTCTACCTTTGGTCAGTTGCAATCCGAAGGTCTCAAGGTAATCCTGGTCAATCTCCCAGAACTGTCCCTGTGTGGCCATATCGATCTCCCGTCTGCCCTCATTCCAAAATGGGTTGCCGTTTCTTTTGGCACCATCAATGGGAACTGGAATAAAATCGCCTAAGGAAACGGAACTTACATTTGCAATGGACTTCAACTCATTTTTAAGGCTTGGGATCTGATTCCCCAATGTACCAATACCTCGGAGGATAATGACCTGTTCCTTTTTGAAACCTAAATCTTTTTCAAGGATATAACGTATCTGTTGATTGGTCACCAAGGCACTTACAATAAGGATGATGGATGTAGCAAACTGAAAGACGACAAGGCCATTTCTGAATAATGAAGATTTGGCTCCGGTGGTCTTGTTTTTCAATGCGGCAATCGGTTTAAATCGGGATAGATACAAAGCTGGATAGATTCCGGCCAGGCTGCCGATGAACAGTATTGCCAACAATAATGATGGGAAAAAGTAAGGGGATGTCCATGGGATGGTCAGGGACTTATTGGCGAGACTGTTGAATATGGGCAACAAAACCCAGCTCAACAATAGACCAACAAGCAAAGACAATACACTATAACAAATCGCCTCGAGCAGGAATTGTCCGATCAATAATGTCCTTGTCGAACCAATTGTCTTCCGGATGCCAATTTCTTTGGCCCGTGTAGCGGCATTGGCGGTCGATAGGTTAATAAAATTGATACACGCTATCAAAAGAATAAACAATGCGACGATGGCAAAAGTCCAGACCATGCGGATATCTCCCCGATTCAATATACTGACTTTATCGTCATCGATATCGGAAGACTTCAAATGGATGTCAAGTGCATTTTGTAAGTTGATTTTTGCCTGTTCGAATAAAGGATTGAGCTTGCGCCCTGATTTTTTATATTCAGGTAAATAGTGCGCTTTATAATTTCTTAAAATCTCCTTTTCGGTTTGTTCAATATTAACTTGCGGCTTTAATTTAACGTAGACTGTGTAATTGTTACTGAGCCATTGGTTCTGTTCGCCGGGATAAAAGGGTTCGCCTGCGAGCGACATGAAAAAGCTATAACCTGCTAAAGTGGAGTTTTTGGGTATATCTTCGATCACGCCGGTAATGGTATAGAGTTTGGATCTGTTATTGTTCAGATAAATGGTCTGTCCAATAGGATCATTTTTAAAGTATTTTTCCGCTTTACTTTTCGTAATGACAAGTGTATTGGGTTGATCCAATGCATGGGCAAGAGTTCCTGAAACCATGGGTGTCGGAAACATGTCAAGAATAGATTGATCAATATACACAAAGCCATCATCATAAAAGCTTTGCGGGTTATCATTCAGGGAGAGCTGGTTACTTCCTGCGCCAAATAAAGGGTTAGGGAGTATCCGGCCTGTTTGTTCTATGGAAGGAATTTCAGCTTTCAGTGTCGGGGCAACGGGAGCCGAGAGTGATACCCAACGTTGAATTTTACCTTCGATCGGAAGCTGAACGACGAGGCGATAGGTGCGATCCATTGCTGGATAGAACTTGTTGTAGCTGGTCTCATGCTTGATATACAGTACGATGAGCATACAGACTGCAATACCAAAAGCAAATCCCCCGATCTTTATAAAAGAATAGAGCTTATTTTTTGCCATGTTTCGCCAAGCGACCTTAAGACTATTTCCTATCATAACAATACATTTTTAACATCTTATTGATCGGTAATCGACCGGTCAATCTAGACATTAGACTGAAGTCAATTGTATTGCCGTTTTATTAAGTTGCTGTTTTTCAGTGTTTTGTTTTGTTTGTTGGATTTTGTGGCTGTACGATATCGAACAGTTTTTCGTCCAATACCGCACAGATCATCTTATTAAAGGGCTCTAGGAAAGTATCCTAATCCTTAATCTGTTTTAGTTGGAGGTGCTCGCAGAGTTCGAGCATCATTTTGGCCGGATCTGTATCGATGGCCAGAGCAATCAAGTACATTTCATCTAAACGTAATTTAGCGGTCTCAGTCATGGTCAATTCATTGATTCTCGCTTTACTTAATCCTGTTTTGCGGGCAATCTGGGATTTATTCACAGATTTCTTCGCTAAAAAATCGCCTAGTTTTGTCATCCTTTTATTTAATAATCTGTCCTTTTGTATAGATAAAGATAGATAATGTTATTTTTATTTATACAAATGTTTTTGTTTTTGAAATATTTTCTATTTCTTTGTATCGAAAATCTATATGATTTCAATGTGTGAATGATGAAAACAGCGAAAATCCAAAGACTTATACCAATTATAAACTTTCATTCCCTTTAGCTAAATAATAGTTTGCACTATTTAAATTTCGCACACCTACGGCTAATTTTTTATTATTCATCCCGTAAACTATTGACGGGATTAATGCGGGCCGTCTGGAATATCCGGACAGCAATAATCGTTAACGTCGTCACACCCATAAACAATCCCGTGAAAACAAAGAGAGCAATCGGAACATCGATATGGTAGTAAAAATTTTCCAGCCATTTGTGCGTAAACCACCATGCTATGGGGAAAGCGATTAGAATCGCAATCAGCAAGAGCGCGATAAAGGATCTGGAAATCATATAGGTGATCGTATTTACCGAAGCACCGAGCACTTTACGGATACCGATTTCTTTTACCCGTCGTTCTAGCGTATAAATGGCAATGGCTACGATCCCTAAGATAGCAATCAGCATACTGGCTCCTGTAAAAAATGCCAATTGCTGGTACTGCTTTTTCTCTTTGTTATATTGATGCTGCACCTGATCTTCCTGCCAGTTGAATTGCGCGATCCGATTAGGGAAAAAGTGGTTCCAGGTGCTGTTTACCAAGGCTAAAGCTTCCTTTTTCTTACCTTCTTGCACGCGGATAAGCATGCAGCTGCCTTCCCATTCATTTTGCGATTTAATCGCAAAAGGACCGATCGGAAACTTTAAACTTGCTCCGTTGAACTCTTTAAATACGCCTACAGGTGTATTGTTTAAAGGCTCATTGCTCTTATTAAGTTTTAAAGACAGCCGCTGGGCGGTCTGTTCGGAAACGAGCATATTGGTAAGTACCCGTTGTCCGGCCTGAATCGAATCTGTAAACGGTCTATCCAGCGCATAGTCCGCACTTAAAGGCCGGCCACTAAGGAGCTTTATGCCCATTGTTTTGATGTAATCATAATCCGCATAGACAAATACCACTGGGAGTTCTTTGTTCGGATTGTTAGGGTCTGCTACTGTTTTAAAATCCACACTACCACTAAAGGGCGTCCAGCTTGTGAGACTGACCGAAGAGATGTACGAATGTTTTAATAGCTCCTGTTTGAAGGCCTGATCCTTCCCCTCCCAGGAGGTATAATTGATAGCCAAGAGATTTTTGGGCTCATAGCCAAGATCTTTGTTGTACAGATAGTGCAATTGCGCACGCATGGACATCATACAGATCGCTACGACGATGGCAATGGCAAACTGGAAAATCACCAATACTTTGGTAAATACCATATTTAGGGGGAGCTTGAAGAAAGAAAGCTGTTTCCGAAGTTCTAGGGACGGATGTGTTTTTGATAGTGACAAGGCTGTAGGTAGGCTACAAATCCAGCCCAGAACGATCCAAATAGATAGCAGTCCAACAAACATGAAGAAGGAATGTTGGTAGCTCATGGTCAAAGGATGTTCTAAATAGTGCTCAAATGCAGGAAATATAAGCACGTAACTCAAAAATGCAATCAGAAAAGAGCCGGCAAAGAGCATGGTACTCTCAAGGCCCATCTGTAGGATCAGATTTTTTCGGCTTGCTCCCAGTACTTTGCGGATACCGATCTGTTGTGTACGTTTGAGCGCATGTGCAAAGCTCAGGTTGATGTAATTGATACTGACCAATACAAGGATCAAGATCGCTATTCCTGCTAGCAGATAAATATCTTGCATAGGGTTCTCCCATCCTGTAATACTTCGCAAGTGTATATCAGTGATGGGTTCAATGAAAAGATTGTGCTCTTTCAGCCAATCACCTAGTTTTTGCGTATTATACCACTTGTTTATCTTGTCTGAAAAACTTTTAACATCAGTTGTACTTTTGAGCAACAGAATTTGTGTTTGTAACGAACCACTTTTTTCGGGATTGAATTCATTCACCTTAGGCATCAGCACAAAGGCTTCGGCCTGAAAGGAAGAGTTATGGGGCATATCCTCGATAATTGCATTAACATAGTAAGCTTCGGGTTTCCCTTCTTGTGGTTTATTGTAGAATGTGCTACCGAGCACGTCTTTGCCACCGAAGTATTTTTGTACCCCAGAGGCTGTCAATGTGATATTTTTTGCTCCGGCAATAACGTGTTTCGGATTACCTGCGATGATTTTTGTATCAAAAAGATTGAAAAAACCGCTGTCGATTTCCAGCGTATTGATTTCGGTAAACTGCTTTGAGCCCTTGTTTATTGTTAATTTTGTTGAAAATGAATGGATTGAAGTATAGCCAAGTACTTCTGGGAAATGAGCTTTTAATGTTGCAGAGATACCTTCAGGAGCTCCCGAATTATTGTTTGTGAATCCTTCCTGTATTTCTTTGGGCACAATTCGCATTCTGTAGAGCTCTTTGGAGTTGCTCCATTGTCTGTCGTAGGAAAGCTCATCAACCACAAGCGCACTGATTAGCATAAAAACCAGCAGGGCAATCGTTAAACCAACGAGGTTTGATAGCGAATAGATACGATTGCGCATCAATGTCCGCCAAGCGGTTTTAAGATAGTTCTTTATCATACTGTTTATATGGATTGGTTTCTGACATTATTCATCTCTCAATTTTTCAACCGGATTAAATCGGGTGGCCCGAAATACAATAATGGCAACCAATAAACTTAGTAAACCAATTAATGTTCCTAGTGGTAACAAGTAGGTAAGAACATTGATATCTATGCGGATGATGTAATTTTGAAGCCAGTATTGCATCAATAGATAACTCAGTGGAACCGTCGTCAATGCCGCAAATAGGAATATTCCGTAGTACTCCTTCGAAAATAACACCATTAAATGTGCTAACGATGCACCGAGTACTTTGCGGATACCGACTTCTTTATTCCGCAAATGGATGGAAAGGGATATTAATCCGGTGAGCCCCAATGCCACGATCAGCAGCGAAACGACCGTAGCCAACTGTGATGCACGATGCAGCTGCAGTTCAGTTTCATATAAATTTTTGATGCGTTCATCCATAAATTGATATTCGAAAGGAGCATCAGGCATCAACGTTTTCCATTTTTTTTCGAGTTGTTGTACTGTATTGGAAAGAGAGCCTTGCTTTAAACGGATGCTAAGGTATCGATATTGTAAGCTTTCCTGTACATCTGTCCATACGATAGGCGGAGAGGCCTGGTGAAGTGAATTGGCCACAAAGTTTTCAGCAACGCCTAAAATAGTCATTTTGTAACTTGGATCAGCTAGAGCAATCTGCTGACCAATAGCTTGCTCGGCATTTTTAAAACCAAAATCGTCCATGGCTTTTTTATTGATCACAACTGGCCTATTATTCGCATTGGCAACATAGTTTTTAGGGAGAAAAGTTCCAGCAACTAGTGGTATCTCATAGGTCTCCAAAAAGTGACTATCACTTGTAATCCGTTGTACCTGGATTTCTTTGTCGTCAGTCGTCCCGAATGCTGGCTGCATATTGGATCCCAGCAATCCAGGTATTTCATAAGATAAGGTTACTGATTTAACTTCTGGTTGCAAGCTGAGTTCTTGTTGCACAGTCTCCATTTTGCGAACGCCATTTTCGGACCAGTCTCTGGGTACTTGGACAGTTAATAAATAGTCTTTGTTGTAACCTAGATTGCTATGGAGAAATAGATCAACTTGTTTAGAAATAATTAGCGTACAGACAAGCAGGAGCAAAGCTACCCCAAATTGAAAAAACAAAAGAATTTTTCGCACCAGCTGTTTGCCTCCTAGCGTCGAAAATTGATTTTTGACTGCAGGAAGTACCGCTATATTGGAAAGTTTAATAGCTGGGTAGAGCCCGGCCAGTAGGCCAATGAATAACGTCATTATACCCAATAATCCAAAAAAGTAAATCGGCAATTCCACTAAGGTGGGCAGCTTTCGCATCAAGATATGCTCAAAAATTGGACTTGCGATGATATAAAGCGGCAGACTGATCAATGCTGCTATGCTCACGATTAGGATATATTCGGTCATCAATTGCCTGATAAGCTGTATTCGAGATGATCCCATCATCTTGCGAACACCGATTTCCTTTAATCGGGTAATGTGCTGAGCGATACTAAAATTGATGAAATTGATGATAGCCATAATCAGGATAAAAATGGCCGTCCAAATCAATGTCTGTATCATTTTACGCACGGCCCCTTGGTTGTCATCCAAATAATAGGTTTTCAATGGTTTTAGATCAGGGCTATATTCACTGGAAAATTCCTTATCGGTATTTTTTCTTACCAACGTTTCAATGGCGGCATCTACGCGATCCAAGCTTACACCTGGTTTCAATTCGATATAACCGGCAATATAAGGGTTATTCCAATTGTCTATAGATCGACCAAAGAATTCCTCATTGATGATCGGTAAAAATATGTCTGCATGCATATTCTTTGTGAGATCCATAATGGCATTTTGGACGTCGGATCTAATGATTGCTGTAATTTCAAAATCGTGTTTTTCACCCTTGAAATTTTTTATCTGTAGCGATTTGCCGAGTACATCCACATGCCCGAAATATTTTATGGCAGCTTTGTCACTGATGACAACTGAAAAGGGATTATTTAAAGCCGTATTAGCATTGCCCGCCAGCATATGGAATCCGAACATCGTCAATAGGCTGGGATCTCCGAGAGACATCCCTTCTTCATGGATTGTCGAACCGTTGGCTACGATACCTGTCAATCCATCAATCCGATAATAATTAGAGACCAGATTGGGATACTCCTCATGTAAGGCTTTAGGGAGCGCCCCTAATGTGGTTAAGTTAATACCAAATCCTTCTTTCTTATACTTGCTTTGCAACAAAAATTGCCGGTCAATATTTCTGATGCTGCTATTCACTTGATGTACATCCCATATATAGGCGCCTACAAGTAGGAGAAAAGTAATACCGCAGGTCAATCCAATTAGATTGATCAGATTTTGCACTTTTTTCTTTCCGATATTTCGCCAAGCAATTTTGAAGTTTGTAAAGTTCATTGTTTTATACTAAGAATTTATTCCGGTCGTGGAGCTGCTAATAGCTTGTGTGCTCCACTTAAAAAATTAAAAATACAAATGTTTGGCCAAGCAATTATCCTGTTGATCATTAACGGGTTGCCTTCCTCATTCTTTTACTTGCTGTTCGATATCGGACAGTGCTTTGTCCACCGCTGAACAGACAAGTCTATTTTATTCATCGCGTAGACTGTCAACAGGCTTTGTTATGGCCGCGCGTATCGCTTGTGAACTTACAGTAATTAAAGCAATAAAGACGGCTAGAGCTCCTGCTAGCACAAACATCCACCATTGCATCTCAATACGGTACGCGAAATTCTCTAACCATTTGTGCATTATCCACCAACCTAGGGGAGAAGCAATGATAATGGCACTGAGAACGAGTTTGACGAACTCAATGGAAAGCATGCGTGTGATATCTGAAACTGTAGCCCCAATAACTTTTCGGACCCCTATTTCTTTTCTGCGTTGATTGGCGGTGAAAATAGCCAAGCCGAATAAACCAAGGCAGGCCACAAAAATAGTCAGTCCTGCAAAGATGCTCAGTAACTTACCCGTTTTCACTTCTGCTTGGTAGGTTTGTGCGTATCGGTCATCCAAAAAGGAATAGCTGAATGGAATGTCTGTTGGAAAGGAGCGATAGAGAGACGCTAATTTTTGAATGAGCTTATCCATATCGGCTGTTTGTATTTTGAGAATCAAACTCC
The DNA here is from genome assembly GCF_002325125.1 of Sphingobacterium sp. UBA1498. Classification (NCBI taxonomy): domain Bacteria; kingdom Pseudomonadati; phylum Bacteroidota; class Sphingobacteriia; order Sphingobacteriales; family Sphingobacteriaceae; genus Sphingobacterium; species Sphingobacterium sp. UBA1498. The sequence continues at coordinate 296,295 of NZ_DCRG01000003.1, forward strand.
CGGCTTGATCGCTAAGAACCATCACAAGCGGGGAGATCTGCTCATGTAAAGAGCGAAAATGAAAATCCTTAACGACACCAATAACACGATAGCTTTTGTTGTCTTTATTGGTCAATATTTTACCAAGGCTATGATCGTTCCAACCTAGATCTTTTGCTGCGGTTTCATTGATGATGACAGAAAGGCTGTCACTACCAAATGTTTTTGCGAAATTTCGTCCTTCTTTAAGCTGCATACCCATAACCGGAATATATTCTTCATCTATATCGTAACGAATCGTTTTGACCCATTGATCAGTATTGCCATCTGGATAGATGAAAAAATTGTTGTTGCTACTTTCTCCGGCAGGGAGATAGGACGAATGAGAGACATGCTTGATTCTGCTATCTTGCAGCAATAAATTATAATATGTCTTTTCGTTTTTCCCTAAAGGCCAGCTCGGTATAATAAGGACATTATCCTTGTTATATCCAAGTTTAATATGACGCATATAATCCAGCTGCTGAACAACGACCACGGTTCCAAAGATAAGTCCGACGGAAATGATGAATTGAAATACAACAAGTCCACTGCGTAAATTAAGGCCTTTAGTCGAACGACTTATTTTTCCTTTTAATACACGAAGTGGATTAAATGAGGACAGATATAACGCGGGATAGCTGCTGGAAAATAGACCGACGACTAAACCAAAAGTTAGCAGGAAGGGAATAATTTTAAAAGCGTCAAGTTTTTGAATTTCAATCTCTTTTCCTGAAATTTGATTAAATAGAGGAAGGATAAGTAAAACAATTCCCAAAGCTATTCCTAAGGCAATATAGGTCAGGAGGACACCCTCCAGCATAAACTGTCGCATCAGGTTTTGCTTGTCGGCACCCAATACTTTTCGTACGCCAACTTCTTTACATCGTTTAAAACCACTTGCTGTAGATAGATTCATGAAATTAATTGTGGCAATCAATAGCATAAAGAGCGCAATAGCGCTGAAAATGTAAACGTACCTTATATCCCCTGGAGCGCTGAGGTCGTAGTTGAAATTTGAATGTAGATGGATATCTGTTAGCGGCTGTAGGTAAAGCCCGATCTTATTTCCCGTCGTCTTGTATTCTTGGTAACTCATGCCAAAACCTGCCATAAATTGTGTGGCAACATGTTTGTCGAATAGAGTGGCTAAGTTTTTTTCGAGCTTTTCACGTGAAGCATTTTTCGAAAGCAGTGCATAAGTATAGTATTCGGAAGTCATCCACGAATCTGATCGTGAATCTTCAAGTGCATCCAAAGAGGTAAACACATCAAAATGAAAATGGGAGTTTTGAGGGATATCTTTGATTACTCCAGTAATTTTGAGGATATTTGGACTGTCTTTGATGATGAGGTCTCGACCGACAACATCGTTTGTGCCGAAGTATTTTAAGGCGGTGGATTCGGATATTACTGCAGAATTTGGGGAAGAAATAGCTGTAGACAAATTTCCTTTGATAAAAGGGAGCGTGAAAATTCTGAAGAAAGAAGCATCCACAAAAGCCATTTTTTCTTCGTGAAACACTTTATTATTGACGACAAATAGGGGAGAGCCACCGATTCTTAAGCGCGTGGTTTCTTCAACTTCGGGCAGCTCCGCCTTCATGGTCGAAGCAACAGGTGGCATCACATGTGCCTCATTGATTGTTCCACCCTTAACAGTTCCTCTGAAAACGACACGGACAATGCGATCTGCATGCACATTATAACGATCAAAGCTAAATTCATCGCTTACGTATAAACTGATTAGCAAACAGGTTGCAATCCCCATCGCTAACCCCGTTATGTTGATCAGTGAAGTGGATAAATTTCGGGTTAAATTCCGCCATGCTATTTTTAAATTGTTCTTGATCATATGGATGACGCTTAATGCTTTTATAATATAACTTACTCATCACGCAAACTATCAACGGGATTCACTAAAGCTGCTCGTATTGTTTGGATATTGACGGTAATGATACAGATCAAAAACACGACAAGAGCAGCAAGGGTAAAGTACCACCATTGTACCCCCACATTGTAGGCATAATCTTCGAGCCATTTTTTTGAAAGATACCACCCTATAGGACTGGCAATAACAATAGCGAGGGAGGTTAAAATGAGATAATCTTTTGAAAAGAGATGCGATAGGTCCAGCACTCTTGCGCCTAGGACTTTGCGAATGCCAATTTCTTTCGTTCGCTGTTCAAGATTTTGCATAATTAAACCCGTAATACCCAATGCAGAGATCAATAACGCCAATGTACTGAATAAAATAAATAATTGCACTTGCTTGCCCTCTTTTTCATATTGCTGTGCAATTAGCTCATCGATCCATTGATAAGACAGGTATTTGTGAGGATAGGTATGCTGAATAATTTTAGATACCGATTGAAGGATATGTTGTTCTTGTCCTTCCCCCACTTTTATCAGTATATTGCCGCTTCCATTAAAATCTTTAGCCAAAATCACCGTCGGTACGATCTTGAAACGAAAAGACTCACTATGAAAATCTTTAATGATGCCGACGGGGATAATCTGAAGGTCTTTATACAGGACACCGAGTCTGTCTATGCCAAGCATTCTTGCTGTACTTTCGGTTACAAGAGCATTGTTGACTCCGTCCTCTACCAACCCCATTTCAACATGTGTGTAATCTTCGGGAGTTAATAGTCGTCCCTTAACCAATTGGATTCCCAATGTCTTGGAGAGATTGATATCACCGCCGATGAAACTGACTTGGATTTTTTTTTCAGGACTATACTTGTCTGCGATTGTCTTGACAAGATAGCCTGAACCAATTGTCGGTGTCCAGTTAGCTATGCTGACCGATTCAACACCAGTGAGTTGGCTTATTCGGTCTTTTATATCTGTACTTTGTGTTCCCGTGTTGAAATAATCGATGTTGAGCACATTACTGACCTCGATCCCCAAGGGTGCTGATTGCATATAGACAAGTTGTGATTTGATTGTTATAAGTCCAATAATGACGATAATAGTGATGCTAAACTGTATTGTGATAAGTATTTTTTTAATAAACATTTCAACATTCGGAATTTTGGATAGCTTATTTTTCAAGGCATCCGAACTCTTAAGTCCAGAAACCATCCATGCGGGATAAAAGCCAATCAATAGACCAAGAGCGAGCGATATCGTCAAAAAGGACAGTACCAATGGAAGCTGTATGGACCTTATATAAGCGAGATTATAGCCTATAAAGTTTTCCAGTTGGGACAATCCAAGTTTAAAAAGAAGTAAGCTACATAATGCGGAAATAAAAAACAGCAAGGTTGTTTCAAATAGCATTCCTCGAACCATCTGGGGGCGGCTGGCTCCCATGATCTTATGGATATGCAGCGTTCTTAATTTTTTAACGGTTCTTACAGCGTAGATATTAATAAAATTTATGAAGGAAACAATAAGGACCAAAATGGCAACGCCTACAAATATGTTTGTTATTTTTTGGTCGCCACTGATTTCTACACTTCCTAATGGCTCCATATAGATATCCTGAATAGGCTGCAGGCGAAAGGAAGCCACATGTTGTGTGTTTGGAATCAGGTAGTCTTTATACCAATGATTGAGTTTCTGTTCAAGCGTTATCCTTGATGTCCCGGCTTTTAGCTGTACAAATTGTTCTGTGTAGTAGCCTGAGCCATCTTTACTTAATTCCATCGATATTTTTGGAACTAAAGCAATGATGGAAGCTCTGAGCGTTGAATTATAGGGAAGATTATCCATGACACCCGTAATGATATATTCGGAAGGCTGATCAGCATAGGGGTCGGCACTTTGGATAATCTTTCCAATGACATTTTCGTTCTTAAAGTACTTTTCTTTAAATTCTTTGTCAATGAGTAAGTTTGTTTTTCCTTGAACGAGTTGCTTCGGATTGCCTTCAAGAATCTGGATGCTCAGCATGTCCAAAATACATGTTTCCGATTCCAAAGCCTGTACTGCTATGGGCTGCGTGGTGTTGGAATCCGGTTTTAGATAATATTTTCTAGATTCTATACGAGCTTCATTTCGAATTTCTGGAAATACTTGTTTTAATTCTGTACTTAAATTAACCAACGTTCTCGACATTTGTCGTTCAAGACCAGCAGTAGAATCTATAGTAACAATACGGAAAAGATGATCGGCATTTTTCCAGGTTCTGTCATACGAATTTTCTTCAATAACCAGGGCAAACACCAGAAGACACAAGGAGAAACCCATGCTTAAACCTAAGATATTGATCCAAGTGTATTGCCAGTTTTTAATAAGGCTGCGGAGGGCAAGTTTGAACGAATTCATAGTCATCTATCCGGTATAAAGCTATCGAAAAAAATAATGGTAAACGTTAGGCTACTCATCACGCAAACTATCAACGGGATTCACTAAAGCTGCCTTAATCGTTTGATAACTTATAGTAGCCATACTGATTAAAATTGCCATCAATCCAGCAACGGCAAAGTAATACCAATGGATCGCTATTCGATAGCTATAATCTTGCAACCACTGGTCCATTGCCCACCAAGCGATAGGCGTTGCTATAAAAATAGCGATAACGACAAGTTTGATGAAATCGATAGAAAGTAAAGACGTTACTTGGACTACACTTGCGCCAAGAACTTTGCGAACAGCAATTTCTTTCATGCGGGTTTCCGCCATGTATGCGATCAGTGCCAGTAAGCCTAAACAGGAAATAAAGATCGTCAATCCTGCAAAAACCATCGCTAATGTACCTATAGCCTTTGTTTCCTTAAATTTTTGTTCATAGGTTTTGTCAATGAACTGATATTCAAATGGGTAATCTGGGTTGAATTTTTTAAAGATAGTTTCAATTGTCTTTAAGTTGTCTGCGATGTTATGGTTTGTATTTAAACGATAATGAATCGTTGTAAACCAAGCCTTTGGACCCAATATCACCATAGGTTTTTTGTCCCCAAAAGGCGATCCCATAATAAAATCTTTGACAACGCCAACGACTGTCCATTTGGTGCCATCGCCATCCACAATGCTATTTACAGGATTTGTAAGATGAAGACTTTTAACGGCAGATTCATTTAAAATTAATGCAGTACTGTCTGTTGCAAATTTATATATATCGATGTCACGTCCTTGAATCAAAGTGAGACCAAGATTCTTTACCGCATCAGCGTCCGTACTAAAGCGGTTGTAAGAAATTCTTTTGTCCTCTTCGGTCGGTGTACCGGAGGTAAATCCCCAACCATTGCTATAAAAGTCTGTTACTGGCGACATGTTCTTCGATACAGAGACTACAGCATTGCTGGCCAAAAGCTCGTCCCGGAGGATTTTATAATTCTTCTCCAGGTCACCTTTAATACTGCTGTAGAGCAAACCATTTTCATTATAGCCGCGGTCGCGCTGTTTAGTGTACTGGATCTGTTTTGCCACAATGACTGTAGCGATAATCAATATAATAGCGAGGCTAAACTGTATAACCACGAGTATCGAACGGATGTTCAACCCTTTAGTCTTCGATACAAATTTTCCTTTCAAAGTTTTGATCGGTTGAAAAGAGGAAAGGAAAAAGGCCGGATAAGTACCCGCTAATATCCCTGTAAACAGTGCGAACGCAAGTAGAAAGAGCCAGGTTTGTAGACTTAATAAGGAAAGACTGAGATTTTTTTCAACAAGGTCATTAAAAAAAGGCAGCACTATAAAGACAAGTAGAGTTGCGAGAACCATCGCAATTAAGCTAATTAGTATGCTCTCAACGAGAAACTGAGCCATTAAGCTTGTCTTACTGGCACCAATTACCTTACGGACACCAACCTCTTTTGCGCGACGCTCAGAACGTGCTGTGCTTAAGTTCATAAAATTGATGCTGGCTACTAATAAAATAAAAACACCGATCCACGCAAAAAGCTTGACAATATCAATCCGTCCCGATGTATAATTTCCACCTTTACCATTGTTATACAGAAAAGAATCGGGATAAGGAAAGGCAAAAATCTCCCCTGTATTTTTCGCTGATAAGCGACCCTCTGCCTTATTGCTGGCATTGATATGATCCCTTAAATAGGTCTTGATCTTACTATTAAATGCTGTTAAAGAAGCACCATCTTTTAATAAGACATAAGTACTTATTGAATTATTGCTCCAGTTGTCATCCACATAGCCAATTATTTTTGCATATTCAAAAGGAAGGAGCATGTCAAATCTGAAACTTGAATTACTCGGGATATCTTTGAGAACAGCCTGTACATCAACTTGATTGACCGAATCTATTCTAACCGATTTGCCTATTGGATCCTCATCGCCGAATAGCGACTTAGCATATCTTTCGGTAAGAACAACACCTTTTGGGTGATCAAATTTAACATTCTGTTCGCCTTTGATAAAAGGAAAAGAGAACATCTTGAAAAAGCCGGGATCGACAAAAACTGTGTTTGCAATAAGCTTCTTTTCTTTAAATGTCGTTAAAAATTCATGTCCCTCGTTGTATCGTGTAAACGCTTCGATATCTGGGAAATCAGCGGCCAATGAGGGGCCTAATATTTTAGGTGTATACGCCCAGGCCGATTTATCACCCTGAAATTCATCACGATTACTCAATACATGCAGACGATTCCCCTTTTCATGAAAGCGGTCCATCGTCATCATGTTCTGTAACCAAAGCACTATAAGCAATGCTCCGGCCATGCCTATTGCCAACCCAATGATGTTAGTCAGGGAAAATGACTTATTCTTCATTAGGTTGCGCCATGCTATTTTGATGTAGTTGCTTATCATAATTATCTTTTTTCTCTATTTGTTTTTAAAGTTGGTTTTAAGGCCTAATTTTATTTATTAACCTGTAATTCTCCGCTATTCATCTCTTAATGTCTTCACTGGATTACTGCTTGCGGCTCTAATGGCTTGGCTACTAACAGTAATGAGAGCGATCAGTATGGCGGAAGCTCCAGCGAAACCAAATGTCCACCACTGTATTTCAATGCGATAGGAGAAATCCTGAAGCCATTTATTCATAGCCCACCACGCAAGCGGAGATGCAATTAAAATGGCAATGACGACAAGTTTGACAAAATCTCTAGATAACATTGCTGTGATTCCCGAGACGGATGCGCCAAGTACTTTACGTATACCAATTTCTTTTGTTTTCAATTCGGCCATATATGATGCAAGTCCAAATAGACCTAAACAGGAAATTGATATGGCTAATAGCGAGAAGATAAATGCTAACTTTGCCGTCTGTTGTTGATCGCCGAATTTTGAAGCGAACTGTTGATCAACAAATTTGTATTCAAAAGGATAAGCTGGATTAAATTTCTTAAGCGTCTTTTCAATTTGATTCAACTGATCGCTAAACGATGATGTAACATTGACCCGAATAACCATGTTTAGTAGCCAATTTTTGTTCGCATATATCAGCAATGGAGAGACGGGATTATAGGGAGATCCGCTAATGTGATCATTGATAACACCAACAATCGTATATGTCTTATCGCCCCATTTTAAGTAATTGCCAACCGGATTTTTGAGTTTCATTTCTCTAATGGCAGCTTCATTGAGCAATATTGATGAACTATCTGCTAGCATCCTACTATAATCGATATCGCGGCCTGCTATGAGTTTTAATCCTACAGTCTTTACAAAATCACTTTCTGTTTTTCCAAGATTGAAGACAATTTTATTGCCTTGTTCAGGAGTAGCACCCTCCCATAAAAAACCTCCGCTCGTATTCGATGCATTTTGTGTAATAGACCAACCGGTGCGTGTCACCGATTGCGCTATGTTGGCGCTAATCAGCTCCGATTTAATTGCTTCGTAATTTCTTTCCATGTTACCTTCCATTGGTATTTCGATGAGCTGTGAACTGTTGTAACCGATATCACGTTGCGCAGCATAATTGATTTGCTGTCGTACAATCATCGTTGCTATAATCAGTATGATCGCGATACCAAATTGGAAAATGACCAGTAGCTCTCTGAAATTCAATACAAACTTGTTGGAGCGGCTTAGCGGTTTCAGTGTTTTAACTGGTTTAAATGCCGATAGGACAAAGGCAGGGTATAATCCGGCCAATGTGCCTGTAAAAAATGTGAATCCAGCTAACGATATCCATATGATTGGATCTGTTAAGGAAAATGATAAAGGCCTGTCTAATATTTTATTAAATAAGGGCAATATACCGATAGCCAGACCAATAGCGATTAGTCCAGAAATAAGTGCTAATAAGACAGATTCAGTAAGGAATTGGGCAATCAGGTTGAAGCGTTGGGCGCCCACCACTTTGCGAACCGCAACCTCTTTTGCTCTTTTCTGACTTCTTGCCGTACTGAGATTGACAAAATTGATGCAGGCGATCAGCAGAATTAATAGGCCGATACCGCCAACCAGTTTGACCTGGTCTATGTTTCCCCCCACAGGTATTCCCTGTTCGAATTTGGAGTAAAGATGCATTTTTGACAAGGGATATAGGAAAAGTGATCCCTTCGAGACATTGTTCGTTTTTTTTGTGATAAAACCGACCAGTTTTTTATTGAAAGCTTCTATATCAACACCTTTTTTCAGCTGCACATAGGTGTAAAATGAATTGGAATTCCAATCCGGCGAGTAATTCTCCGGTTGAACCAAGGGGATTAAATAGGTAAAATCAAAATTTGTATTACTCGGCAAATCCGCGATTACGGCAGTCACTTTATAAGGCTCTTTATCGTCGAGCATAACTGTCTTATCCAAAGGGTCAACGTCGCCAAAGATATTTCTTGCAAGGCTCTCTGTGAGAACAATACTTTTCTTGTCTCCTAGCGCATTGTTGTTATTTCCCCTAAGGATTTTGAATTCAAAAATTTGCATAAAAGCGGGGTCAACTTCGTTTCCTTTAGATTTGATTTTTTTCTCATCGAAAGACAATAATCTATTGGAGCTCCAATAGATTCGTGCAGCGTGTTCTACCTCTGGATATTCAGCTTCCAGTGCCGGTGAGGCGAGGCCCGAAGTAACTTGTTGAAGATTAATTTTTCCCTCGTCTTCATATTTGTTCCAAAGTTTGTAAAGACTGGTATTATTGCTATAAAAATTGTCAAATTGAAATTGATTTTGTATCCATATTCCGATAATCAACACCGCAGTCATGCCAATGGACAACCCAATGATATTGATGGCGGAATAACCTTTATTTTTCCAAAGGTTACGCCAGGCTATTTTGATATAATTCTTAAGCATTTTTTGTTTAGGTTATCGATAAATAGCAAAACAAGAATTTACAAAGTCTCCCGCGTGTTATCTATCGGATGCATTAGTTAATTAGTCACTTTAATAATTATTCGTTTCGTAAACTCTCAATAGGGTTAACGATTGCTGCTTTTACAGTTTGAAAACTGATGGTTATAAATGATACCAGCAATGCGCTGATTCCAGCCAACATAAATACCCACCAATCCAACGTAATGTGATAGGCAAAATTTTCTATCCAGCGATGCATAGCATACCATCCCAATGGTACACTAACTAGCAGGGCAGAGCAGACTAAAATCATAAAGTCAAAGCTTAATATCTTGACAATTTTGATTGTTGAGGCACCTAATACTTTACGTATTCCTATTTCCTTAAAACGTTGTTGGACGGCGTAGGCCGATAATGCAAATAGTCCCATGCAGGCAATAGCAATGGTAATGATAGAAAATAACTGCATGACGCGCGTGGTTTGTTGATCCTTGAGATAAAGCTTGTCATAATCGTCGTTGAGAAAGTGATACTCAAAGCTATTTTTTACGTCAATGTCTTGTACGACAGACTTAACCTGAGCTAGCGCATCTTGAACAGGTGTACTTGGGTTGATTCGAATAAAAATATTGCCGAAATAATCATATTCTGGAAAGAGTACGATCGGCTTAACCTCACTATGTAGCGAAGCAAAGTTAAAACTCGCTACGACCTGTTTAATACTTCCTTTACGCCCGTTTAGGTTGATTTTCTTTCCAATCGCTTGTTGAGGTGTGAACCCCATAGCGGATGCCGCTAGCGTATTGACAACAAAACCATATTCAGGTGAGACTGTATCCTGTGCACGTAAGATATCCGTGTCTGATAGCGGTTCGCCGGCAACAGACTGAATGTGAAAAACAGAAACAAAATCCTTTTCAATCGGGATCGCAGTAACATCCATATCAAAGTCATTGGGTTGACCTTCTACCTCCCTAATGCTATATCCTCCTTGTATATTGACTGGATTATCGTAGGAAGCGGTGACACCCTCGACACTGCTAAGCTGCATCAACTTTTCTTTTAGTAGTTGCCTTTCTTTATCCTGCCATCCTCGGCCGTCAATGACCAACATCCCTGCACGATCAAGGCCAGTGTTTTTAGACTGGATGAAATCCATCTGCCTACCTGCGAATAAGGTGCAGATAATAAAAAATATAGAGATACTGAATTGAAAAGTTACGAGCACTCTGCTCAGGGATATACCACTTTGTTTTTCAGTCAATTTTCGTTTAAAAATTGAAATAGGTTTTGAGCTAGCTATGGAATAGGCTGGCCAACCGCCAGAAAGCAATGTTATTAATACTACAAATACAGCCAAAACTGCATAAAAACGGGGGTCGGTCCATATGGTCAATTTTATCTCGGCGCCCATAAACGAACTAAATACCGGTAATAAGAGTACCGTTGTCAGAAGACTAAAGCCAACAGCTAGAAAGACCATCATACTACATTCAAAGAAGAATTGAAAGAATATTGTTTTCTTTGCAGCGCCCAGCACTTTCTTGACACCGATTTCCTTTTTACGTTCAAGCGCATGTGCTAATACCAAATTTGTAAAATTGATACAGGTCAAAATAATAAGCGCAGCACTTAATGCCATTAAGATATAGATATAAGTGATGTTCCCGGTCCCTGCTGCTTTGGAGTGAAGATGGATATCGGTCAGCTTTTCCAGGACGAATCGAAATTGATAGCCTTGTTTTGTTGCTTCGGCGAATTTTGAATTAGTCATTTGATCCAATTTCTGTTGGATCAAACCGAACTGATGTTTGTTTTTTAATAGCGCTATGGTTACATCATTTGCGGATGACCAAGCCATTTCTTTGTAGCGTTCTAATCCCTTATTGGAAAGGAGTGCGGAGAAGTTCAGCTGTGTATTCGTGGGCAAGTCTGCGATAATGCCTGTGATTTTCCAGTTGACTTTGTCAATGGATAGTGTTTGACCAATCGCCGACTGATTGGGGAAATATTTCTCTGCGAGTTTTTTCGTCAAGACAATCTGATTTGGTTCCGCCAGGGCTGATTGTGAATCACCTTCGAGAAAGGTATAACCTAAAGTTTTAAAAACATTCTGATCAGCATACAGTAGGCCTTTTTCAGTTATTACTGCCTCTTTAGATTCTATTTTACCGCCTTTGGAATAACTGTAGAATCTGGTTGCCTGTTCTACATCTGGAAATTCAGCCTGCAAAGTAGGCGCTAGCCCTGTTGGCGTAGCCGAAGAATTAACTTCTTCAGTGCTATTAGGTGATTTATAGGTGAGGCTAATATAAGCTAGGCGGTCTGCGTGGGGAAGGAAACGTTCATAGCTGGATTCATGATATATATACGCTGCCAACAATAGAAAACATGTTATTCCGATACTTAGGCCAAACATGTTTAGAAGAGAAAATCCTTTGTTTTTAATGATATTCCGCCAAGCGGTTTTAAAATAGTTTTTCAACATGATACTGCGTATTTACATAATTAATTAAGCTATATTGTTGTCAATAAACACGCTTTAGTAGAAAGCATTGTTATTCGAAAAATAGCAAAGTCAACCAGTTCAATTGGTTTGCCATAAATGTAATGTATTGATTTTTAGGTTTTTGATGTGTTTTTGTGGTGGTTTTAAATGTTCGGAAACGGACAGTACAGTGTCCGTCCCCGAACAAATTAATATTATTCGCTTCTTAGGGTTTTTACGGGATTTGCTAAAGTAGCTTTAATCGCTTGGTAACTAACGGTTAATAGGGTAATGAGTAATGCGGTTAAGCCTGTGATAGCAAACACCGTCCATGTAATTGATATGCGGTAGACATAGTCTTCGAGCCACGATTCCATCAACAGATAAGCCAGGGGAGATGCAAGCATAAAGCTGATGCCCGTGAGCCAAAAGTATTCCGTGGATAGTAATCGCCATAAGCCGACTTCTGAAGCACCCAATACTTTTCTAATACCGATTTCCTTTTCACGTTGCTCCGTAAGAAAGGACACTAAGGCGTATAGACCGAGACAGGAAATGAGAATGGCGAGACCTGTAAACAGACTTGTCAAACTTTTGATCATCTCCATCTGCTGAAATTCTTTAGCATATTCCTGATCAGTAAATGCATAATCGAAGGTAAAATCCGGATCGATTCGATTGAAGGCTGTAGCAATGGCTTTTAAGTCCTGCTTAAGATCTTGACCATCGTTCAATTGCAGCGTGATCTTGTTTTTCGGTAAAAATTTGAGGAAATAAGCTGTCGGCGTAATCGATTTAAAAGGGGATTCGGAAAGTGTATTCTTGATAATCCCAATAATTGTATAATTGATACCTCTTTTAGACAATTGTTTACTGTTGAGGTCTGTCACTCCCATAAATTGAGCAGCGGCCTCATTCAAAATAACAGCGGTTGAATCTGTTTTAAAATCTTTTGAAAAATTACGGCCCTGTATAAAATCCCATTGTACAGTCTTTGCAAAATTGTCATCAACGGTAAAGATCCCCATAATAGCACCATCTTTGCTGTCATTTCCTTGCCAATTAAACCCACCTCCTGTTAACGAAAGTCGGTTAACAAAGTTAGACGAAAGGGCAGCGTCCTGAATTAATCGCTGTTCGATTAGTTTTTTTCGGAGGATAGCGAAGTTGTTGACGATCGTGGGATTGGAGGAGGTAATATTCACCAAATTGGAACTCTTATAGCCTATAGGACGTTTTTTTGCATAATGTAATTGCTGGATCACTAGATAGGTGGATATCATCAGAAAAATGGAAATGGCAAATTGGACAATCACCATCGCTTTTCGCGTTTGCGATCCGCCTTTTCTACTAGTGATCTTACCTTTCAAGGCCAGAATAGGGTTGAAACCCGATAGAAATAAAGCTGGATACATACCCGAAAGGATACCTATGACGATTATTCCCAATAGCGAGAAACCATAAAAACGAAAATCGGCAAAAGGTATGTGTAGCGTCGTATGCGTGATTGTATTGATCCAAGGAAGGAGCAAGGTTGCCATTAACACAGCCATCAAAAAAGCACAACATACCGCCATTGTCGATTCAACCAGAAAACCCGCAATAAGCTGTCGGCGGTTGACGCCAACAGATTTTAAAACCCCGATTTCTTTTCCTCTTTTTAGACTTCTTGCAGTACTTAAATTGATAAAGTTTATACTGGCCAGCAACATAATGAATATACTGATCCACCCAAACATCCATACATATTGAATTTGTCCACCTACGTTCTTCCCATTTTTAAAGGAATCGTATAAATGCCATTTCGACATGGGATGTAAGAGGATCTCAGGTTTTATATCCGTTAGTTTTTTGTTGATAATATTTGTCAGCTTGTTTTCCAACGCGGGAATCGATGCCGGATTATCAACCTTAACGAACGTGCTAAAGAAGCAGCTAGACCAGCTATCTGCAATACCTTGATCTTTAGTGAGGTAATCGGCAAATGGCAATACATAGTCCAAACCATAAAAGGTGTTGTTTTCAGGAATATCTTTATAAACACCTTGAATAGTATATTGTTCCTTCCCATTGAGCTGAAGAATTTTTCCGATAACATTGGCGTTTTCGAAAAGCCGTTGTGCTAACGATTCCGAGACAATGATGGTATATGGGGCAGTTGGCGTACTGCTGGCCCCCTGTAAGGATTTAAAGGAAAATAATTCAGCGAATCTTCCCATGGCATAAAATCCGTTTGCATTCAACTTTTTATCCCCTACTTTAATCGTATTACTTTCAATCGTAGTAATCAGCGCAGCTTCTGGCATTTCATTTTTGAAATCCGTTGCAATTGTTTTGACCAAAGGAATAGGCGTAGAGCGATCAGTAGATTTTTCATCGTTGAAAGTTCCGGTCATCATGACCTGATAAATATGTTGATAATTGGAGTAATGCTTATCGTAAGAAAATTGTTTCAGCACCCATAACGTACTGATCAGAGCAACAGTAAACCCCAGTGCTAATCCCAAAATATTTATTGTCGTATTTAAGGGACTGCGCTTTAAATTTCTAAGCGCTGTTTTTAGAAATAACTGAATCATTTTATTGCTGTTGTTAGGTATTTAATTATAAGCTACTCATTATTTATCAACTGTTCTATTCGTCCCTTAAACTATTTATTGGATTTGCTTTTGCTGCAAAGACACTTTTGGTTGAAAGTACAATACTCGCAAATGCAATCAATCCCACGGCGGAAAGCCCAAAAATCCAGGGACTGATTGTCGTTCGGTAGACAAAATCATTAAGCCAATTATGCATAAAATAATAGGCAATTGGAAAAGCTATTATACATGCTATCGCAACCAGTGATAGCAAATTTCGAAGCAGTAGGAATGTGATCTGGAAAACAGATGCCCCCAATACTTTACGGATTCCAATTTCCTTTGTGCGTTGATTTGCCGTGAAGATGGCAAGTCCGAATAAACCCAGTCCAGCGATGATTACAGAAAGTCCCACTGCCCAGGATAAAAGCTTGGAAAGCTGCTTTTCTTGTGAATAGAAGTTTTGGATTACCTCGTCCACAAATCGTAGATCCAATTCATCATCGGGGAAAACCGATTTATAACTAGACGTTATTTTATCGATCGCATTTTTCCAGTTTTCAGGATGCGATTGATCCAATGCGATATGGAGTACATAACCTTCTTTACTACCCATATAAACAACCGGTTTAACTCCTTGTCGCGCTGAAGCAAGATCAAAATCTTCCATCACACCAACAATGATGTTATGTCCATTTTCGAAGGTTTTACCAATGGCATCGTGTGGTTTTTTGATATGTAGGAGTTCAAGGCCTTTTCTATTGATCAACATTTCACTGGTTGAATCCAATAGGCGTATATTCCTTCCTGCTAAAAGCCGAATCTGATAAACGTCTAAATAGTTATCATCACCCGATCGACTATCAAAAGTCAAGGATTCCTTGTCGGGCGATTGATCGTAGGAGATTGCAGTGGTCATCCAGCCGTTCATCGCTGGAGCGATGTTCCCAAAACTGATTGCTTTGACATCTTTTAACTTCTTAAGCTCGTTTTTGAGAATGACGCCTTTAGCGGAATTTTGGAAAGCTCCCGGAATATAGATATTAACAATGGCATCTTTCTGAAAGCCCATATCTCTATGAGTGGCGTAGTTGATTTGGCGAACAACGATAAGTACACATATAAGGAACGCTTGGGCCATGACAAATTGAAAGATGGTCAGCGCTTTACGTATCCATGCACTTCGGGAAAGGTTGGTGTTTTTCCCAAGTTGATTTTTGAGCGCCAGCACCGGCGCATATCCTGTCAGTACCCAGGCAGGGTAGAATCCTGCAAGTAAAGTGACTAAGATCAATTGCCCCAATAGGAACAAAACAATAACGGTCTTGTCCAAGCGTTCTATGCTCAGGTTTTTTGGAATAAATCCTTCGAAGACATGTAAAAACAAAGGAAGCAATAAAATAGCAAATAATGTTGCCGTCAAACTTATGAGAAAAGTTTCGATCAAAAACTGTTTAATCAATGTCGTTTTAGAACTGCCTAGGGTTTTGCGAATACCCACTTCTTTCGCTCTTTCGATGGATTGCGCAGTGGATAGATTGATGAAATTTACCGCACCGAGTGCCAAGAGGAACAAGGCCAGTAGAATGAGGTTGCGTAGTGCTTCGGGGTGGGTCGCATCATAATTAAATCGCGTATCAAAATGTACCTCTCCTAAGGCTTGCAATTCCATCTTATCGCTGATCTTTTCTCCTTCTTTGTATTTATATTTTTTAAGGAGATTTGCAATATTATGCTCCAGTAGATGCGGATTGCTGTGGGCTTTTGTTTTGATAAGTACTTGATGGGAGTCGGATATGCTATTCCAGGCTTCCCAGTTATACATGTTCTTTAAATTATTGTCAATAGGGATCGTCGCATCAGCAATGAAACTTTCAAAATTGAAATCCGAATTATGTTGCGGATTTTCAATCACTCCAGCGACTTGAAGCGGGATACTATCCGCATAAATAATCGTTCTACCCATTACATTGGATGGAAGTTCTTTGCCATAAAACTTTTCTAATGTTGTCTGTGTAAGAATAATATTGCCCGAGGAATTTAAAGCTTGTGCGCTGCCAGCTAACCATTTCGAAGGGAAAATATCGAAATATTGACTGTTGGTAAATACCATCTTCTGTTCTTTAGGGAAAGTCTGGAATTGATTGGTTGCCAAAGAAACTTTAAGTTTTTGGATATGGCTGCGGTAGATCGGGGCTACCGTTTCTACGTTTGGGAGTTCTGCTTCCATCGTACGAACCAATGGGACGTAGACACCAGCATTTTTAAATTCGCCATTGTTAACCACACGATATACTCGTTCTTTACCTGGTACATTGTTATCAAAACTATAGTCGTATTGAATCATGAGGAAAATAACCAACGTAGCCGTAATTCCAATAGCGAGACTAGTAATATTGATGAACGTGATCAACTTATGTTTTTTTAAGAAACGATACGCCGTTTTAAGTGAATTTACAATCATTGTTATTTCTTTTTTTAAACCCCAATTTGATAATCTAGTGTTGTTATTCGTCCCGCAAACTATTTACAGGATTTAGTAATGCAGCTTTGAACGTTTGAAACCCAATGGTAATAAATGCCACAAGGGTAACTGTCATTATCGCGACCCCGTAGGCCCACCACGGCATCTCGATATGGTATACAAAATTATCTAGCCAACTATTAAATAGGTAATATGCAATTGGTCCTGCAATAAGAAATGCTATACAGATCAATTTGATGTAGCTGGCAGACAGTAAATGAATAATACTGCTGATACTTGCACCTAAAACTTTACGGATACCGATCTCTTTACTTTTTGATTCAGCTGTATATGCCGCTAGTCCTAGTAAACCTAAACAGGCAATAAATAGCGTCAGAAAAGAAAATAGCGTCATGATATTGGACGAGCGAATTTCATTTTCATATTGATCCTGTACATGTTGATCTAAAAAAGAGAAGTCAAAAGCGGCGTCAGGGACAATAGCTGTATAGATTTTTTTTAACTCCTCGATATAAGTTTGCAAATCTGTGGTTTTATACCGTATTAATAAATTACGGGGTGATTCAGAAGGATCATTCATGGTATAATAGGTATATCCGCCGATCTCAGATTTTAGGTTAGCATAATTAAAATCTCGGACAACACCGGATATAATGGAGTTAGTCGCACTCATCTCTGTGATGATATGCTTTCCTATCGCCTCTTCGGGTGTCTTGTACCCTAAAAATTTCATTACTTTTTCGTTGATCAATACATAACATGTTGAATCAGTACCGCCGATAACATTTGGTAAATCCGCTCCTGCAAGTAACTTTAGCCCTAAAGTATGGATTGTATTACCGAAAGTAACACAAGTTGAAGTTGGTAGTCCCTGTTTGTCGGTTGTTAATCTGTAAGTTGTTTTTCCGCTTTCATTGAATCCGGGTATAGATTGTGCGAAAGTAGTGGAAACGGTATTGTTCAGGCTGCGAACTCGCTGCCCCATTGCATGTAGCTTTTCTTTATTTTTTATAGATCGAATTGAAATGGATACAACATTTTCGGGCTCATAACCCAAATCTTTGTTGCGGATAAAGTTCATTTGTGTGAGCATAATGATAATACCGATAATGAGTACGATCGAGATAGAAAACTGGCATACAACCAATACTTGCCTAATGAATATTGTTTTTCCCTGTTTATTGTATCCTTTGTTCATTAAAGATATCGATTTGATGTTCGAAAGAAATAGTGCAGGATAGCTACCAGCAACAAGTGTAATGATCAACCATGCCAGTGCCAATATCCCAAGCATATCCCAATGAAGTAGATGTTGAAGGGTGATATCGGTCTTACCGAAAAAATTGAATACAGGGATAAGTATAATGGCGAGGATTACCCCAATGAGCATTGCAAAGAAACTTATCGTTGCCGTTTCCACAAAAAAGCGGATAATAAGCTGTCTACGCGTAGCACCAAGTACTTTATTGACACCTACTTGCTTCGCATTCTTCTGCGATTTTGCTGTTGCTAGATTCATGTAATTGATACATGCAATCATAATGACTAAAAAAGCAAGAGCCGATAGTGTCTTGATATTGTTTATATTTCCACTACGTGTTGTCACTCCACGCGTCAAATCGGAAGAGTAGAGGTGTACTTTTGATAAAGGTTGGAGGAAAAATTGCGTATAATATTGATTGTCTTTTTCGACATACTTATCAATCAATTTAGTAGCTTCTTGCGCAATGGAGCCTGGATCTGCGCCTTTTTTCAACAGAATATAGGTTTCGTAACTCGCATTGGTCCAATACACATCTTTCCCCATCCATGAATCCATTATATTCATGACCATGTTACAGTCTAATGTGCTATTGGCAGGGAAATCTTTAAATACCCCAGTTACCTGAACGGTATCTCGTTGATTGATAGTGATTATTTTTCCTACAGCTTCCTGTTTACCAAATAGCTTCTCTTTCGATGATTGAGAAAGAACAATGCTCTTCTTATTTGAAAAAGCGGTATGCGCATTTCCTTCAATAAATTGAAAATCGAATAGGGAAAACAAAGAGGAATCTGCGAGATATAGTTGCTTTTCGGAGAAATTCTCATTGTCGGTGCGGAGAGAAGCCGTCGCACCATAGCCATCTTTTACAACACGTACCATATTATCTACCTGTGCAATGTCTGCCTTTAAAGCTGGGCCTACCGCATTCGGTAGCGTGAGCATTTTTTCCTCATTATATGCTGCGGATAATTTCATGTACACCCTATAGATATTATCTGCTTTAGAATACATGGTGTCAAAACTTAATTCCTGCCGGATAAAGGCAAATAAAAATAGCGATACACAAATACCTATAGCCAGTCCACTAATATTGAGGATACTGAAAAATCGGTTTGCTATGATCGTTCGCCAAGCTGTCTTCATATAGTTCTTTAACATGATCGTATGGGTTTTTCTGTTGCTGATGTATATAGTGTTGTTCTACCAAATATGCTTTATTTATACTATTTATTCATCCCGTAAGCTATCTACAGGGTTGGCTCTTGCGGCCTTCAACGTTTGATAGCTCACCGTTACTAATGCGATAATGATTGTAGCAAAACCAGCAAAGACAAACATCCACCACTGTGGATCAATATGATAAGCAAAATTGTCCAGCCACTTTTTCATTGCCATCCAAGATAGGGGAGTTGCGATGAGCAGGGCTACAGCCAACAACTTGATAAAGTCCGAAGAGAGTAGAAGGATTAAATGATAGATGGAAGCACCGAGGACTTTCCGTACGCCGATTTCTTTGGTACGCTGTTGGGCTGTATACGTAACAAGTCCCAATAAACCTAAACAGGCAATAAAAAGTGCCAGTCCGGAAAAGGCTGTAAAAAGTCTTCTAAAATTAAAATCCGCTTCATATTGTCGATTGAAATTGTCGTCAAGAAAGCTATATAAAAATGGACGGTTTGGTACAAGTTCATTCCACAGCTTGCCGATTCTGGCAACGGTCTCAGGCTGGTTTACATGTTGGATATTCACCGTTAAATACCGGCTGCTGCTTGGTTCAAGTCGCAAAGCTAAAGGCTCAATCTTACGATGTAAAGAAAGGTAATTGAAATCTTTCACTACACCGATAACCGTTCCTTCTCTTCCCCATTGACGAAATTGTTTGCCAATAATATCTTGTGGATTTGAATAGCCCCATTGTTTTGCAGCAGATTCATTGATAACAAGTGAATGGGCCGTATCCGCTGGGAAATCTCTGGAATAGGCACGCCCTGCGGCCATTTGCAGACCAATATTAGGAATAAAGTCAACATCGACTTCATATAAAAAAGGAGCAAATTGACGCATTGTTCCGTTTGATGACATGATTTCTGTTCCTGCATTTGGAAAAAATGTTCCCGGTACCGTACGTGATGCAGTGACAGACAAAACATCTTTATCTTTTGCTAGTGTAGATTTTATCGCTTCCAGATTATTGTTTACCTTATCATCGAAATTATAATCTATCACAAGCCGTTGATCTTTTTGAAATCCAAGATCTCGTTGCTGTAATTGATCTAGTTGAGAAAAGACGACGACTGTACCTGCAATGAGCACAATAGAAAGGCAAAATTGAAAAACCACTAATACCCGACGTAACGATGTACCCCCTTTGCTGTTGCTATAACTTCCTTTAAGTACTGCAATCGGTTTGAAATTTGCTAGAATCAACGCGGGATAGCTGGCAGCAAGAAGTCCTGTAAGAAGGGTAGTGAATAGGAATATTGCCCAGGTCGTCCCATTTTGCAGGGACGAATAATTAAGATGTTTGCCCGAGAATGCTTCCAAAAAGGGGAGAAAGGCTATAACAAGCATTATCGCCAAAATACTACTAACGAATACAAGAACCAATGATTCAGACATAAACTGAAAGATCAGATTGCTTTTGCTCGCGCCTATCGTTTTTCGGACGCCGACTTCTTTTGCTCTTTCCATTGACCTTGATGTAGCCAGATTCATAAAGTTCACACAGGCGATCAGTAATATGAATCCGCCAATAATGCTGAATATGTATAAATTCTGATAGCTTCCATTGGTGCCGGGCTGACGATCCGCAGACGAGTGCATGTAAGCCTGTAGAAGTGGTTCAATATGGAAATTGTATTTTGCGTTGGCGTTTTGGTTTGTTGGGATATGACGCTTGAGAAAATCGGGTATCTTTTGATTGAATTTAACAGGGTCAAAGTCTTTTGAAGCCAGAAAGTAGGTGTAGAAGTCTACATAATCCCAACCTTCTTTGTCAAAGACTTCCGGTCTTGCTTTTCGAAATGTACTCATCGAGAGCAGTGCATCGAATGTAAAGTGCGAGTTGGGAGGTACATCGGCTATTACTGCTTTTACCGTATATAAACCGGCTTCGGCACGGCCCGCGGCTAAGCCCCCTTCAAGCGTTTTGCCAATGGTATTTTGATCGCCGAAATATTTCTTAGCAGTGCTTTCTGTCAATACGACAGAATAGGCATTATTTAAGGCTGTACGCGGGTCGCCGGCTAAAACCTTCCAACTGAAGACATCAAAAGCAGTAGAATCCATGAAAAATACATTTTCCTCTTGGAATCTTTTATCGCCTTTTTTGAGTAGGATAGACGTTTGCCCTGAAAATTGAACGACCTTCTCTATTTCAGGGAAATCAGCCTTGATAGCATCACCGACGGGTGCATTGCCCCAGATCTGATGCTGCTCTGTACTGCTTACATCCTTATAGTCATGGACGATGCGGTAAATTCGATCTTTATTCGCATGATAATTGTCATAAGACAATTCGTTTTGTACATAAAGAGCTATTAATAGGCAACAGGCCAATCCTATTGCTAACCCAATTATGTTGATGGTCGAATATCCTTTATTTTTGGAGATATTGCGCCAGGCTATTTTTATATAGTTCTTGATCATAGCTCAATTTCTTAAATTGCAGTTTGTATAACAATCAATTAGTTTCTTCTATTCCAGCTTTTACTCATCTCTTAAACTATCAACTGGGTTTGCACGTGCCGCTTTTATGGATTGGTAGCTCATCGTAAAAAATGCAATCAGAAGGGTCGCCGCAGCTGGAATCGTAAACATCCACCAGGTTAGATCTATCTTATACGCAAAATCATCCAGCCATTTGTGCATCATCCACCAAGCAATTGGGGTAGCGATCAATATAGAAATGAGTATAAGTTTGATATAATCTTTTGATAATAAACCAATAATTCCCAGTACCGTACTTCCCAACACTTTTCGAATACCAATTTCTTTTGTACGTTGTACCGTGGTGATGGTAACCAGGCCGATCAATCC
The DNA here is from genome assembly GCF_002325125.1 of Sphingobacterium sp. UBA1498. Taxonomy (NCBI): domain Bacteria; kingdom Pseudomonadati; phylum Bacteroidota; class Sphingobacteriia; order Sphingobacteriales; family Sphingobacteriaceae; genus Sphingobacterium; species Sphingobacterium sp. UBA1498. Next base: position 318,326 of record NZ_DCRG01000003.1, read on the forward strand.
CAAGCAGCTGATGAGAATTGTCGTCGATGTAAATAGATTGATGATCTTCGAGAATTTTAGATCACTGCTATAGAGTTCTTTAATTTGTTGATCATAAAAATCATATTTGAAAGGCGCTTTTGGGTAATACTTTTTCCATTCTTTTTCAACCTGCTTTAATGTTTCGGTCCAGGTCGCTGAATTACTGTTGAGTTTGATAATCAGTCTATTTAGTTCCCATTTTTTTATGGAACTCAGCATGACGACAGGTTGAATGGCTGCATGGAGATTTTTGGTGTGGAAATTGTCTGTTACACCGACAATTTGCCGCTGTTTGTCTGTAAACGTAATAAAGCTCCCAACAGCATTTTCAGCGGATTTGAAACCTAATTTTTCCACGCTGGCTAAATTTAAAACAATGCCTGTACTCGTATCAGCCAACTGCAGTGGGCGGCCTGCAAGCATTTTAAAATTAAAGAGCTTAAAGTTGTCCTGGTCGACAAATTTCATTTGTACGTCTGCTTGTACCTGGCCCGTATCACTCTTTGAGAACACTGCATTACCCCAATGATCATTACTCATGGGCAGATGACCCAAAGAAGCCTGCTCTACGCCTGCGATGTGTTTAATCGCCTGTTTGAAAACAAATGGATCAACATGGCTATCCTGATAGCTTTTACTTGGAAAACGTAGGGTGACAATAGCGTCCTTATCAAAACCAGGGTTGTTCTGAAGTGCATGTTTCAGCTGTAAACCAATGATGCAAGTTGAAATAACAAAGAGTTGCGCAATCAAGAATTGAAAAATAATGAGCATTTTTCGAAAAGATAGATTGCCAAATTTGAGACTTTGCGCGTGTGAGATTTTAATGACTTCAACAATCTTGATTTTGTTTGTTAATAAGATCGGATAACCCGCGGAAATGAAAGTGATCGTAATTGTAAGTATTGCTAGAAAGAGCGAAACGCCCCACGGATCGGGATACAACTTAAGTTGATCCGGAATATAGGCGGATAAAATTGTTTGAACTACGAGCAGTAAAGGCCAAGATAAAAGTACCGAAAAAGCGGTGATACAAAATGTTTCTAGTAAAAAGAACGTTGTAATTCTCTTTTGACTTTCTCCTAAGGTCTTTCTGATACCAATTTCCTTAGCGCGTTGTGGAATTTGCGCGGTAGCAAGATTGATGTAATTGACACAGGCAAGTAACAGCAGGAATACACCAATACCAATAAGACCATACATTATTTTCTTATCCACGTTATTTTGAGCGTAAGATGTAAAGTGTAAGTCTTTTAAAGGGACGGTATTGATGTGCATTTTAAATCCAAACTTATCAAATTCAGCATGTGTCATCTCATAGACTTTTTTGTCGGCTGTTTGGATCATGTTTGGGAGAGAAGCAGATGATTTTACTTTAATAAAGAGCTGCCAATTTGAATTTGAATTGTTCCAATTTGTACTCTGCGATTCCTTTTCTGGAATCCGGATAAACTCTTTAGCCAAAAAGCTGCTGGGATGAGCTAAATCTTTTACAACACCAGCGACATTGTACAGTGTACTATCGTAGGACAATGTCTTTCCTACGATTTGATCTACGGGCATATTTGGAAAATACAATTTCGCACGCGATTCCGTCAGGACGACTTCATGGCTATTTTGTAGTATATTTCTTGGGTTGCCAGCTAACCAAACATAAGGTGTCATTTTGAAATATTCTGCTGTGGTGCCAATGATTTCGGACTGATCTTCAAACTCTATTTTCTGGCCACCACCCTGATTACTGACCCGCTCGAAGTATTGTTTAAATATAGGTACTGTCAGTTCGACATTGACAAAGTTTTCCTTGATATATGCCGGTAACGGTGCAGGAACACCATCGAAATGATCTAATTTATCCTTTTCTTCATAAGAGGTGTGAACCTTGTAAATCTGCTCGCTTTCCGGGTGATGTTGGTCAAAACTAAATTCATAATTGACGATGCGGAAAATAAGCCAACAGGCACTTATTCCGATGGCAAGTCCAAATACATTTAAAAATGTGAAAAGACGGTTACGCCATAGTTGTCTAAAAATTAATTTAATCGTACTCATCATCTATAGGTTTTTTATGTCAATTTATTCGCTATATCATCCTTGTCTTACACCGAAGTGGTTTCCATGATCACCTGTCCATCCAACATGCGGATCACTCGGTCAGAAAACTTGGCATCGTGTTCACTGTGTGTTACCATGACGATAGTTGTGCCGGCTTCGTTCAATTCTGTCAGGAGCTGCATGACTTCGTTACCATTATTGGAGTCTAGGTTACCTGTAGGCTCATCCGCCAAGATCAGTTTGGGATTATTAACAACGGCACGGGCGACAGCAACACGTTGCTGTTGACCACCGGAAAGCTGTTGCGGGAAGTGATTGCGACGGTGCATGATCTGCACTTTTTCCAATACTTCTTCGACCCTTTTTTTGCGCTCTGCTGCTGGAACATTGGTATAAACCAAAGGAAGTTCCACGTTTTCAAATACAGTGAGTTCATCAATCAAATTGAAGCTTTGGAATACAAAACCGATATTATGTTTACGAAGATCTGAACGACCACGTTCTTTGAATTTGGCTACCTCGATGTCGTTGAACAGGTAACTTCCTTCATCCAGATCATCCAATAACCCAATAATATTGAGTAACGTCGATTTTCCACAGCCTGAAGGCCCCATTACAGCAACAAATTCTCCTTCTTTAACATGGATATTTAGGTTGTTTAAGGCTACGGTTTCAACTTCTTCTGTGCGGTAATACTTTTGAAGGTTGGTGATTTTGATCATATTTTTTGTGCTCATGGTTTTTATGTTTTGGATCCTTGGCAAAATTGCTTTGGATGTATACTGTTCTGTTATTAAATTCTTTTTAATTTTTTACTGATCTCTTAACGTTTTAGTCGGATTAGCTATCGCTGCTTTAAATGCCTGTGAACTGATGGTCAATAAGGCAATGACAATAGCTGTCAAACCGCTGATGATAAAAATGGTCCAGGAAATATCAATATGATGTGCATAGTTAGTTAACCATTTATTCATGATCACCCACGCAATAGGAAACGCAACGATGCATGATATTGCCACTAGAATGACGAATTCACGATTGAGCATTTGGATGAGTTTCGAAACTGAGGCACCCAAAACTTTCCGGATGCTGATTTCCTTGGCACGCTGTTCGGTGGCGTAGGCCGCCAGACCAAAGAGTCCCAAACAGGAAATAATGATGGACATGATGGCAAATACGCTGGATAGTTGTTGTACAAAAAGCTCGGCTTGAAATTTAGTGTTGAAGCTATCGTCCAAAAACTTGTAGTCAAAAGGAAAACCAGGATTATTTTTGGTGATGATCTTCTCGATTTGCTGAATTGCATCCGGTAAATCGACTCCAGCCTTTGTCTTGATGGTCATGATGCCATCATCTCTGTTCATCGGCAGAAACAGCATTGGCTCAGGATCAGCATACACATTGTTATAAACAAAGTTCTTAACGACACCGGCGATGGTGAATTTTTCCCCACCGTAACTGATGATATTACCGGCCACAAGGCCATCCTTTTTGATCATTTTTGCAAATGCTTCGTTGATGACAACCGAGGTGCTATCACCTATAAAATTTTGATGGAAGTTTCTACCGTCAAATAGCTTTAGATCTAAAGCCGGAATGAGTCCTTCGTCCGAACGTAACATGCCAATTAAAATACTGGCATTTGGATCTTTTCCTTCCCAGCTAAAACCCGAAGTATTGGAGTTGATATTGAGAATACTCATGTCACTGACACCGACTCCTTGCACAACTCCTGTTGCTAATAATTGATTCTTAATGAGCGGCAGATGTTTGGCCATATCACCTTGTAGCGCTGTAGTCAACACCTGACTCTTGTCAAAACCGAGATCCCTGTTCTTGTTGTGCTGAATCTGTTGGTAGATGATAATGGTACAGATAATTAACACAACTGAGGCTGTATATTGTAGGATGACCAACCCTTTACGGACGAAACTTCCGCTACCGGCCTTCTGTTTTGCCCCTTTGATCGTTGAAAGCGGCTTGAATGCCGAAAGGAAAAATGCGGGATAGCTACCTGCAAATAATCCACATGCTAATGTTATTGTCGTTAAAAATAGCAGGTGTGAGGGGGCTAAAAGATTAACCTGAAGATCCTGGCCTATCATGGTGTTGAACGGCCTGATGAAGATATAGATTAGTAATATAGCAACAAGAGAGGAAATAATTGCCAAAACAACGGATTCTCCCAAAAATTGCATAATGAGCGATTTGCGACTTGCACCAACCACTTTGCGCATCCCAACTTCTTTTGCTCTTTTTTCTGATCTTGCGGTTGCGAGATTCATAAAATTGATGCAGGCAATTAATAAGACAACCCAAGCGATAAAGGTAAATAGCCGAATATTCTTGATACCACCCTCTTTTTCAATACCACTGTTATCAAACTGATTGTAGGTAATCCAACGTTCCATTGGATAGAGAAAATTCTGTGAGAAGGAGACTTCACCATTGGTCTTGTTTTTGACAAAATCCATCATCTGTTTGTTGATCCGATCAACATTGGCATTATCTTCGACCTGAACCAATGTTTGTACACCATTGTTTCCCCAGTTTTCCAACCAATCCTGACCAGCTTCAAACTTTTTGAAAGGAATCAGCCATTGAAAATCATAGCTGCTATTTTTGGGTAGATCCTTGATTACGCCTGCAACAATAAATGGTTCAGTATTGTTTGTTTTGACAGTTTTTCCCAATGCCGGGCGGTTACCAAATAATTTCTTCGCTGCAGTTTCTGATAATACAATGTTATTGACTTGATCAAAGGCTGTCTTTCGGTCTCCTTCAAGAAATACTAAGGATAGCACATCGGCTATGCTCCCATCGGCATATACACCATTTTGAAATATATTATTGTCTCCGACAGAAAATAGCATGGGTGAATTCCAGCTTATGCGCACGGCATGCTTGATGCCTGGGATCTCTTTCGCTATGCTTTGAGCGAAAGGCCCCGGGGTTGATTCAAATACATAGGTGGCCCCATCGTAAGTCTGTTTTGATTTGACAATGTAGATATCCTTTTTGTTGGCAAAGTTATCGTTGTAGCTCAACTGGTTTTCAACCCATAAAAAAATCAACGATGCCGCCGCAATCCCGATCGCTAGTCCAAAAATATTGAGAAAGCTATAACCTTTGGTTTTCCAAAGGTTGCGGATTGCGGTTTTAATAAAGTTTTTGATCATGATTGTAATCGTATGATAAAAGGGTGTATCGGCATATTTATATTCCCGATACCCCCTTTATAATGTTACTTTTTAATATTCAGTTCTTGAACCTTATCGTAGGTCTCATAGCTCGATACAATAACTTTATCTCCCGGTTGTAGGCCTTTGATAACCTCATAATATTCGGGATTCTGTCTTCCAAGCTGGATATCTACACGATATGCTGTACCCCCATTCTTATCCAATTTGAAGATCCAGTTACCACCGGTCTGTTGATAAAATCCGCCTTTTGCCAACAGCAACGCTTTTGTTTCATCACTCAGTGCTAGACGTATTTGTAGGGTCTGACCGCGACGGATTCCTTTGGGGACATCATTGACAAATTCCATGTCAACCTGGAACCGACCATTGGTAACTTGTGTATAGACTTTCTTAATACGAAGTTTGTAGGTTTTGTCACCGATAGAAAACTCTCCCTGTAAATCAGGGAAAATTCGGTTGATATAGTGTTCATCAATATCCGCGCGAACTTTAAACCCTGTTAAAACGTCGATTTGTCCCAATCGTTCACCTGCATTTTTGTTTTGTCCAATTTCTGCATCGAAGGAAGTCAGCTGTCCGTCAACGGGTGCTCTAACAATTAAGTCGCCTATTTTCCTTTTCATCAGTTCCAAAGCACTTTGTGTACGTTGATAAGTTTGTTTATCCTGATTAGTTTTTTGTGCGTTGGAAATTTCGTCTTGTTTGAGAATCTGTTTAGTCAGGTTCACGCGCTCTTTTTGATAATTATATTCGTTCTTTGATTTTTCGAATTCCTGTGTACCGATGGCTTTTTCCGCCAGTAATTTTCTATTTAAGGTATACACACGTTCAGCCTCTCGGTAGGCCTGTTCGACATCAGCCATTTGGTTGCGGTTGTTAATGGTAGCTTGCTGAGCATTGGTCTGTGCAATCTGAGATTGTGTCAATAAATTGAGCACTTGTGTTTCTTGTTGTACCAAGGTAAGCTCCTGATCCGTATTGGATAGACGCATGATAGCATCCCCTCTTTTTAAGATAGCGCCGTCTTCTACGAATTTTTCTTCTACTCGTCCACCCACAGAAGCGTCAAGATATATACTGCTAATTGGAAGTACTGTACCGTTTATGGGGATAAATTCTTGAAAGTTACCATTTTTTATTTCGACAATAGAGATGCGGTCGGCTTCAACATTGAGTTTGCTTTTACCAGATGTAAAATAGAAACTGGCGCTGATTAATCCAACTAAGCCAGCAACCCCTACAATGGTCATGATACGTTTGCTATTCCACTTCTTCTTTTCTAAAGGTCTGTCCATAATTTAATATCAATTTGGTATGTAACTATGAAAGCTGTGCCAATAATTTAATGTGTTGATTTATAGATTTTTATTTTGTTTTGTCTAGCCTTTGGTGTTCGATAGCGGACACTTCTTGTACGAAGGCGTACAACGGTCTTTTTTTTCTGTCTATGGTGCTAACTGAAACGTTTTGAACAAAAATCAAATATAACTATAGGTTGTGTTTGATTCAGTAACATTTCATCCGACGATGTTGTTGCTGGCTTTGCTCAAGAGATGCAATATTTTCAATGGTTTATTGCGTTTTCAAACCTATTTAAGTAAAGGAAATTCCGAATCCATATTATACCATATTCGGACTTTGCTCGGTGCTTGTTCGGTACTTGTTCGGTGTTTCTTCGGTGCTTCTTCGGTTATAACCGAATAAACTCCGTGCGAGTACCGATGAATATCCGTAGAATAAACGAGTGAAGGGCGAACTTGATCTTCATCATGTTCCTATTTATATGCTTGTGGATTTTAATTGTCCAACTACGCACACCGACTGTTCATTAACGAACATTTTTCAAAAGTCACTTTTTATATCATTTTGATATTTAGTGTTTTATTTGTTTGGCATGGCGATGGTCAGCAAGAAAATAAAAAATGGATATGAAGAGAGTCTATATATATACTACATTATGCTTTTTATTGAGTTATGCAAAGACCGAGGCGCAGCAGACTGAGCAACGGCTACCAGAGAAAGTGGCGCAAACAACAACAGTAACAAGTACTGACGATAAGCAAATTTCCAAACGGAGTTTAGCTGAATGTGTTCAGTTGGCAATAAAGGCCAATCCAACCTTATTGCAGAATGAACTCGATGTGAAGCGTGCGGAGGTGAATTTAGCCCAGGCTAAAGCAAATAGATTACCCGATGTAGATGCAAATCTGCAGCACAGCCTAACTTCTGGAAGATCTCAGGATAATTCAACCCTTCAATATATTTCATCAAACAATTCGACAGGGAATTTTTCTTTGGGCGCAAGCCTGCCTATATTTAGAGGGTTTCGCTTATTTCACGATATACGGATGCGCGCCGACGCGAAGACCGCCGGTAAATTGACTTTTGATACGCAGATTAATGCCTTAAAACTGGATGTGATTACTGCTTATATTCAAAGTTTAACTGCTCAGGATATATTGCGGCAATCGGAAATGCAGACTGAAGTAACCCGAGAACAGGTCAGACGTGCGGAGAGTATGCATAAGGAAGGTGCAATTAATCCTGGAGATTACTTTGATTTGAAAGGACAACTGGCAAATGATGTCAATACGATTGAAAATAATCGTCAGTTACTATACAGTAGCCGTGTGAAGCTTGCAGCCTTACTCAATATGGATGAAAATCAATTGGGCGAATTGGAGAATCTTGGAATAAAAGAGAGCGGACAACGACTGGACGCGAAACAGCTCTATGAAATGGCTGTTGATCAATTGCCCGATATACAGGCCCTGGATTATCGGATCAAAGTGGCGGAGCGGGATATTAAGATTGCGAAATCATTCTATTATCCATCCTTGAGTCTGAGCGCCGGTTTAGGCTCAAATTATTCTAAAGTGGGGATTCAAGGAACGTATTGGTCACAAATGCGTAATAACGTAGGAAAGTATATATCGCTCAATCTTTCTGTTCCGATTTTTAATCATCTGCAGGTTTACAATAACGTTCGTCTGGCAAAATTAGATCTACAGTCAGCTAAATTTCAAAAAGAGATTCAGCAAAATATTTTACGATCGGCAACTTCTAATGCTGTTTTCAATTTGCAAAATGCGAGTAACATGATTACACAGCTCCGTAGTCAAAATGAAAATTACGCGGAGTCTTTTCGTATTGCCAAGGTAGTTTTCGAATTGGGCAACAGTAATTCAGTGATTTTTTTGACTGCAAAAAACAAATACGATAACAGTCAGATTCAATTGCTGGTAAAACAATATGAATGGCTGCTGCAAAAATATATCAATGATTATTACGCAGGCTCGTTGAATTTATAGTTATCTTAGTATCTTCAATGAAGTCAGGAAGTATGAAAAAAGCATCTATTTTAGTCGTGGATGATGACCAGGATTTATTAACTGCGGCAAGAATCTTGCTTAAACCTAAAGTTAGTCATATTCAAGTTGAGCCCAATCCGGAGAATCTTATCGCACATCTAGATAAGAGCCCTTATGATCTGGTGCTTTTAGATATGAATTTTAAAAGTACGATTAATACTGGTAATGAGGGATTATACTGGTTGTCGCGGATCAAAGAAAAGTTTCCACAGGTACATGTTATTATGATAACCGCTTATGGAGCTGTTGATCTCGCTGTAAAATCATTGAAGCAGGGTGCTGCGGATTTTGTGGTGAAACCCTGGGAAAATGAGCAGCTGCTCGTAACAATAGAAAGCACCCTTGCCGAATCAAAAAATAGGGAAAAGAAAAGTAAAAGCTCATTGCTGAGCAGCACAAACAGTCCTGATATGATTGGTAATTCCGTTGTGATGGATGAATTGCAATACAAGTTGGAGAAAATCGCTCCTACGGATGCCAATATATTAATACTTGGTGAAAATGGAACCGGTAAAGATCTGATTGCCCAGGCCATTCAACGAAGATCTTTACGTTCAGATCGGACTTATATCAAGGTTGATGTTGGGGCATTGACAGAAACATTGTTTGAAAGTGAACTTTTTGGCTATAAAAAGGGGGCATTTACGGATGCACGAGAAGATCGGCAAGGGCGATTCGAAGCAGCAAATGGGGGAACATTGTTTCTTGATGAAATCGGCAACATATCGTTGCAACAACAGGCGAAATTGTTGACCGTATTGCAGAATAGACAAGTGACGCCGTTGGGTTCTTATCAGCCAATTTCAGTGGATATACGCTTAATCTCCGCAACAAATGTTCCGTTGAAGCAGCTTGCAGATGAAAGCCGCTTTCGAAAGGACTTAATTTATCGGATCAATACCGTGGAAATTCAGGTACCGCCCTTACGAGAGCGAGGGGGGGATATCAAGCTATTGGCCGAGCATTTTCTAGATATTTATTCAAAAAAATACAATAAACGGATTGAAGGCTTTGAGTCGGATGCGGTTAAGAAGATGTCCGCATACCATTTTCCAGGAAACGTACGCGAACTACAATACAGTATTGAGCGCGCTGTTATTATGGCCGACCAGCTTAGTATTGCTGGTAACGATCTTTTCTTCTCGCCAATTGAACAGCAAATGGAGAGCCGTATCGTTGAATCTAGCCCTGGCAGTCAAAATTTAGAAGAACTTGAACGTAAAGCGATCAAGTCAGCGATTGAGCGTTATAATGGAAATATCAGTAAAGCAGCGAAAGAATTGGGGCTAACCAGGGCCGCGCTTTATAGACGTTTGGAAAAATATGATATTTAGTCGATGCGGAACGGAAAAATTCTAAATGCGATTAAGATTGTTGTACTGCTGATAGCAGCTCTTCTGAGTGCTTATTTGTTACTAAAGCGTGAATATGTGCAGGCTGCTTTGATCTTTTGTGTCATGCTTTATTTAGGTTTTAATTTATATGCACAATATAATTTTTTAGCCCGACAATTGATTGAATTTTCTGAAGCTGTCAAATATCGTGATTTTACAAGACGTTTCCTGGTGAAAAATACCAAATCTGTGGAAGGAAAGCTTTTCCTTGCTTTTAACCAGATCAACGAAACCTATAAGGATATCAGCATCAAACAGGAAATTCAACATCAGTACCTGGATCGTGTAATCAATATGTTGAATTCTGCAATCATCTTCTATGAAAGGGATAGTGGCAAGGTGATGTGGGTCAACGATGCATTTAAACAACTATTCCATTTGCCGCATCTTGGAAATATCTCCGGACTAAAGAAAAAAAACAGCGATTTATATGAAAAGACTATGTTGCTTGAAAATGGACAGCAACAAATGGAATCCGTTCAGTCGAGTAAAGGGAAAATCAAATTATTGATCCAAAGCTCAAGTTTTGAGGCCCAGGATGCTGTATTTAGGATTGTTGTCTACCAAAACATCAACGAAGCAATCGATGAAACAGAGACAAAGGCCTGGCATAAATTGTTGCGTGTGCTAACGCATGAAATCATGAATTCCATTGCACCTATCAGTTCACTTGCCGAAACCCTAAATGGCCGTTTGGATCACTTTAAGGGATATGAGGATATAGAAGATCTAAAAATTGGTATTTCCACCATCAAACGCCGCAGTGAAGGGTTACTGCATTTTGCAAAAAGTTATCGTATGATCAATAAAGTGGATCAACCTCAACTTGCACCGATTCAGATTGCACAGCTGTTTGAGCATATTTATCAATTGCTTGAGCCTACATTGATCCAGAAAAATATTGACGTCGACATCATCCTAAAAAATACGCGACTCATGCTGTCTGCGGATGTCAACTTGATTGAGCAGGTTATCATCAACTTAATGTTGAATGCTATCGATGCGGTTAAGCATAGGGAAGACGCTTATATCAGTTTATCTGCCCTGGAGGTTGATGGTAAGGTGCAGGTCCGAATTGAAGATAACGGCGCAGGAATTCCTGCTGATCTTCAGGAGCAAATCTTTACCCCGTTTTTTACAACGAAGAAAACGGGGACAGGTGTAGGCTTGACTTTAAGTAAGCAGATTATGCTGTTGCATAAGGGAACCATTTTTCTGAACAGCACCGAAGGGCAGGGGAGTGTTTTTGTACTCCAGTTTTAGTACTTTTTATCTGGCGCCAAAATTCTTTTTTGGGTTGAGCAGTCCTGCCGATTGTCCAAATAAACCTTGATGTTCCATGTGAAAAATCATAAAATTTAGCGATGTTTGCAGCGAAATGAACTACCGGCTTAAGTATTGGCGGCATTATTTTGTATCCCATAGTCGCCATGGGACCCATTCTCCTTTTGTGTATAAATTGGTTGATGAAGTGATCTATCGGAAAGAACTTATTGACAATCTGTCAGCATTCTCTGCCCCAATACGGAAAGCAAAGAAAGTGGAGCAGAAGAAATATGCATTGGTCAATAGGTTATTAAAAGCATTTATCTACGATCAATTTAGTTATTGGGCCCATGAGCCTCAGGAGAGTTACGCAAATCTCCTACAGCAGCAATGTGGGCATTATGCCTATCGACATATCTATTATATTGATCGCGACAATCTTGAACTGAATTTTTTGAACGATATTCGGGACCGCGATATGTTAATTATAAACGAACCTCATCAGTCGGAGAGCAGGGAGGCCTACTGGGATAAGATCAAAAAAGATGATCGGGTTGTGGTGACGATTGATTTGTACCGGATGGGTTTGGTTTTCTTTCGGAAAGAACAGCGCAAGGAGAATTTTATGATAAGATTCTAATCTACTTTTGTACCGCTTATCTGGCAACCTGTTGGACTATGTTCATTGTATCCTTTTTGGGCCTAAACTAATGTTTCTAAACTGATAAGATTGGAGGGTAGAGCGGATAGGAACAGGTGTGTGGTCCAATAATAATAAAAAAGAGCATCTATAATTTCTAAGTTATCGATGCTCTTTTTTATTAAAAAGCTTCACTTAAGGATAGATAGAATCCCGATTGTCGCTTTTCTCCAGGTCGTTGTTCGCCAAAGGAATAATCGAAGCGAATACTGCTGTTGTGTTCAAGACTAAAGAAGTAACGTAAGCCACCGCCATAGCTTGCAATATATCGACTACTATTTGCTTTAGAGAAGGTAGATCCTATGCCTGAAAAACCAACGATACCAAAGCGTGGATGAAAGCGATAACGCAGTTCAGCCTGTGAAGCCAGGTAATTTTTATCGCGATAACGTCCGAGGTAATAACCGCGCATCATCATGTCTCCACCGAGCTCGCGGTAGTTGTAAAATGGGATGGTTTTACCAAATGTGGAACGAAAGATTCCCTGTAAGGCCAGCGTGACTTGGTTGTGCAGCGGAATAAAGCCGCGGAGATCCACATCGAGGTTTGCCCCCGTAAAATCAGTACGTGTCCATAGCTTGGGCGCATAGGCAAGGCGCAACTTAGCATAATAGCCCGTTGTGGTATAAGAAACATTGTCCCTGTTGTCAAACAATTGCGATAGCCCTAGGAGTAATTGTTGTCCGCCAGTTTTTCCAATAAGGTCGGACTGATTGAAAATGCGATCGGCTGTATCGCTACGAATGGTAAAGTTGTCGTATTGAATATTGAGACCCGAGTAAAGGTTATTGCTGATTTTCTTTTCAGCTTCCAGTTTGATGCGAAATAATTTTTGATCGATGCGCTCTTCATTTGCTTTCCAGGTGTCCATACCCACCCCATAATAGTTAAAGGGCCAGTTTCGGTAACGTATTTCACTGATTAAATGGTAGTCGTTATTTTTGGTCCATAGATCTGTCTGCAGTTTGAAGTTCGATTGGCTGTTGGATGTGAAAGTTCCCATGACCATGACCGTTGAGGTCCGTATTTTGGGGTCAGATTTGTCCAGATAAAAATTATAGGTGCTGGCTAGGCCATATTCGACACCTGTTTCCTGTGCATAACCAATCGCCGGCAACACCATAAAACTGCCGGAACGCGTGGAGTCTCTTTCGGAAGAAAGAAATTTTTTACTCAATTTTTGAATAATATTTTGAGCCTTCAATTCAACTGATCCCATCAAAAGCACCGTGACAAGTGTCGAGTATGGGATAAGTTTAGAAAGTGATTGCGGTAAAATTTGCATGCCCAAAGATAGTATATTAGGTAAATAACCAAAACAGGCAAATAAGCATAGAAAAATTATTGTGCTGCATATCAGTATCATTGACCAAAAGTGTGGTTTTTTTTTGATAAATATTTTTGTAAAGTGAGTTTTGTGTCTATCTTTGCATCAGCAAACAAGGGAACAACGGTTCAAAACAACGAAAGTTTGCTTAGTTCTTTAAATGAAAAAAAATAAAAAATAAACTTGCAGAAATCAAAAGTAAATTCGATATTTGCACTCGCTGAAAAGGTAGAAATGCTTGGTCAGACGTTGATAGAATGTAAGTTTTAAAAAAGATATTAGAAGCCTCTTTAGCTCAGCTGGTAGAGCAACTGACTTGTAATCAGTAGGTCATTGGTTCGATTCCGATAAGAGGCTCTAAATGTAACGCGAGTTACAGGTCTGGAGGGGTTCCAGAGCGGTCAAATGGGACGGACTGTAAATCCGTTGCTTCGGCTTCGAAGGTTCGAATCCTTCTCCCTCCACACTTTTTTTAATTAGATGATTAGATTATTCTAATTTCTGATTGTTAAGCGGAAGTAGCTCAGTTGGTAGAGCGATAGCCTTCCAAGCTATAGGTCGCGAGTTCGAACCTCGTCTTCCGCTCAAATTTTTCAAGTATTAAATTTAGTCTCTATCTTCTTTGATAATAATGTATCTAAAGGTGGGGGCATTAATACGTAAATAAGGTTTTTTAGTAAGCCGAAGTAGCTCAGGGGTAGAGCACTTCCTTGGTAAGGAAGAGGTCGTGGGTTCAAATCCCATCTTTGGCTCGTACTTGTAAAAGTTAAGCAAGAGTATATAACAAATAGAAATAATTTATAATTACTAATTCGCATAAACATGGCAAAAGAGAAATTTGACCGTAGTAAACCACACTTAAACATTGGTACTATCGGTCACGTTGACCACGGTAAAACTACAACTACAGCTGCTATCACTAAAGTATTGGCTGATAAAGGTTTGTCAGAAGCTCGTTCATTTGATTCAATTGACTCTGCTCCTGAAGAAAAAGAGCGTGGTATCACAATCAATACTGCACACGTAGAATATTCTACAGCTAACCGTCACTATGCACACGTTGACTGTCCAGGTCACGCTGACTACGTTAAGAACATGGTAACTGGTGCTGCTCAAATGGACGGTGCTATCATCGTAGTTGCTGCGACTGATGGTCCTATGCCTCAAACTCGTGAGCACATCTTGTTGGCTCGCCAAGTAGGTGTTCCTGCGTTAGTAGTATTCATGAACAAAACTGACTTAGTTGATGATCCTGAGTTGTTAGACTTAGTTGAAATGGAAGTTCGTGAGTTATTATCATTCTACGAATTCCCTGGTGATGATATCCCTGTAATCAAAGGTTCTGCTTTAGGTGCATTGAATGGTGAGCCTGAGTGGGTTGAGAAAATCATGGAATTAATGGATGCTGTTGATAACTACATTCCAATTCCTCCACGTTTGACTGACTTACCTTTCTTGATGCCAGTAGAGGACGTATTCTCGATCACAGGTCGTGGTACAGTTGCTACAGGTCGTATCGAAAGAGGTGTAATCAACTCTGGTGATCCAGTTGAGATCTTAGGTATGGGTGCTGAGAACTTGAAATCTACAGTAACAGGTGTTGAGATGTTCCGTAAAATCTTAGATTACGGTGAGGCTGGTGATAACGTAGGTTTATTGTTACGTGGTATTGAGAAAACTGATATCAAACGTGGTATGGTTATCTGTAAACCAGGTTCAGTAACTCCTCACGATCATTTCAAAGCAGAGGTTTACGTATTGTCAAAAGCTGAAGGTGGTCGTCACACACCATTCTTCAACAAATACCGTCCTCAATTCTATTTCCGTACAACTGACGTAACTGGAGAAATCTCTTTACCAGAAGGTACTGAAATGGTTATGCCAGGTGATAACGTTACAATCAGCGTGAAATTAATTTCTGCGATTGCAATGGAAAAAGGTCTACGTTTCGCTATCCGTGAAGGTGGTCGTACAGTAGGTGCTGGTCAGGTAACTGAAATTATCTAGTCTTAAATAAGGATCTAGAATCACATAGAATAAGCTAATCGACTCAGGTTGATTAGCTTATTTTTTCGATAAGCGATTTATCGGATTAGAATAAAAAAAAGTGAAAAAAGATTTGCAGAAAGTGGTTTAAAACACTATATTTGCATCACAAAATAAGAAATACACGGGCATAGTTTAAAGGTAGAACGAAGGTCTCCAAAACCTTTGGTCTGGGTTCGAGTCCTGGTGCCCGTGCTTATAAAAACAGATAAACTAAAATGGCAAAAGTACTTGATTTTTTTAAAGACTCTTATGTAGAGATCACTGAGAAAGTGACTTGGCCTACATGGTCTCAGTTACAAAGTTCAGCTGTTATTGTGCTTGTTGCTTCTCTTCTTATTGCATTGGTAGTCTTTGTAATGGATAAAGCTTCAAGTGTAGGGTTAGAATTCTTGTACGGTATTGCTTCTTAATTTTTCAATCGTATTTATTTATGGCAGATCAAGGTTTAAAGTGGTACGTAGTTCGTGCTGTAAGTGGTAAAGAAAAGAAAGTAAAGCAATATATTGATGCCGAGGTTAGCCGTTTAGGTATTGAACACTTGATTCCTCAAGTGTTGATTCCAATGGAGAAATACTATTTAATGCGCGATGGTAAGAAAGTTGCTAAAGAACGTAACTACTATCCTGGTTATGTTTTGTTAGAAGCTGCACTTGATGGTGAGTTAGAGCACGTCATTAAAAATATCAATAGCGTAATTGGTTTCTTGGGGGATAAAGCTGGTAATGCTGTCCCTTTACGCCAAGCAGAGGTAAATCGTATCCTAGGTAAGGTTGATGAAATGGCAGAGCAAGGTGAAACCATTAATGTTCCTTACTATGTGGGTGAAACAGTCAAAGTGAATGATGGTCCTTTCAATGGATTTACTGGAGAGATCGAAGAAGTTCACGAGGATAAAAAGAAATTAATCGTGATGGTGAAAGTATTCGGTCGTAAGACGCCACTTGAACTAAACTACATGCAAGTAGAAAAAGAGTAAAATTAGTAATTAACGATAGAGAAAAGCTTTTCATGAAAATTGGAAGGCTTTTTTTGTATCTTACTGCCGATGAAAAAGCCAGTAATTTATCTATTTCTATTGTTATACTTCTTTACATTGATAAGCTGTACAAGTGTAGCGAAGTATAATCGATTTATTCAGACTCCACTGTCCGTCAAAGCCATGCTGCAGGATATCAACTATGTTGAACGTAATCTATGGAACATGCATCCCGACCTGTTTCTTTATGTGCAGCAGAATCAGTTGAAAGCTAAGTTTGACAGTCTTCGTTCCACCATTCGTCAACCGTTATTGCCCAACCAGTTCCAGCTGGCATTAGCGGCCGTGCTGGCTCAAGTTCGGCAAGGGCATATGACTTTAAGTCCACTTATTTTTAAATTTGATCCGAAAGGTAAGGATAAAGTCCGCTACCAAAAAAGCAAGGGCCCCCTTTCCCAATTAGGCTTTCATTGGACAGAAAATACACTCTATCTCTCAAAAAATGGGACCTCAGATTCAACTTTGCTTGTCGGATCCAAAATACTTGCTATTGAGGGAATACAGCCGCAAAGTTTATACATCAAGTATCGCCCCACCTTCACTTCAGACGGCTATAATACAACATTTATAGATCGGGCTTTTGAGCGTTTATTACCGCGCTACTATCCTTTGGAGATAGGTTATCGCGACTCGGTTGTGATCTTGCTTTCTTGCGCCGATAGCACCTATCAGCGAACTGTTTTAAGAAGGTTCGCATCAGCTGATCAAAAGGGTAAGGCGGGAGTGAAGCAGGCTGCTACTGAAAAGAAAGATAAGCCTGCGGAAAATAAGGCTGATACGAAAAAGCAACGCAAGATATTCGGTTATAATGTCAACCTTAAGCAGATCAGCAAACAGCTTTCTTTTCCGGTAAAGGAAGATAGCACTGTTGCTTTACTAAAGATGGCCGACTTTTCTTATGGGCGGCCAAAGGAAGCCTATAAGATGATTTTTGATCGTCTAGATCGTTGTTCGGTACAGCATCTGATTCTTGACCTTCGTGGGAATCTGGGCGGACGATTGTCCGATGTTTGCGAGCTATATAGCTATTTGGTGGAAGATGATCAATTCCAATTTGTTTATCCAGCAGTCATCACCTCTAAATTCAACCTGCCTTTTTACCAGATGAAAGGACTTCCGGGCTGGTCTTATCCAATTTTATCGCCGTTTATTATACCGAGTGCTGTTGTAACTTGGGCAAAGACGTTTTCTAGAGATGGCATAGATTATACTCATCTTACAGGGAGTAAAGTCAAACAATCAAAAGCAAACCGGTATCGGGGCAATTTATTTGTATTGATCGATGGGGGAACTTTTTCTGCAGCGAGTTTAATTGCTACAAATCTAAAAGTTGCGAAGCGGGCTGTTTTTGTCGGAGAGGAAACCGGCGGTGCTGCCAATGGGACGGTGGCAGGAATCCTCCCTGTGCTAAAACTCCCGAACTCCCATTTACGTTGGCGTTTTGGTTTAATGGAGGTGAGACCCTATTATCAAGTTAGTGAAGAGGGGCGGGGTGTCATGCCAGATGTTCCTGTCTTACCAAGTGCTGATGATGTTGTTAGCGGAAGAGATCCTGCCATGGATTGGGTGCTGAACTGTATTACTGACGTTAAATTTTAAAAATAGTAATGAAATACTTTTTTAATATCCAGGCCGACTTTAGGTTTGGATTTTAACAAAAGTTATAAATTCCTGAAAAATTAAAAGTTAGATACTTGCAGGAGTCAAATCTTCTTATTAACTTTGCACCTCGGTTGGGGTGTTACGTCCTGGCCGATGAATGTTACGTTATTTGCTTCCAACTTACTAACAGACATTTAACAAAATTAAATTCAAAACAAAATGGCAAAAGAAGTCAGTGCGTTAGTAAAATTACAAGTTAAGGGCGGAGCTGCGAATCCTTCACCTCCAGTAGGACCTGCATTGGGTGCTAAAGGTGTGAATATCATGGATTTCTGTAAGCAGTTTAACGCTCGTACGCAAGACAAACCAGGTCAAGTATTGCCTGTTGTCATTACAGTTTACGCTGATAAATCATTTGATTTTATCATCAAGACTCCACCGGTAGCGGTTCAGTTGAAAGACGCTGCTAAATTAAAAAGTGGATCTGGCGAGCCTAACCGTAAAAAAGTTGCGGCTATCACTTGGGAACAAGTTGAGACCATCGCTAAAGATAAAATGCCTGATTTAAATGCATTTACTGTAGAGTCTGCTATGAAAATGGTAGCGGGTACAGCACGTAGTATGGGTATTACCGTGTCAGGTAATGCTCCTTGGAACAATTAATTAAGAAATCAATTTAAGAAAAGTGGCTAGATTAACAAAAAATCAAAAAGCGGCACTATCCAAAATTGAAGCTGGTAAAGCATACTCTTTGAAAGAAGCTTCGGCTTTAGTTAAAGAAATCTCATTGACCAAATTTGATGCTTCTGTGGATATCGACGTTCGTTTGGGCGTAGATCCTCGTAAAGCAAATCAAATGGTTCGTGGTATTGCGACATTACCTCACGGTACTGGTAAAACTGTTCGTGTTTTAGTTTTATGTACTCCTGATAAGGAAGAAGAAGCTAAAGCGGCAGGTGCAGACTACGTAGGTTTAGATGATTACATCAGCAAAATTGAAGGTGGTTGGACTGACGTTGATATCATTATTACTATGCCTAGTGTTATGGCTAAAGTTGGTAAATTGGGTCGTATTTTAGGTCCAAGAAACTTGATGCCTAACCCTAAAACTGGTACGGTTACAACAGAAGTTGGTAAAGCTGTAACAGATGTAAAAGGTGGTAAGATCGATTTCAAAGTTGACAAAACCGGTATCATCCATACTTCTATTGGTAAAGCGTCGTTCGATGCAGATAAGATATATGATAACGCACTAGAGGTATTACAAACTCTAGCTCGTTTGAAACCATCTGCAGCTAAAGGAACTTACTTTAAAAGTATTCACATTTCCTCAACTATGAGTCCTGGTATTCATATTGAGACTAAATCAGTAGCAGGTATTTAATCATGAGAAAAGAAGAAAAACAAGAAATTGTTCAAGCTTTGGCCGAACAGATTAAATCTTACGGTAACTTCTATATTGCCGATACTGCTGA
>NZ_DCRG01000003.1:337901-343729 GCF_002325125.1 Sphingobacterium sp. UBA1498
ATTCGTTACAATTTAATTAACAATTTTTATAAAGTACATTCAAAAATTCAAAATAAAATGGCAGATTTAAAACAACTTGCTGAACAGTTAGTTAACTTAACAGTAAAAGAAGTTAAAGAATTAGCTGATATCTTAAAAGACGAGTATGGCATCGAGCCTGCTGCTGCTGCTGTTGCTGTAGCTGCTGCTCCAGCTGAAGGTGGTGCTGCTGCTGCAGAAGAGAAAACTTCATTTGACGTTATCTTGAAAGAAGCTGGTGGTCAAAAATTAGCTGTAGTTAAATTGGTTAAAGATTTAGCTGGATTAGGCTTGAAAGAAGCTAAAGATTTAGTTGACGGAGCACCTAAAGAATTAAAAGCTGGTGTATCTAAAGACGAAGCAGAAGCTTTGAAAAAACAATTAGAAGAAGCTGGTGCTGTTGTTGAGATTAAATAATCTCAACTAATTAGCCCGAAAAGGTTTAGACTCTGACGATTTTTCGTCAGAGTCTATTCCTATTTATATCAATACGCCACTATGCTGTGTATATGCTGGGCACAGTGGACACGTGGTTTACAGCATAAGTGTAAGCGCAGTTTTTTTAAAACTAAAATTCATATTCCCTTGGCAAACAATAATATTCAACAAG
This sequence comes from Sphingobacterium sp. UBA1498, assembly GCF_002325125.1. Lineage (NCBI taxonomy): Bacteria > Pseudomonadati > Bacteroidota > Sphingobacteriia > Sphingobacteriales > Sphingobacteriaceae > Sphingobacterium > Sphingobacterium sp. UBA1498. The sequence goes on from NZ_DCRG01000003.1 coordinate 338,530, forward strand.
AAAGAATAAACTTTGCAACAAGTAAGAAAGTATTGGAGTATCCAGATTTCTTAGATGTGCAATTGGAATCTTTCAAGGAGTTTTTTCAATTAGAAACTACTTCTGACAACCGCCATCAGGAAGGGCTGTTCAAGGTATTCTCGGAAAACTTCCCTATTTCTGATTCAAGAAACATTTTTGTGCTAGAGTTTTTGGATTATTTCATTGATCCACCACGTTATGATATCCAAGAGTGTATCGAGCGCGGCTTGACTTATAGCGTTCCTTTAAAGGCTAAGTTAAAGTTATCTTGTAATGATGAAGAACACGAAGATTTCGAAACTATTGTTCAGGATGTATATCTAGGGACTATCCCTTATATGACTCCTAAAGGTACTTTCGTGGTAAATGGTGCAGAGCGTGTTATCGTATCGCAATTACACCGTTCACCAGGCGTTTTCTTTGGTCAAAGTAGACACACAAATGGTACTAAACTTTATTCTGCAAGGGTAATTCCTTTCAAAGGATCTTGGATCGAATTTGCGACTGACGTAAACAATGTCATGTATGCTTATATCGACCGTAAAAAGAAATTCCCAGTTACTACCTTATTGCGTGCTATCGGATACGATTCGGATAAAGATATCTTGGAATTGTTCGATTTAGCGGATGAAGTAAAAGTTAGTAAATCTGGTCTTAAAAAATATGTTGGTCGCCGTCTTGCGGCTAGGGTATTGAAAAAATGGGTAGAAGATTTCGTGGATGAAGATACTGGTGAAGTAGTATCCATCGATCGTAATGAAATTATCCTTGAGCGTGAAACTGTTCTAGAAGATGATCACATTGATTTTATTATCGAAGCTGGCGTTAAGTCTATTATCTTAGCGAAAGACGATGAGTCGAACAATGCTGACTATTCTATTATATATAACACTTTACAAAAAGATACGTCCAACTCGGAGAAAGAAGCTGTAGAACATATCTATCGCCAATTACGTAACGCTGAACCACCAGATGAGGAAACTGCGCGTGGTATCATCGACCGTTTATTTTTCTCTGACAAACGTTATGATTTGGGCGATGTAGGTCGTTACCGTATCAACCGTAAGTTGAAGTTGGATACTCCGGATGATACGAAAGTATTAACCCGTGAGGATATCATTGCAATTGTGAAGTATTTGATCAATTTGATCAACTCTAAAGCTGAGGTTGATGATATTGACCACTTGTCGAACCGTCGTGTACGTACTGTAGGCGAACAATTATATGCTCAGTTTGGTGTTGGTCTATCTCGTATGGCTCGTACAATCAGAGAGCGTATGAATATCCGAGATAATGAGGTATTTACACCGACTGATTTGATTAATGCACGTACACTTTCGTCGGTAATCAATTCGTTCTTCGGTACAAACCAATTGTCTCAGTTTATGGACCAAACTAACCCTCTTGCTGAGATTACGCACAAGCGTCGTTTGTCAGCTTTAGGTCCAGGTGGTCTTTCTCGTGAACGTGCAGGTTTCGAAGTTCGTGACGTTCACTATACGCACTATGGTCGTCTTTGTACAATTGAAACACCAGAGGGACCAAACATCGGTTTGATTTCCTCTTTGGCTGTACACGCAAAAATCAACCACTTAGGATTTATCGAAACTCCTTACCGTAAGGTAAAAGACGGGGTAGTTGTCGTTGACGAGCCTGTCGTATATTTATCTGCTGAGGACGAAGATGGTAAAACAATTGCGCAAGCGAATGCTTTGTATGATGACAAAGGTAATTTCGAAGATGCAAAAGTGAAAGCCAGATATGAGGGTGACTTCCCAATTATTGAGCCTAATATGCTCGATTATATGGACGTTGCTCCTAATCAAATTACATCTATTGCGGCTTCGTTGATTCCTTTCTTGGAACATGATGATGCCAACCGTGCTTTGATGGGATCAAACATGCAACGTCAGGCTGTGCCTGTATTGCGTCCACAAGCTCCTATTGTAGGTACTGGTCTTGAAGGGCGTGTTGCGAAAGATTCACGTACGTTGGTCAATGCTGAGGGTCACGGGGTAGTGGAGTATGTAGATGCTGATGAAATTAAGATCCGTTATGACAGAAACGACGATGATCGTCTTGTATCATTTGATGATGATGTCAAAACGTATAAGTTGATCAAGTTTAAGAAAACCAATCAAAATACATGTATGAACTTGAAGCCTATCGTTAAGAAAGGTCAACGAGTTGAACCAGGACAGGTATTGTGTGAAGGTTATGCAACTGAAAATGGTGAATTGGCATTGGGTCGTAACCTAAAAGTGGCATTCATGCCTTGGCAAGGATATAACTTTGAGGATGCGATCGTAATTTCTGAACGTGTAGCGAAAGAAGATTGGTTTACTTCTCTTCACATTGAGGAATTTGAACTTGAAGTTCGTGATACAAAACGTGGTGAAGAAGAGTTAACTGCTGATATTCCTAACGTTTCTGAGGAAGCAACAAAAGACTTGGACGAAAATGGTATTATCCGTATTGGTGCTGAAGTTGGGGGTGGTGATATCCTCATCGGTAAAATCACACCTAAAGGTGAGTCTGATCCTTCTCCAGAAGAGAAATTGTTGCGTGCAATCTTTGGTGACAAAGCTGGTGATGTAAAAGACGCTTCATTGAAAACTCCGCCTTCATTAAAAGGTGTTGTTATCGATACGAAGTTATTCTCCCGGGCGAAGAAAATGTCTAAAGAAGTTGAACGTAAAACTTTAGAGAAGCTAGAAGTTGCTCATGATAGAGCTGTTAAATCGTTGAAAGAACGTTTGGTGGAAAAATTATTTACAATAGTGAATGGTAAAACAAGCCAAGGTGTCTACAACGTATATAAAGAGTTGTTGGTTGCTAAAGGTGCTAAGTTTACACAAAAAATCTTGGCTGAATTAGATTACAACAACATCAACCCGATGGGATGGACAACTGACGAAGATAAAAACGAGTTGATCAAAATGGCCCTTCATAATTATAACATTAAAATTAATGAAGAGCTAGGTTCGTTTAAACGTGATAAATTTGCAGTATCTGTCGGTGATGAGCTTCCATCCGGAATTGTGCAGATGGCTAAAGTTTACGTTGCTAAAAAACGTAAGCTGAAAGTAGGGGATAAGATGGCTGGTCGTCACGGTAACAAAGGTATCGTTGCACGTATCGTACGTGATGAGGATATGCCNNACAGTGGGTGTAATCTACATGCTGAAATTAGGTCACATGGTGGATGATAAAATGCACGCACGTTCAATCGGTCCGTACTCATTGATCACACAACAACCTCTCGGTGGTAAAGCACAATTCGGTGGTCAACGTTTCGGTGAGATGGAGGTTTGGGCATTGGAAGCATTCGGTGCGTCTAACATCCTTCAAGAAATCTTGACTGTGAAATCGGATGACGTGGTCGGTCGTGCCAAAACTTACGAAGCAATCGTAAAAGGTAACAATCTTCCGACACCATCGGTACCAGAATCGTTCAACGTATTGGTACACGAGTTGCGTGGATTGGGTCTAGATATCACATTGGATTAATTAAGCAATTAGGGCTTTGAAGGGCTCGGTCCTTCAAAGCTTCTTTATAAAGCTTTAACTTTTGAATAAGTATGTCTTACAAAAAAGATAATAAAATTAAAAGCAACTTCACGTCGATTACGATCAGCTTGGCTTCTCCAGAAACTATTCTGGAACGCTCAAGTGGTGAAGTTACAAAACCAGAAACGATTAACTATCGTACCTACAAACCGGAACGTGACGGTTTATTCTGTGAGCGTATTTTTGGTCCCGTAAAGGACTATGAATGTCACTGTGGTAAATACAAACGTATCCGTTATAAAGGTATTGTATGTGACCGTTGTGGTGTCGAAGTAACAGAGAAGAAAGTACGTCGTGAGCGTATGGGACACATCAACTTGGTGGTTCCTGTTGCACACATCTGGTACTTCCGTTCTCTTCCTAATAAAATTGGTTATTTATTGGGACTTCCGACCAAGAAATTGGATATGATCATTTACTATGAACGTTATGTGGTTATCCAAGCTGGTATTAAGGAAGAAGATGGTATCAACTTTATGGACTTCTTGACTGAAGAAGAATATTTAGATATTTTGGATACCTTACCAAAAGAAAATCAATATTTAGACGATAACGATCCTCAAAAATTTGTCGCTAAGATGGGTGCTGAGGCATTGGAAGATTTGTTGAAACGTATTGATTTGGATCAATTGTCATACGATTTACGCCACCAGGCTGCTAATGAGACTTCTCAACAACGTAAAAATGAAGCGTTAAAACGCCTTCATGTGGTTGAAGCTTTCCGTAGTTCACGTGAGAATATCGAAAATCGCCCAGAATGGATGATTGTGAAAATTGTTCCAATCATTCCACCTGAATTGCGTCCTTTAGTGCCTTTGGATGGTGGTCGTTTTGCGACTTCGGATTTGAATGACTTATACCGTCGTGTGATTATCCGTAATAACCGTTTAAAACGTTTGATCGAAATCAAAGCTCCTGAAGTAATCCTTCGTAACGAAAAACGTATGCTTCAAGAAGCGGTAGACTCTCTATTTGACAACTCACGTAAAGTGAACGCAGTTAAAACAGAAGGTAACCGTGCACTGAAGTCTTTATCTGACATTTTGAAAGGTAAACAAGGTCGTTTCCGTCAAAACTTGCTAGGTAAACGTGTGGATTATTCGGCTCGTTCGGTAATTGTGGTAGGTCCTCACTTGAAATTACACGAGTGTGGTCTTCCTAAAGATATGGCTGCTGAACTTTACAAACCGTTTATCATCCGTAAGATGATCGAGCGCGGTATTGTTAAAACAGTAAAATCAGCTAAAAAAATTGTTGATCGTAAAGATCCAGTGGTATGGGATATCCTTGAAAATGTATTGAAAGGTCACCCTGTATTGCTAAACCGTGCACCTACGCTTCACCGTTTGGGTATTCAGGCTTTCCAGCCTACATTAGTAGAGGGTAAAGCAATTCAATTACACCCTTTAGTGTGTACAGCGTTCAACGCCGATTTTGATGGTGACCAAATGGCGGTTCACTTACCGCTAGGTAATGCCGCAGTATTGGAAGCTCAAATCTTGATGTTAGGCGCGCACAATATCTTAAACCCTGCGAATGGTTCTCCAATCACAGTACCATCTCAAGACATGGTATTGGGTCTTTATTATATTACTAAAGGCCGTAAAAC
>NZ_DCRG01000001.1:0-47927 GCF_002325125.1 Sphingobacterium sp. UBA1498
TTTGACTGGGCTAAATTCCGGAGCAATAAGCGTGCGGCGAAACTGCATACCGTACTTGACTATGATGGCTGCCTACCGGTTTTCATGGAGATTACCGATGGTAAGGTACATGAGAGTAAAAAAGCGAACAGCTTTTCTTTCCCCAAGGGCAGCGTTGTGGTTATGGACCGGGGTTATGTTGATTTCAAATGGATGAATATGTTGGACAGCACCGGGAGTTTCTTTGTCACACGGAGCAAAGTAAACATGAAATACAGCATGGTAAAGAACTATCAGAGTGATTCGATGCTTGAAAGCGGTATCCTTAAGGATCAGGTCATTACACTCTCCGGGGAGAGCGCAAAACGATATGGGGGGAAGAAACTCAGGCTTGTGCACGTTTTGGACAGCACAACGGGCGATGAATATGAATTTCTGACCAACAACATGCAGTGGAAGCCAGCGATGGTAGCGATGATCTATAAACAACGCTGGCAGATCGAGATCTTTTTCAAACACCTCAAACAGCGTCTTAAGGTCACCAGTTTTGTGGGAACATCGCAAAATGCTGTTCAAATACAGATATGGACTGCCCTTATCGGAATACTTTTACTGAAATATATACAGAAAAAGGTTAGCTACAAGTGGAATCTATCCAATCTTGTAAGCTTTATACGCATGAACATATTTGTGAAGATTGATTTTTGGCAATGGGCGAACGACCCATTTATCAAGAAAAAAGCGCCTGATAAAAACGGGCAGTTTGGCCTCTTTTAAAATAAGGGGGGATAGCTAATGGAGGAAGCTAAAATAATACGCTTCTTGATAAGAAGAATCACCTTTTTTCGTAACCTAATTTTTATTTTGGACGGTAGTGTAATTCTTTTATTAAACGCTGTAAAAATTATGCTTAAAAAATTTATGTTTTAAATTACAATTATTATATTGTACTCACATATTATTAGACCGTCACACCTTTTTTCCGTCGTGATAAAAACGAGTTCAAAAGGACGATTTATGAACTAGCCATTTATTAAAAATGAAAATTCTTCATACAGCAGACTGGCATATTGGCCAATTATTTCACGAATATGATCGTACCTATGAACATCAGCAATTCTTAGATTGGCTGGTCGAAATATTGCATCATGAAGAAATTGACGTACTGCTTATTAGCGGAGACGTGTTTGATATATCAAATCCGTCGGCTCAGTCGATCAGAATGTTTTATTCCTTCTTGAATCAAGCTACTTCTAGAAATCCAGATCTACAAATTATCATCACTGCCGGAAATCATGACTCTGCATCACGCCTGGAGGCGCCAAAGCCTTTACTGCTGTCTTCAAAAATTCATATTGTTGGATTGGTTGAGAAAGATGCGGAAGGAAAAATAGATTATGAAAAGTTGATTGTACCGATATATGATCAGGCTGGAAGAATCAAGATATACTGCCTTGCTGTACCATTCCTGCGTATGGGAGATTACCCAACTATACCTGACTGCTCTAACCCCTATACAGAGGGTGTAACCGCACTTTATAAAGAGTTATTTGACTATGCGCAAGAAAAAATTAAGGACGATCAAATCATTATATCGATGGGGCATCTACATACGCACCATGCTGAAATAACTGAGCTAGATACAACAGAAAGACCAATTATGGGTGGTGTAGAATGTATTCCGGCTACGACATTTCATGATGATATAAAATATGTTGCTCTTGGACATATTCATAAGGCGCAAAAAATAGGCGGCAAAGATCATGTGCGTTATGCTGGCAGTCCCCTGCCTATGTCCTTCTCAGAAATTAACTACAAGCACCAAGTCATCGCATTTGATCTCGACGACGAGATGCGTAACCTACGATCGATCGAGATACCATTGTTTGTACCTCTGCTGAGAGTTCCGCTAAAACATCAACCTTTACATGATGTCATCGCTTTGCTTGAACAACTACCTCCTTCTGATGAAGCTAACAAAGCTACAATACCTTATCTTGAAGTTCGTGTATTTTTAGAAGGTCCTGAGCCGGCATTGCGCCATAAGGTGGAGGTGGCATTGCGGCAGAAGAAAGTGAGACTTGCGAAAATTGATGTGAAGTATCCTGACTCCAAAACGGTGCAACATCAACTCATCGCTCCAGAGCAGTTGCAGGAATTAAAGCCGATTGATGTATTTGGAAGAATATACCATACGAGATATAACAGTGCCATACCCGAAGAGATCCTACATCTTTTTCAACAAGTAGTGGAAGAAGTCAATCAAACAGCCGAGTAGAATGAAGATATTAGCTATAAGAATTAAAAACCTAGCTTCCCTAGAGGGAGTAACAGAAATTGACTTTACTTCAGAGCCATTATCATCCGCTGGCATATTTGCGATTACGGGAGCTACTGGCGCTGGAAAATCTACGATACTAGATGCCTTGTGCCTTGCTCTTTACGGAAAGACACCTCGGTATCTGCAGGCGAAAGAATCTGGTATAGAAATCAGAGATGTCGAAGGTAGTACGCTCAATCAGGGTGATGTGCGGAGCATCTTGCGCGATGGTACCGCGGATGGCTTTGCTGAGGTTGATTTTGTTGGTATTGATGAACAATATCATCGTGCTACTTGGAGTGTTAGGCGTGCAAGAAATAAAGCGGATGGTAGCATGCAATCTGATGCTGTGACGTTGAAAAATATAACTACGAATATCGATTTTCCAGCGAAAAAAGCTGAAACGTTAAGTGAAATTGCGAGGTTGGTAGGTCTAAATTTCGATCAGTTTACCCGGTCTGTGTTACTCGCTCAAGGCGATTTTACAGCTTTTATGAAAGCCGATAAGGGTGAAAAAGCTTCTCTGCTTGAAAAGTTGACGGGCACTCATATTTATTCGGAAATATCGAAAAAGATCTATGAAAAATACAGAGCTGAAGAAGTGCTGTTGCGAGAGCTTAATATTCGGAAAAACGAAATCGTTACGCTCACCGACGATGAACTGAAGGCGCTGTCGGATGAACAGGAAACATTGGAAATCGAGATCAAAAGTCTAGAAAAAGAAATCGAAAAACTTACTACTGAAATCTCTTGGTACGAACAGCTCGCTAATTTGCAATCTAATTTTAATCTAGCGTACACAGCATTAAATGTTGCAACGGAGATCCAAAGCTCTGCCCTGCCACGCAAACAAAAACTGAAAACTGTTGAGCAAGCACAGCAAACAAAAAGTTGGGCGGATGCATTGAAAAATGCTCAACAGCAGCATGCTGAAAAAACAGCTGCCCTCGCACAGATCAAAGCAAACATCGTTGTCCTACAGGAGGAAAAAGAAAAGCTTGAAAATAAGCTGGAGGTAGCCGAAACCAATCTTTCAGAAAAAGACAAAGCGCTAACCGATGCCCTTCCCCTACTGGAGCAAGCTAGAAGACTTGATACGCTGCTGGCGGAGAAAAAACAACAGGTAGAAAAACTTAAAGAAGAAGCTGAAAATTCTGTTGAAGCCAATAATCAACATCAAACCTTACAGAAGGCTAAACAAGAGGAGTTTGCAAACCTTGCTAATCAAATAAAAGATATCACCGACTGGAAAGCAGACAACAAATACCGCAGCCCGATTGCGGAAAATAAAGACCTCATCTTGTCGAAACTAAAGGATGCGCAGCAGTTTTTAGAAATAGCGCAGCAATCGTCCGCTATGTTGACACAAATACAAGATAAATATGATAGAGACGAAGCCAAGAGTTCGATAATAGACTCTGATTGGAAGCAAAAGGTAGATCACCTTGAAATTTTAAAGAAAAGCAATGATTTGCTATCCAAAGAGTTGCAATTAACACCTATCGAAACTTTAGGCTTAGAAAAATCCGAAACAGACAGACAGGTTGAATACACTATAAAAGCACAGGCGCATTGGCAACTGTTTTATGGTGCACTTACTGAATTGGAAGCACTAAACCAGAAACAGGCGAATGATAAGTCTGACCTTCAAACAAAACAGGAATCTTTACAAAACTTAGCCCAGCAGCTGCCGTTGGAAAAGGCACAACGCGATACGGCGCAGCAGCTTTTACAGCAAGCTCGTCTGGCATCGACCGAAAACGTAGAAACATTGCGGGCGGCTTTAGTGGATGACGAGCCTTGCCCTGTTTGTGGAAGCATAAGTCATCCCTATGTGCTTCATAATCCGCAATTGGAAAATGTATTGGTGAAACTGGAAAAATCCTTCGAGGAACAAGAACAGAGCTATCAGGCGAGCAATAACCTCTATATAGCCCTGGAACAGGAAAGTAAGATGCTACAGCAAAACATTGAGCGCCAAGGTGAAGAAATTACAGCAAGGCAAGAAGCATTAGTCTCTAAAAAGCAAATTTGGGAACAATTTGATATTGCCGACGAAAGTAAGGCCATAGCCAGTGCTGAAAAAGCAGCCTGGATTGAAACAAAATTACAGGATCTTAAAATCAAACAGGGTGATCTGCAAGCGCAAATACAAGCTTACACGGAGAAAAAGCAACAAATAGAAGTTGGCAAAACACAAATAGACCAACTGAAAGAAAAGACCGATAGCCTTGCCAATCAACTCAAAGACATCCAAAACCAACTGGCTGTTTACAAAGAACAGCAAAGCAGCCATACGAGAGATCGTGATAAGGCATCACGTGATTTAGACAGTGTTGAACGGCTGCTCTCTCCCTATTTCACCGCTCCAGAATGGATGAAAAATTGGAAAGCTTCACCTCTAGCATTCGTTGAGCGTATTGAAACCTTTGTCCGCGATTGGAAAGAAAAAAGCGAAAGGATGGATCAATATACCCGTCAACATACAGCACTCGAAGCCACGATAAGCCAACTGGAACACCAAGCTAAAAGTCTCGCTTCAGATGTCAGCAAAAAAACGGAAAATCATGTTGCGGAAAATAAACTGTATCTAGCTTTATATCAGGAGCGCAATTCGATATTTGTAGGTCAATCTGCAAGCGAAACGGAGACCAAGCTAAAGCAAGCAATAAAGGATGCTCAGCAGCAACTCGAGCAGCTTAAAATAACCAGGGAAAAACTCAATATCAACAGCACCAAAGCCCAAACCCAATGCGATGAATTGGCCGCTTCAATAACAGCTTTACAAGCCGATGCTCAAAAATCATTGGAAAAAATGCAGGGTTGGCTTGACGATTTCAACTCAAAGAACAGTCAATCGTTAACCTTGGAGGAACTCCATGATTTATTGTCATTGAGCAACGATTGGATGTCTACAGAACGTGAGGAATTGCAAACGATAGACGAGGAAGTAACCAAAGCTACCAGTGTTCTTTCAGAACGAAAACATGCTTTAGACACCCACAAAGAAAAAAGTATATCCGACCGACCGATTGAGGAACTCATAGATCTCAATGCCGTAGCAAAATTGGCTCTAGAAACTAATAAACATAAAAAAGGGGAAAACAGCTTCCGCCTACAACAAGATGCTGTGCATAAACAGAATATTGGTGACTTGCTGGAACGTATTGCGGCGCAGGAAGCTATCAAGGATAACTGGAGCAAACTAAATGAAATCATCGGTTCGGCCGACGGTAAAAAATTCCGTCAGATTGCCCAAGAATACACGCTTGATGTCTTGCTGGGCTATGCTAACATTCATTTGCAAGCACTGACCAACCGGTACAAAATCGAGCGGATACCTCTTTCACTGGCTCTACAGGTGGTAGATCAGGACATGGGCGACGAAGTGCGCACGGTCTATTCGCTTTCCGGCGGCGAATCGTTTTTGGTTTCACTTGCGTTGGCTTTAGGCCTTGCTTCTTTGTCATCTAGCCGTATGAAAGTGGAATCTTTATTTATTGACGAAGGATTTGGTTCATTAGACCCCAATACATTGAATATCGCTATGGATGCTCTTGAACGGCTGCACAATCAGGGACGTAAAGTGGGTGTCATCTCTCACGTGCAAGAAATGACGGAAAGGATCCCTGTACAGATCAAAGTGAGCAAGCAGCAGAGTGGGAAGAGTATGGTGGAGGTGATTAGCTTATAACTTATTTATATAAAACCAGTATATGCATATTTCGAATATAAAAATAAAAAACTATAGAGGTATAAAGTCTGATGAATTGGAAACATCAATTTTTACGTGTGTTATTGGGGAAAATAATGCAGGAAAGTCAACAATTTTATTAGCAACAAGCTTGTTTTTTTCAGGCAGTAGTTTAAGTAAATCTGATTTTTATGATGAAGAAGAACCTATTGAAATTGAACTAACTTTTTCAGAGATACATGACGGAGACATAAATCGACTATCTCCTGATCACAGGCATAGAATTAAGGAAATAATCATTGAAGATAAATTAACATTAACTCGTTTTTATAATACAGAAGGAAAATCTGATCTTCTGTGTAGTCGCCTAGCTCCTAAAGAAGGAAAATACAGTAAAGATGTAATTGGCGCAATAATGAAAGGTAAAAAAGGAAAGGAAATCTCACAATCCGTTATTGAAATACTTCCTCAACACATCGAGAAATTTGAAGGCTTAACGACACAAAAAGATATTTTTGCAAAGCTAGATGAGGTAATAGCTGAATTACCTGCTGAGCAAAAGGAAATGAAACTTGCTCCTTTGCCTACTGGGATTGAAAATAGCGTTAAAATTCTTTTACCCGAGCCAATATACATAGCTGCGGTCAAGGACCTAAAAGACGATATAAAATCAAAGGAATCAGCAACTTTCGGAAAGCTCTTAAGTATATTAATGAGATTTTTAGAAAGTTCTGAACATTTCGAAAAAATAACTGATTCATTTGATGATTTGCACAAGTTACTTAACGTAGTTAGAGAAGCCGAACAGATTACGGACAATAGAATTGAAAAATTACAAGATATAGAAAAACAGATTGGTTCATTCCTCTCAGAAAATTTCCCAAAATCAAAAATAGAAATAGAAATACCCAAACCAGAGTTAAAACAAGTATTTACAAATGCTAGATTACTAATTGATGATGGAGTGAGAGATATTATTGAAACAAAGGGAGATGGTATTAAACGAGCTGTAACTTTCGCATTGCTGAGAACATTTGTTGAACAATATAAAGAACAGCGAAAGGAGACGTTAGCTACGAAAAACGTTGATGTAGAAGAAAATCAAGAAGGTGCAGAAGCTGAAATCGAAATAGGTGAGCAACCTTATCTTTTTCTATTTGAAGAGCCTGAATTATATCTCCATCCAAGTGCACAAAAAATATTATTTGCGGCATTAGAGAAACTAACCGAAGTAAACAATCAGGTTTTCGTTACTACCCATTCCCCTATGTTCTTCTCTCCAAATTCTACGGGTACGTTTGTTAAGGTAATAAAAGAATATCCAGCAGAAGGAAAACCTTATGGAAGGTTCTTAACAATTAATCTTTTGAAAGAGATAGCAGCAAAAGATGCTTTTCAGATTATATGTTATGAAAACAACACTGCTGCTTTTTTTTCTAGTAAAGTACTCCTTGTTGAAGGCGATTCAGATATAATTTATTTAAAAGAAACAGCAAAACTGTTAAATCCAGAATGGGATTTTGATGCCCATAACATTCCAATCATATCAATAAATGGAAAATCGAATGTCAAAAGGTTTACAGACTTCTATGGTTTTTTCCAAATAAAATGCTTCTGTATTGTTGATTCGGATGCTTTGATTGATGGCTTTGAAAAATTTACGGTCCCAGAAGAAATAAAAGAACAGAGAGAACAGCTGTTGAGTTTACTTGATAAAATAGCGGACGAACAAGGAGCACAGGCAGCTTTGCCTGCAAATAAAATAAAAGAATTAGTAAGAAGATATTCATGGAAAGACCGATATAATAAACTAAAAGAACTAGGGCTAAAAATAAAAGCTGGTGAAGCTTTAACTGAAGAAGAAACGTTGGAAATTGATTTTCTCTTCATAGAAGAGGAAAATAATCTCAGACGAAGGGTATTTACAGATAAGGCTATAGAAATTCCAGAAAAATATTCTTTGTTAGCAGCATTAAGATCCATTGATATCTTTATCCTTTCTCATGGAGCTATAGAAAGTTACTATCCCGAAGGAGTTAAAGGTGATGATAAACCAACCAAGGCACTCAATGCTTCCGCTATACTCAAAGGCCATGAAGATTGTAGATTGCATTTGCCAACAATCAAAATTGATGAAGAAGAAGTATGTGAACTAGAAATAATATTTGAGAAAGTATTTTCCTAAACTGAATTAATAAACCTTACAAAAAACAAAACTTTAAAAATCTAAACTATGCTCGACTCAATAACTATTAAGAATATTGCAACGTATGATTCCGCGGGAATAAAAATGGAAAATCTTAAAAAGATTAACTTCATATATGGAGCAAATGGATGTGGAAAAACAACACTATCTAAATTCATACACGACAGTTCAAATCCTATATATGCTACATGCAATCTTGGGTGGAAAGGAGGATTGCCTGTAAACGTACTTGTTTATAATAAAGATTTTCGTGATAGAAATTTTGGAAAAGGAAAAATAGACGGAGTTTTCACTCTTGGGGAAGCTACGAAAGAAGAAATCGAAAAAATTGAGACAATGCAAAAAGATTTGGCAGAACTCAAGACAAAAGGAATTGAAAAGAAAGCTAGCCTAGATAAACAAGAGCTAACAAAGCTACAAGAAGAGAATGAATTCAAAGAAGTGGTATGGTTAGATGTTTACAAAGAAAATGAGATTGATTTCAAAGAGGCATTCAGGGGCTTCCTAAGGAAAGATACTTTTAAAGATAAAATATTATATGAATATGAGAACAATAAAGAATCGTTACTAACATTTGAGCAACTAAAAGAAAAAGCGCAAACAATATTTAATTCGACCCCAACAACTATATCCCCTATAACTTCGATTGTATTTAATAATCTCCTAGAAATAGAAAATGATAAAATATGGAAAAGAAAAATTGTTGGTAAATCAGATGTCGCAATCGCAGGATTGATACAAAAATTAAATCTTAATGACTGGGTTAATGAAGGTAGAGATTACATAACAGAAGATGAAATATGCCCTTTTTGCCAGCAAAAAACGATTAACGAAAATTTTAAAAAACAACTTGAAAACTATTTTGATGAAACATTTACACAAGACATCGAAAGAGTTAAGGATGTATCAATAGAGTACAATAGCAATTCGCAAAATCTTCAAAATCTTTTAGAACAAATAGAAACCCAAGAAAAAGAAAATCCTGACTCCAAGCTTAACATTGAGTCGTTCTCTGCCTCATTAAAAACACTAATAAATCAATTTGCGATTAACAAAGAGCTATTAAGTAATAAAGCCAAAGAACCCAGCAGGAGCATAGAATTAACATCAACAAAAGAGCAATTAGATACCATTCAAAAAGTTATTGATGATGCTAACATTGAGATAAAAACACATAATGCTATTGTTAACGACTACACAAACCAAAGAAACAACTTAGTTAATTCAATTTGGAAATATCTCGTTGAAGGACATCATGGAACGATTGATGCATTTTTAAAAAAGCAACAGGGATTATCGAAGGGAATTGAAGCACTACAAAAGCAGCATAAAGAACTTAGGGGAAAATATTCCGAATTAAATAAAAAAATAAAAGAGGCTAATAAAAATGTTACCAGTGTACAACCTTCTGTTGATGAAATTAATCGAATATTAAAATCTTACGGTTTTCTAAATTTCGAAATAGTGCCATCTCCAACCGAACCTAATCAATATCAAATTCTAAGGCAAGATGGCACTACAGCTGAATCTACACTTAGCGAGGGTGAAGCAACTTTTATCACATTCCTTTACTATTTACAGTTAGCAAAAGGAAGCACTCAAGAAGACAATATTACAGAAGAACGAATTCTAATTGTAGACGATCCTATCTCTAGCCTTGATAGTAATGTACTTTTTGTTGTTAGTTCATTGATAAAAGAAATTATAAAATCAATTAAAAACAGTGTCGGAACCATAAAACAAATGATTTTACTTACTCACAACGTGTATTTTCATAAAGAAGTATCATTTATAGATGGAAGAACATCCAAAAATGGAGATACAAATTTTTGGATTATCCGAAAAAACAATAATATTTCCAGCCTTCAATCTTACGGAATGGATAGTCCTATCCAAAGTTCTTATGAGCTACTGTGGAAGGAATTGAAGAATACCCAACAAAACTCAGGCATCACAATTCAAAATACAATGAGAAGAATTATAGAAAATTACTTCAAAATCTTAGGAAAATATGCCGATGACGACCTCATTAAAAGTTTTGACAATCATCAGGAACAAGAAATATGTCGCTCTTTAGTTTGTTGGATAAATGATGGTTCTCACGGATTACCTGATGATTTGTATATAGAACAACAAGAAGCCATACTCGATAAATATCTTGAGGTATTTAAACAAATTTTTGTCAAAATGGGACATGAAGAACACTATAAAATGATGTATAGAGAATCTGATGATGATTTAGCAATCGTGGCATAATATATACCCTTATTCAATATGAAAGCAGGAAATTTAAAAGGAGCACTTCTCGAATATATCGTTCGTCAGCTATTAAAGAGTTGTGGCTTCACAAATATAAAAGCTGATAACCTTTTCTCATTTGAACGCGGTGGCTTATTTTTTATCAATGGCAGAGGTGCGGCTCATGATGCAGACATCATTATGAACCCACCAATACAGATGCCCTTTGCCTATCCGTCGCAATTATTATTTGAGTGCAAAGCATACGGTACCGTTACGAGCCTTTCAATAGTTCGAAATGCTGCGGGACTGCGAAATGATATAAATGAATTTGAAGTAGTCACAAGAGACTCACTTCTAGAGCGTCAAAATAACAGGCGAGCTGCTTATGCTGTAGATGCCAGAACTCGCTTTTTATATCAGGTAGGTGTAGCATCCGTTAATGATTTTACCAAACCATGTGTTGAATATGCAACCAATAATAAAATTCCCCTACTATCGTTAAGTTGGTTTCTTAGTCAGAGGATAATTAGCGATTTTAACAGTATCGATCAAACATTAGTTAACAGCTTTGATCGATCGGATATTCAAAACCTTTATGATTTTCTTAAAGATCGAGAGGGTGATATGCATTCCGTACAATATAACAGAGTTAATAATTTTCTAAGATCGGGTAATATTTTTGGTAATATAATAACTTTTGCAAACACTACTATCAACTATTCCTACGTAGGGCTTCTAGAAACGGGCGATATGGTATTTTTATTTGGTCGGTCACGATCAGAAGATAATATACTCAATCAACGGGACGGGGTTGTTGCTTTGAAAGCTGAGATCCATTGGATAAGTAATAGAAAAAATGTATGGACACTTACAGTATTTAATGATCACAATAGAAATCAACAAACAGATTTTGATTTCTATGTTCCGAAACGAATTTTCAATCATTGGAAAACATTTAATCTTGATAAAAATTCCGCTCTTGACATTAAACAAAAGTTTTTCTCAAGAATATTTGTATTCAATCAAAAAAACAATCCAGAAGTTCCATTCTCCATAATCAATATAGATAGGGAGTGGTTGGCTCAAATTAGAAATATCGAAAATAGTCTAATCTAATTCAATTAAAGAATTCTATTTCGATTTCGAGGCAAAACTATGCTATTAATCAGCTTATCTCTTAACGAGAGTATCGACAGTGCATATTAAAATGGGGAGGGTGAGAAATTATACTTTTATCATCCGCTGTGATTCAATCTTATTAATATCTTGTATAGTTATACTGTTTTGATTTACTAAGCACTCAAGATGTCTTCGGTTTAATAGCTTAATACCATTAGATTTTGCTAAAATTGAAGCTGATGAACTGTAATCATTGTTAGTTATTGTTAGTAATTTAAATTGCTCCTTAAATTTGTCCTCGTAGTATCGTTTTGCGGTGCAAATTTCTTGTATCGCATCGTTTCCGACTAATGACTTTGTTTGTTTAGCTTGGATAAGATAATTCTCTCCATTTTTTAAAACTACAACATCCACTCCCTTATCGTTAGAATAAGGTGTAAGATAAACGTCAAAACCTTGTTTTTTATACAGCGACGCGATACTAGCTTCGAAAAGGTTTGGGTAAAGTCGGTCAATGTCTGTTAGTGTGAGTGATTTATTTTTACCTTCTGTTTTTGCACCAAAAATGTTTCCAAAAAGTTCATCGGGTGTTATTTCTGCTTGTTCTGTTGGGAACAAAGTATTACTCGCTAATGTTTTTTTGTTATTCAAAAGTATATCAAGAATTTCATCAAAGGATTTTAACCGGTTTCCTTCTTCATCTTTCATGTCATCAGAAAAAATAGCCATTGGATAATACACAAATACATCCTTTTGTTGCCCGATTCTGTATGCTCTGTCGGTCGCCTGTTCTTCTTTTGCCGGATTCCAATGTCTTGTATAATGTATGATGTGATTTGCCTTTGTAACATTTAAACCAACGCCCGCGGCTATTGGAGACATAATAATTACATTGAACCCTTCTTCGTCCTGAAAACGATCAATTGTTTGTTGTCGGCTTAATTTTGATTTTCCCTCCAATCTCTTGGTCGTTGGCGTATCTCCGTTGATAATACTTGCAAATATTCCAAAAATATCATAAACTATTTTCTGCAACATTTTTTGGGTTTCTCGCCTGTCTGCAAATACAATTACCTTCTCATTCTTAGATTGTATGTCTGCTAAAATCCCTACAGTTGTTTCTAGTTTGGACGAGCTTTTAACAAGTTCATCGCTTGTAAATTTTAAAATTTGGCTTTCCAACAAATAAGGATGGTCGGATATATCTCTAATTGCCCAAAGTGATTTTAGTTTTTGATTTCTTTTATCTGTTCCTTCCAATTCAGAATCATTTGCTGTTTCAATTTCTTGTTTGTATCGCTCTAATTGGTTTGGCGGCATTACTCTTTTGATTCTTGAATTAGCATTGTCGTGTTTGTTAGGTAAGTCAACAACATCTTTTTTGTATCTTCTTAAAATAAAGTCACCAATCTTGCTACGAAGTTTTTCAGTGAGTGCTTTAATATCAGTATTTTCATCGCTCAAAGGCTTTTGGTATTCCTTTGCAAACTCTTTGGCATTGCCTAAAAGTCCGGGAACTGCAAAATCCATTAAGCACCAAATATCTACCAATGTATTTTCCACAGGTGTTCCTGTCATTGCAATTTTAAAATCTCCTTTCAAGGCTTTACTTGCATTTGTAATAAGTGTTCCGGGTGTTTTTATTTTTTGCGCTTCATCTAATGCGATAACTGCGAAATCAACTAAACCCAAACTAATTTGGTATGACCTTAGTGTTTCATAATTGGTTAGGATGATTTGCTTGAACTGTAGTCGTTTTGCGTCTTTTTGATTTTGAATAGGACTATTTTCTTTTGTTAAAGAAACACTTCCATACAATTTGTACAATGGTAAGTTCTGTGGATTGAAAAATTTCTGATATTCATTTTCCCAATTTTCAAGTAAGCTGACAGGAGCAACAATCAAATAAGGCTTGTTATCATCGGAATGTTGGCTATGCCATTCTATGAAATAGAGTAGTTGTAAGGTTTTGCCCAAGCCCATGTCATCAGCGAGCAAACCTCCAGGTTGCTTTTCTTTTATTAATGTTTGAAGCCACGCAACACCTGTCATTTGATGCTTTTTTAATTCCAAACCACTTGAAAGATTATTAATAGCTGAGTATGTAAGATTAAATTTATTAATAAGCTCTCCGTTTTGGATAAATTCTGTTGATTCAGCATTTTCTTTGATAATAAGGACTTCAAGATCAGTTTTCTTTTCCTGTTTTATTGGTCTATTGGGGTTTTCAAACTGTCTTTTTGCCGTTTTTATAAATTTTTCCGCTTCTTCAATTGGAATTTCTACATTTTCCCATTCAACGCTTTGCTTCCTTACTTTAACAGCCTTTTCCTTTTGTTCAATGAATTCATTAAGTTTTTCAGGAGAGTTGAAAAAAATTTTCTTTTCTCCGTGAACCTTATCTTTTATTACAATTCCGGGAATCCATTGCGACTTGTAAGGACTTGCAAAAGGATAAAATTTTGGACTATAAACGCCAATTTCTTTTACTCTGTCACTATAAAAGACAGTAAAATCAACTTCATCGTTATTGAAAAATAATTCAGGATGTTCTATGATTTTTTGAATTGTCTCTTTGTCTGAAACTTTTCTATTTATTTTGATTTTTTGAAGTTCAGCTTTCTGGTTTTCAGAAATTACTACTCTTGTTGTTTCTCCATTATTTCCCGATACTGGATAAACGTCACGAATCATTGGTAATTTGTCAAACGCGTTGGTAAAACCAATCGTGTTGTCAATTTCTACGGTTGGGATAATTTCAAAAATTCCGTTGTTGAAATCAATATCTAATTTTATTTTTTCGGGAATGAATAATTCTTGGTTACCTAGGAAATACTCTAAGGTCAATCCACTTTCTTTTGAAAGCGTTTTTAATTCGGATAATTTTTTAATATTGGTTACATTTCCTTTTTCACCATCAGACAGATTGTTGAACTCGTCAATAGCTTGGCAAAGCAAATACTGATTTTCTGAGAGTAAATATTCGTTTTCTTCCAATTTCAATCTTGCGCCGTTTCGTGTTGTACTTAATCTTGTGCCGTTTGGTGCAAAATCATAAAATCCATATTTAAACTTGAATGTATTTTGAGTTAAAACACCATCTGATTCTACAAAAATTTCATACGGATAGTTATTAGGTAGGTCCAATATTTGTTTGTCAATCTCGCTTAACTTTAGAATATCAATACATTCAACTTCACAGGCATTGTCCGTGTAATCTGCTAAACCGTTATCATGCAACTCTGTTAGAATTGCAAGCTGTGATAAAAATTCTGATTGTAGTTTTTCCCAATCTGAAACAGTAATTTTATTTCCCGATTTATTCAGGAAATAAAATGAAAATTTATTCCTCTCTTGTGTGTGTGTTAAAATCATAATTTGTTTTTGTACCACGCATCTTTTTTCTTAGAATACGTGTAGCCAGGTAGTTCTATAGTGCTCCAATAATTAGAAGAAGTCTCCCATTGCTCATTTGAGTTTTCTACAATACTCTCCTTTGCGGAAACCTCCATTGGACTATTTGTTTTCATTACAGTTCCCCCTAACACCTTTTTGTTCATCCAACTATTAAACTTTGTTTCCCAAATCTGATTGCCATCTCGATGTGTTAATCTTCCTTCATCGTTAAAATAATCGTAGTAATTATCACTGTGAATAGCCATAGGCATTGAAGCATTACGCAAATCATCCACGCTATTTAATTTAAAGTCTAAACTTGGTCTATATGGACTGGTGATTTTATAAGCGTAAAAGGCATAGCCTTCGTTGCTGAACTCAATGAGCATATAATCTCCGATGTATAATATAAATGCTGAAACGTCTCTCTTGCTCGTTACAGTTTCAAATCTTGACTCTACTAATTCCGCTATTCTTTCATCCCGTTTTAGGATATTTTGTGTGTGAAGTGGACCATAGACCTTAAATGATGATATTTTTGAAGCAAAACGCAACCAGAACTTTTTTCTTCGATCATCGTTAATGCAAACTTTGAAAAACACATTAATGAATTGCTGGGTTATCCACTCATTCAGAATATTTCTTGCTTGTATGATTTCTTTGCGTTCAATTTCTGTTGCATTATCAAAAGTATTCCAATTCGAGATATTATTTGGGTCACCTATTTGCGCAAAAGCAATTTTTTTTATTTGGTATTGTAATGTAATAAAATCGGGTTTGTTCGCTTGTATAATGATTTTACTAATCAACCTTTTATTGGTAATGTAATTGTTATGCTTTATTATTACTTCATTTAGGTTATCAATTTCTGCTGATATATTGCTCTTGATTCTTTCATAGTAAGTTACTATGACTTTAGAAAAATAATTGTAAGTCCACCACGATTCGGGAACGCTCAAAACTTTTGTAGCTTCTTGAATGGGTTTATTGAGTTTCGCGATAGTATCACCTAAAACCAAATCTCCATTTTTTGTATTGAAATATCGCTTATTCTTTTTTAAAGATATTAATGTACCTCTATTGCCTGAATAATTCTCTAACTTATTTAAAATAAATTGTTCTATTTGCTCTAATGATTTCGTGTATTTAGTTTCCCAATTCCTTAAAAAACAATCAATCAAACCCACTAAAAATGAATCTCGCCAATTTGCATCTAATAACGTCAAAGCATATTTTAGCTCATTCTCATTGTGAAAAATGATTGATAAATTCTGTTCTGAATAGTTTAACGAATAAGAAAGCGTTCTTAATTCTCTACGATCAAAATTCGTATTGATGGAATTTTTAAATTTTCTGAAAACTTGTGGAATAAGATTGTCACCTGAAAATGAAAATGAGGCTGCTCCTACTTCTTCTATTATTTTTTGAAGTTTATCAATTCGGTGGTCGTTCAAAGATGTAAGATTAATCGGAATAATCTTTTGTGCCGACTGCTGAAATGTAGTAGGTGAAAAATGAAATTGTAATATGTCTTGCGTTGTTGGCATATTAGTTCCTTATTCCGTTTAATTTGCTAAGTTGTTCCGTTAGTTCCTCCAAAATGTCTTCTTGTTTTGATGAAGCTCCTGCAAGTGCCTCTGCAGTCTTGGTTAAATGGTCGGTATATTTTCCTAAATAAGTCTCAAGGCTTTCACTAACAGTAACCTGATAATCTTTCAATCCTGTTGTAATTTTATTAAAAATGTCCTGCAATCCTTTTTCAATAATCTCAAATTTCTGTGCATAGTCGGCAGAAACTCCTTTTGCAGTTTCTAATGATTTCTGAATTTCGGTAATTGTATTTGAGTTGTTATGTAAAAACTGATTAGAATATTTTGAAAATTCATTTTGAGACTCCCCAAATCTATTTGATGATGTATTGATTTCTTGCGACACGTTTCTGAATACGGAAATAACTTTATCTAATTCTGTTTGAGCTTGATTAAGTTTGGAAATACTGCCATTTACCTCGGTGGAAAGTCCGTTCATCTTTTCAATACTTGTATTGAAGGAACTTAAGAGGTTCTCGGAAACTAGAAGGTTTTTAGATTGTTCTGTAAGTAAGGTTTGTTGTCCTAATTGTAAATCTCCAACTTTGGTTCGCAATATTTCGCTCATATCCTCAACTTGCCTCTTCATTTGATTAGTTGATTCTTCCGATTGAGAAAGTGTTTGTTTTGATATTTGCTGTACCACATCTTGCAATCCTCTAAAATTTTCATTAAGGTTATCGGTCATATTCTGCAACTTGGTTGGAAAGTCTGTTAGGGAACCGCCTGCTTGCCCAAGTAATCCTGCTAAACGTTCCATTTCATGTTTAGTATCTCCGCTCATTGAAGTTTTAAATTCCTCAATCATTTTGCCCATCGATTCTTGCAATTCTTTTACGATGTTCTGGGTCATATCGGTTGCAGGGTCTTTAAGTTTGCTCCCTAAACTTTCAATCTCGGCTTTTACTAATTTCAGTTCAGCTACTACACCTTCAGTCGGATTATTCAAAATTTGCTCAAAACCTGCAGATATTGTCAGTGCTAAATCAGAAGAAAATGTTTGTAAAGAACTAGATTGCTTTTGAGATTCCTTGTAAAGATCGCGAAACACATTTCCGGGTTTAACTATGTGTCCATTTTCATCAATAGAAACAAAGTCGCTTTTCAGCTCTTTAATCACTTCAATTAAATTATTGATTGCTTTTGTTTCATCACTTAAAGTTCCTTTTTCATTTTTGTTTCGGATATATGAAATACGTTTAGAAAAGATGATGGACAGTGCTATCCCAAAAATTGAAGCAAAAAAAGCGGTTTTTAGACCTTCTAACAATGTAGGAATACTTTTTTCAATCTCTTCAGGATTAAAAAACCATAAACCGTAAGCTATACCTCCAAAGGTCCCTAAAATCCCAATTGTTGTAAACATAGATGGAATTAAATCAAAGTCGTTTTGATTTACTTTTGCATAGTCTTTTTTTGCAACATTTAGAGCATAAATACCATAGGCCAAGTATGAAACCATTCCTATTGCAATAATAATTTCTACTATATTCATATTTTATTCTATATTTTTTAGGGCTTCGTTAATAATTGTTTCACTAGTTGTCACTATTCTAAACTCTACTCGTCTTGATTTATCATTGTTAACAGCCTGTTTGCTCTCAAATGAAAGTTTGTAATCTTTATCAACTGTTCGACCATATGAAAGCCCGTTAGCTGTAAGCCAATATTGTAATCTTTCTTTTTCAGTTGGATTTAAGTTTATAAAACTTTTTTGTGAACGTAAAAACGCTAAAACATTTCTTCCTCTGTCTTGTGAAAGTTTCATATTGTCTATATAAGGATCGTTGGTCAGCCCAATTGGTTTAGTATCTGTGTGTCCCTCAATTCTGATTTCTGCAATTTTGTTTTTGTATTTTTCTTGTAGTACAACAGATAGATACTTTGGAAGAAAATCGGTTAAGATACTTTGAAAATGAGGTGTAATATCAGATTTTCCTGTTGGAAAGAGTACCTGAGGATTAGTGAATTTGATTGATAAATCATTATCAAGTTTCAAATCCCATTTTGCAAAGTCATTCTTGAACGCCTCGTTTAGTTCGTTGTACAATGTGACTTTTGACTCTTCATAGTCTTTAAAAATTTGATTTTGCTCCTTTTGCCGTTTTTCCACCAACGCCATATAAGATATGGACATAAATAGAAAAATCACCATTAAAACCGTCATCAAGTCGGCTAATGGAATCCAGTGGCTATCTTTTTTTGTCCCTGACATTTAAAATAATAAATTAATTTTAGAGGTTATCTAGGTTAATTGAAAACTGCACGATGCAAAATTAATTCAAAAATAACTAAAATAATGAAAAGAAAGTTCTTTTGTTAGATAGATTCCTACTTCTTGGAAGTGCTATAACAAACGAAATTGTTTATATATCCTTAAATGAGTTCGATCACTTATCAAATGAAGATTTCAGGATATGCCTTTACCAGTACATTAAATATTTCATTGTCACTTCGCTCGAAAGTTGTGCTATATTCTTTAACCTTCTTTCGAACAGTTCCTTTTTTATCTACACGATTTAGCACTTTACCCAAGCCAGTATTATTTAAAACATCTTTTATGAAAGACAAATGCTCTTTATAGTTTGATAGAATTAATACAGTGTATTGGATCCAACTTTTAAAATTGGCACCAATAATTTCCATTCTTTGTGCCGATTCTACAAACCAAAGAAAGCGCAACATCTTACAAACAATCTCCCTTTCTTCAAAAGTATAGCAGACTGACAAGTAACTTAGTTCCAAATAATCTTTCAGTCCTTCTTTCCCATCTCTATCGACTAAAAATTTCTCGTCTGAGGGTTGCAGTCTATAATTTCTATCAAAAAGATAATTTTTAACTTTGTAAAATGATCTTTCAAGGTCTGCGTTTCGAAGGAAATATTGAATTATCCCATTACCATCTTTATCCTTAGCATTTATATCGAATTTAAAATTATCACACGACAATAGAAATTCTGCGACAGTCATACCATAGTCGTCATTTAGATTGCGATATTCTTCAATGTAAATTAAAAACAATGGTATACCATCTTTAGTCCTCCGATTTAAATCAACACGTCCATTCAATTCTTCAATACTATCATCTTCAAGACCATTGACCTGTTGTGCAAGGGAATAAAAGTTGTAATCTAGTTTTTTATATCTCGATATCTTATTCAATAAATCAATAATTTCTTCTTTTACCAGAGCTTTCCTAGCTTTTGCCTTTTCTTCTTCGTATTTCCTTTCAGCTTCTTCTTTTATTGTGAATAGCATTTTTGCGAAAGTCCTAAATTCCTCCTCATAATGGAGAAAATAACATGAATAATCTCCATCGTTAAAGTTTAAGTCAGAAAGTCTTGCATCCCGATTTATCCATTTCTCATGGACTTGATTATTATTAAATATGAATGGCTGTTTAAAATGACAGTCGAGCCTTAAATTTAAATCTTGTGATTCATCGAGCATGAATAAATTTTGATGCTTCCATATATATTTAATATCCCTTTGAAATGTATGAAGATCTTTCGGCGAGTTTTTAAAATCTAATATCCAAATAAGATAAATACCATTGGCTTTATAAAAATCATATCTATGCTGTATGTAATGGAGCGGTATATAAGAGATCTGTATTTCAAAAGCGATTTTCTTTCCTTCATATTCACAATACACATCAGGCCTACGCTTATCACCTTTCTTTCCTTTGATAAATGTAGAGTCCACATCGATAGAACTATTATCTACACCTACTTCCAATTTCAAAAATTCTCCGATCTTGTGCTTGAGATCTCTATGTCTGGGACCTTCTCTTGCATAAGCCATATCTCGATAGCAATTAAATAGATCAACATCAAATCTATTTTCTTTAAGTATACAATTATCGGAATTAGGCATATGGCGAAAGTATACATTGTCTTTGCCACTATGGGCAACAACTAATTTTTGCTCGCATTCTACACAAGAAAATCTTGAACGCTCTAAATTATAATCTAGTCGCACACCAAAACCTTCTTTCTGAGTACCTATGACTTCATTAGCATCTACAACTTTAGATTCTTCATTGTCAAAAGCATAAACTATTGCTCTATCCATAACACATGATTGATTCGATTTGCGGATAATTTGTAAAAAGTACTTTGTGATTAGAGATTCAACTTTTCAATAATACGTATTCTTCTATTCAGCACTTCCTGCACCTCTTCCGGTTTCAAGCTTTTCTCCGTAAAACCTCGCTTATCTCGTGTGCATGAGCTACATTCTGAATTGTCAAGCTTATTTGTATGACCACATTCACATCGCCACACTTCTTTTCCACTCGAAAACATTCCCTTAGATTCCTCAATATGCACAATTTCAGGGAAGAACTTTGCTAAAGCATCTCCTTCTAAACTTTTCAGCATAGCTATATCTTCTTTTGAATACCAATCTTTGTCCAAAGAGAATATTTTCAGCGCAATACGTCTAGCATGTGCATTACTATTTAAAAGGTTAATAGCTTTTGAGTAATCTATAAAATCGGATGAAGTAATAATCGCATTAATACGTTTTACTTGTAAGGTTGTCAAATTGCCTTCTAATAAAGCATTATAAAGTATAGCAATCGCATCCTCATCGGGTAAGTAATCAAAATAACTGAATAGCATTTCCAGCTTTTCTTTTGGAGTTTGTTCTATACCGTAATCCTCATTCATCGCTTTGAACACAAGTGGTTCAAATTCCCTTAAACCTGACGTAGCGATAAATTCGACGGTGTCCTTATTGATAGACTCTAGCGACTTATAATTTTCTAAGATAATATCTGCTCGGACCTTTTGCTGAATCAGTTCGCCATCCAATAGATAATCCTGCTTCTCCACTGGCACGCGAGCAACCTCTTTAAGATGTACTGGTGTACCCACTGCAGTAATCATAAACATCTGACTCCCCTTTCCTGAGATTTCGTCTATATCTACACTAAGCCCTATAATAGCATCAGCACGAATTGCCTGTGCACGCTGCTTGAGCGTTTCGGTAACGCGCCTGTACATCTCCTGCATCTTCTTCTCATAGCTGGTAGAGCGACCGCCAAAGAAATCGACATAGCTCGCTCCTATATCGCTAAAGATATTGGTGCCGATGACAACATTGGCTGCTATTGGATCATTATATCGTGAAATCTCCCTCCCTTCGATGGAATTGGTCGTGGTTACTATCATGGCATGCTACTTTTCAATCGGGCAAGGTTAATACCCTTGACTAATATACATTATTTATTTTGAATTAATATGTTTACAGATATTAACTTTCAAGATTATTATAAACTGTAAGGCTAAGGTATGGGTTTGAATGTAGGGTTGGTTACGGGAAACCGTAGCTGATTTATTCAGCAACTTTAATAAGAAAATAAAATAAAAAAAAGGCCTCCCTCGTTAACCGTCGAGGGAGGCAGTTTTGGCTAGATCCTTGCTTGAATCCACCAACGATATTTATGGTCAGCAAACAAGGAACTGATAAATAGGTATCCAATTTCATGAATACTGTCCTCTGTGTGATTCTCACTTCTAAAATTGATATCGCGAGCTTTAAAAAAATATGATAATTTGATATCATGAATTTGTTTATCTCCAATTAGAATTTTTATAATCGAGTTGAGCCCCTTTAAGATTTCTTTAACTATGGCTATTCTTCTATCTTGATCTAAATCTCCATTTTCTTCCAAATTATTTCTTAAACTGTTTAATTCGAAAAATTCTTCATATGACTGTAATCTACTATGAAATATTCGGTTCAGATCTCTCTGAAATGGATTAGCATTAAGATCAAATTTCGAAATAATGAATTTTACATATCTGGCCAAGCAATTAAAGAATTCATTTTTAAGTTCGTCTACCCTGTTAATATGTCTAACAGGAGCTCTAAATGATAAAAAACTATTTACTATATTCAACAATATCAGTTCTTTCAGAATATCACCAGTCACATCCTTTTCCTCAAAAGCGAAAGGTTCACTATGAACTTCGCATTTGTTCCAGTCTTTAACGTTGATTAAAAAGCAATGATCCTGATTAGGATTGATACCAATCTTATCTTTGTTTGCTTGCTCTTGTATCGCACCAATAGTAACAAATTTGGTTTTAGACAATAGGCTACCTCCATTCTCTACCATTTCCTGATGATTTTTAATCATTGGGAAGGCATAAACAACTGCATTTCCCCCTTTTTTTTTAACATTCTCCGACAATTCTTTTAGCAAAAAGAATTGATTATTTGATTCTTTATTTATTTCGAATTTCAAATAGTCCTTAGGACTATTTCGTGTGCCATTTTCTGTACTTAAATGACCTTTTTTATATTGAATAAACAACATATAGCCATTTGAAGGAATTTCTATTTTTACATCATAGCCACCTCCAGCCTCACCAGTCTTATCAGATTTTCCCTCTTTAAATAAACTCAGGGCTCCAGCAACAACTTTTTGTTGAAGACGTTCAGATTTTAAACATTTAATATCCTCATTATTCGATAGTCTTGAAAATTCAAAATTCCATCTTTCGGTTAGAGACAATAGTTCATGAGTTATGTTTAACTCCAAAGATTTTTCAGTTAAATCCATTTCAATAAATAACAAATTTTATTCTCAAATATTCCGTTTTTAATACCTAATGTTCTTATAAACTATAGGCTAAAGAATCCTCATTTTATCAGATATTTCTATCAAATAGTAACCAAATCGATTTCCTGCAAATACATTTTTCGATAGGTACTTGATTCCCTACAAGCGGTATCAAATAGTTTAGTTGGATTCTGCTTTTCGATAAAAATTTCAAAAGACTTTTTGACCGCTGTTTCCGTTAGCATTGAAGGATATATAAAATATGAAGGAATAATGATATCTTCTTTAATACCCAACTCGTTATAAATACTATTCAATCTAGCATATCCGGCCAATTGGCGTGCATCAGTCATAGAGGGGTTGCCACCGGCGTACCTAGGTTTATATTTAGCATCGACAACAGCTTTAATTCCACACACCGTATTCAAGATAAAATCTGGTTCTTGCCTATTGAATTTGTGATGGTATTTGACCTGATGTTCCCCTGGAAATCGCTCCCGAAGTTTTCTGAATACATATAATTCGAATAACTTGCTCATATCAATCCAAAAGGGAGGATGGGTTACTTTATCTTTATTTGAAGTTTTGGAAAGGTTACAATCTCTTAAGACTAAAATCTGATTACCTAACTTAATTGCCAGGTTGTAGTTCTTATAAAAAGGATTGTTTTCTCTGTATCTAAAATTTACAAAACATGTATCATTTACCTGTTGAAAACCTCCTCGGCAATAGTTTAAATATTCTAATAACTCTTTATACACATCCGAAGAACCAAGAAATTCACTGAGATGAATGGCGACTTGAGATAAAACAAATTTCAAAAATTTGTTTTCTTCGGAATCAAAACCAAATTCTTGAAATTCACAGACGGTGGTATTAATACGATGTTTAAGAATATTGGTTTTTATCTGTTGTCCAATCAGAACTTTGCCTTTTACCTTATTATTTAAATTCTCATACTTTTTATAATATGATTTTTTTAACCCCCTTTTTACTAGATCTTTGACAACTGACAAAAACTGTGCAATCAGAAATGGAGTAAGTATGGGCTGAAGCTCACTATCAATCTCTATCCAATTATTTTCAATTTTAGTTTCCATTAAACCATCTAAATGATTGAAATTCTCTGGTTCTTTTAAAACATCCAATAGAATTTTTATATAATTAATCTGCTTCTTTGTAGTATTTAGCTTCGGTGCAACATAAACGGGTAGTTTAAAATTATGCAGGTAATCTAAGCCAATATAATACATCGTATTTATGGTACATGAATATTCCTCATTTTCTTCCTGACCGCTAAATGTAACTGAAACACATTTTTTGTCTCTGTTACCTTTAAAGAATAGTTCATCTTCCAGCTGTGTGACACTACGATAATGTTCCCATTTCTCTAACTTTTTAAAAGTTGCTAGATGGTCTTTTTCGTAATATTCAAAGTGTTCAGATATCCGGAGCATGCACGATTTAAAGTTTATTTATAATATCCCTAGCTGATTCTTTTAATATTCCATCTTTAATATACTCCAATAAGATGGGTTTGATTTCATATTTCACCCGAAGGTGGAAATCAATCGGCTGATCCTTAAGGAGGTTCCCTTGCCACCCCTTTTCATATTGCTGAATAAAATAAGAATGGCCTAGCCATACATCCTTGGGTTCAAAATCACCGGTCATATAATCAGATCTCTCCAAAATTACAGGGCTATTGTCAATCAGGTCTGCGTTAAAGTCATAATTTTTGACAAACAGTTCACTTACAATTTTAAACTGCTCAATTTGGAAATCACTTGATAATTCGTTGGTTAAGTTTTTGGGCAATACATCGATAAAGGCAAAACGTCTTCGAATAGCGTAGTCAATATGACCAACTGAACGATCTGCGGTATTCATAGTTCCAATAATATATAAATTGGGCGCAAGCATTAAGCTCCTGCCGCCTACGTCATACATAGATTCGACAGATTCACCCCGATATTCTAATGCATAGATCAGCTCCCCTAATACTGATGATAAATTAGCCCTATTAATTTCATCAATGACAAGAATATACGGTTTAACATCAGGAGTAGCGGCATCTGCAACGCTTTCCTCGCGACTAATAATCAATTTGTATAAATGAAAATAATAAGTACCGGCGGCTTTTCTCTCCAATAATTCTTCAGTTTTAGTTATATCTGTAGATGTTTTAAATTCTCTACCAAGCTCATTCAGTTTGATAAAATCGGTAAACAATAATGTATAAGCATAAGGATAGTTCATATTATTCTTATGCTTATACTTTATTACTGTCTCAGTTATGTCTACGATTTGTGCTGTGGTGCCAGGAATATCGAGATATTCTCCTTTGGCCAGGCTGTCTATAATATCATTTTTGAAAGCATTTAGCTTTTCATTAAAATTAAGCTCATTTTTTAAAGTAGAGACTGATTTCCCACTATCGCGATAATTTTCTAAAGCTAAATTAGCAAAACTCGCCAAAGTCTTATTTTCAGCATCATATAAGACTCCCCCACCATCGTTATTCGGCTTTGCTACTATTCCTCTGACAAAATCCTCGTAAGTATAACTTGGATGAAATTGCACGAGTTTAAACTGATCATTGTCCTTTAAATCTTTTGTATCGCTCAGGCCCAATAGCTCTGCTGCCATCAATTTTGCAGTGCGTGTCTTCCCTGTTCCTGGAGGACCTTGTAATATTACCTGCTTTTTGTAGTTTAAAATCTTTGTGCAGTCTGAAATCATAAATTTTGATCTTACGTGTTGATAATATGAAGAAATGAATTTCCATGAGTTTGTTTGGTCATCCACGAGTCGCTGTAATGTGCTACGTGATTGCGGGAATCTTTTATCTCCCACATACAAATCTAAGACTTTTACCTTCCTGTAATGGATGTTGTGATATTTACTTTGTAGTAATGCACTTTCAAAACTGTCTGATAAAACTTGGCACAATGCAATGATTTTCGTTCCCTCTCTAACTAAAACGATGTCATTTATAGCCAGACCATCGGATCGCTTTCCTGTAAAATGGTGACATTGAATATTATCCCAATCTCCTGTTCCAATAACTGGCTCTCTTTCCTTTAACATTAGACTTGAATCTATTTGTAGCTTTCCAGTTCCATATGGTTGATACATTTGTATATGCCAATAAATCATTTTTTTTTACTGGTTTTGTTAATAATGTCCTTCATTAAATTATATCGATTTTATTTATTTAAATGGTAGGTAAATTTCTTTGGAGATATTTCATTGTATAATAAAACACGGAAGTCTTCATCATTGCGGCCCTTTTCTTGGACCTCCCTCAGCTGATCCCCATAAAAGCAGCTACATGAAGCCTGCTCCTATATCGCTAAAGATATTGGTGCCGATGACAACATTGGCTGCTATTGGATCATTATATCGTGAAATCTCCTTCCTCTCGATGGAATTGGTCGTGGTTACTATCATGGCATGCTACTTTTCAATTGGGCAAGGTTAATACCCAAGCCTAATATACATTATTTATTTTGAATTAATATGTTTACAGATATTAACTTTCAAGATTATTACAAACTGTAAGGCTAAGGTATGGGTTTGAAAGAAAGGCTGGTTACGGGAAACCGTAGCTGATTTATTCAACTGTTTTAAGAAGACAATAAAATAAAAAAAAGCCCCCCTCGTTAACCGTCAAGGGAGGCAATTTTGGCTAGATGTCCGCTTCGGCTAGATGTTAACCGGCTTTGGGCATTCATCTACTGTAAAGATCGTTAGATTAGTTGAGATATCAGTTGCTCATTTTATTCAATTACTTTCTAAAATTCGAACTTTTATACTTTTTTCATAAAGAAATATCATTTGCTCTACAAATTCTGGCTATTGTTTGATACATATCTTGTAAACTTACTACAAGATGCCAATTTAAAACAACGAGGTCTGAGCGGTATCACTGCCCAAAGGTGGCAGTCCCTCCCAGTCGAAAGCCTCATAGCGATGCTTTCCATCCGGACGAGCTGGATATCCCCGCAACGTATAAACCGGGTAATGTCTCAGCTTTTCATTGGGCATTTCGAACAGGAAAATAGGTGGCATATCGTCCTCCTGAATATCCTCAATCCACTGCCGCTCGAGATCCTCTGGCAGAAACAAAGGCATACGGTGTTTATTCGGACCATCGTTGTGGATATTGGCCATCACTTCATTAGCCGCACGGGTAAGCATACCAAAAGACCCTACACGTTCAACAACGCCATCCTCATCCACCTTCTCGTGCCATTGATACAATCCCGGTAAATAGAAGAGATCTCTTCCCTCTTCGCCAATGAAATAAGGGACTTTCTTTTTCCAGCCCTTCACGGCACGGTGCTCAAAGGTTCCGCTCACCGGAATAAGGCAACGCTGCTTGCGTAGACGGTACCAATAGGACTTTTTATCTTCGAGGATACGCTCGCTGCGCACATTGATCATATTGCGCCGGCGATCGGCCTGCAGCTTTGGATCGTCAATGTAGGTGGGTAATACGCCCCACTCCATCTCGGTCAATGCCAGCTGGCTTGAATCTTTATCTTTATAGAGGATCGGATACTTGGGAAAGGTAATGGCCTGGACATTCTCCAGATAGTCATAGTTGTAGTCTAACTGACGGCGCTCGTCCCGCAATTGCGGAAAAGTCTTTTTGATAATCTCAATATCGGTATGAAGGCTAATATCCCAGCACATAATGGTATCCTTTTTTTGTTTGGCTCTGATACGAATATACGCAATTTGTGCAGTATACAACGACTGTCCTAAGGCAAGAAAAAAGGGTATTTCAGTTTGGCTCCCATCATGCTACCGAAGTATCTCTATGGCAAATACTTTCTTTGTGGTCTGCCCATCGGTAATGGTCGCTACTACACGGCCATATTCCAGTGAAAATAGGATATCAATGGGACTCTTGCGCTGAAAACGGGTCTTGGTACGCAAATAGTTAACAATATTTTTCTCATAAAGCTTGAGCATGCGCTTGTCCCAGTTCTCTTCCTTGATCCGGTTGAGAAAGATCCGGTAACCGGAACCTGTCTCTAGCATATTCTCGATCTTATCGGCATCTTGGGGCAGTTGCAAAGCTCTTCCCTCCTTTGGATCCAGCTGATAG
Organism: Sphingobacterium sp. UBA1498; assembly: GCF_002325125.1. NCBI lineage: Bacteria > Pseudomonadati > Bacteroidota > Sphingobacteriia > Sphingobacteriales > Sphingobacteriaceae > Sphingobacterium > Sphingobacterium sp. UBA1498. Next base: position 28,238 of record NZ_DCRG01000001.1, read on the forward strand.
GCATGCTGACCAGCAGTTTCCTTATCATCGTAAGGGCTGAGCAGAAAGCCTGTTTTCTCTCTGACATCTGGCCACTCAAAACGCTGTAGCACAAAGTCAGTATAGCCGGACTCAACGAGCTCGCGAAAACTATTTTTGGTGACTTGTTCAAAGGGATTGTACAGCATAATATTGTATAACTATTTGTAGAATAAAAATACAAACAATGATTTCAATTATTGACAGGGAAAGCATATTAAACTCGTAATTATTTATTGTGCTTTCTTCGCTATATTTTTTTAAGACTTCTTATTCGCTCCTTGGATCGGGTTTTAAGGGCATCTTGGCACAGCGGATCACTTCAATAGATGGGCATCCATATTCCACGACAACCTTTCCCTCGACCAAATAGATACCGGCACCCCGCAATGGATACTTTGCCAGGCTCTGCGGAAAATGCACCGTATCGAAGAAATAGCCATTCGCATCAAGGAAGGTTCCAAATTTCATCAGGTCTCCCCGCTTGGTCTTAACAAATTTCTCGCAGACAAAATCACCCACGACCCGTACGATTTTTCCTTCATGCTGGCCCAGTTCTTTCGACGGTATATCACCGCGATAGTCACTTTTGGTCAGATCAAATAATGAACCTGTGACACAGAACCCTATGAGCTCCATCTCATCATAATAGTCCTCTAAAATATCTTCCTCCAGTGGTGGAAGGATCGGCTTACGGCTTTCCGTTTCAAAAAGGGCCATACTGGTCACTACAGGTTTGTGTTTGCTCATCAACAGATGGGCTTCCCACAGCAGCTGTTTTTTGCCTATACCTATAAACCGCAGCGCACCGACCCGAATAAGGAGGATTACCTGTTCGAGCCCGGCCTGAGTTCTTTTAACAAAGTCTTCCAGACTACGATATTGACCGGCATATTCCCTTTGCTCAATGATCCGGTTTGCTAGTTTTCCTTCCAGATTGAGAATACAGTCAAATCCGAGATAGATATCTTTTCCCTTAATGGAGGTATTGAAGACGGACTGGTTGACGCATGGAAGACAAATGTTTCCGCCTGCAATACGTGCTTCGTTTACATAAACCTTGCGGTTATAAAAACCGCCATAATTGTTGAGCACCGCAACCATAAATTCCAGGGGATAATAGCTTTTTAGGAACAGGCTCTGATAGCTTTCAACTGCAAAAGAAGCCGAGTGTGCTTTGTTAAAGGAATAGCCGGCAAAACTTTCCATCTGGCGCCAGATTTCACGGCTCACCTTTTCGTCATATCCTTTTGCCTTACAGTTTGAAAAGAATTTGTCTTCGATCTCAATCAGATGGTCCTTGCTCCGATATTTGCCCGACATCATACGCCGGAGCACATCAGCATCTGCCATATCCAATCCGCCATAAGCATTAGCAATTTTCATAACATCTTCCTGATAGACCATCACCCCATAAGTTTCCTCCAGCTGTTCTTTAAAAACAGGATGCGGATAGACCACTATGGAGGGATCATGATGGCGACGGATGTATTCGCCCATCATTCCGGAACTTGCAACACCTGGCCGGATAATAGAAGACGCCGCTACTAAAGTGAGGTAATCATCACAGCGTAATTTGGTCAGAAGCTGTCGCATGGCGGGACTTTCAATATAGAAACATCCAATGGTATTGGCCGATTTAAGCTGTGCGGCAATAAGCGGGTCCTGAAAAAAACGTTTTGGATTGTCGGTATCGATGACTACCCCGAGATTTTCGCGTACAATGCTGCGGCAATCTTTGATATGCCCGATACCGCGCTGCGACAGGATATCGAACTTCTCAAAACCGATATCTTCGGCCACATACATATCAAACTGCATGGTCGGCAATCCTTTGGGCGGATTGTCCATCGCTGAATAACAGGTAAGCGGTTCTTCCGAGATGAGCACGCCACTGGCATGGATGGTTCGCTGATTAGGGAAATCGGCCATCCGGTTGTAAACGCTCAGGATCGTATTGGTCACCTCGTTTTTATTGAGCAGGTGTTCAGGTTCATGAACCAACCTATCAATTTCCGCTTTGGGCAGACCGTAGACCTTTCCAAGCTCGCGCAGAATGCTCCTTGAACGGAAAGTGCTCATAGCGCCCATCAGAGCCGTGTGACCGGTCTGATAGCGGTTGAAGATATAGTCGTACATCTCGTCCCGTTCGTTCCAGCTAAAATCAACATCAAAATCCGGCGGACTTTTCCTTTTGGGATTAAGGAAACGCTCAAAGGGAAGATTGAGTGCAATGGGGTCAACATCCGTGATACCAAGACAATACGCTACTGCAGAATTTGCGCCGGATCCTCTGCCCACATAGTGAAAATTACGTCCACGTGCATAGCGGCAGATATCGTCGGTAATCAGAAAATAACTGGAGAAGCGCAGATTTTCGATAATCTCTAGTTCCCGCTGGATACGTTCTGTGGCGATCCGGTCATTCTTGCCATAGCGCCTGGCAAAACCATCCATGCAGTACTTATGCAATAGCTGTTTATCGTTATAACGGTTTCCTGTAAAAGTTGCTTTATTCTTAACGCTTGTAAAATCAAAACCAAAGGAACATTGCCCCAGCATACGGTTGGTATTGGCAAGCAGCTGCGGCAGCTCCGAAAATAGGCGCATCAGTTTTGCCTTGGGAATAAATACCTCATCATTGGTGGCAACCTGCTGGCTTTCGAGCTGCGAAATCAGCAGATTGTTGTCAATGGCCCTTAACTGCCTGTGCAGGGTGTAGTCGGATTTACGAAAGCTAACAGGTGCAAGGATCACACAGCGGTCAAGGATACGCCGTTCCATCAATTGGGCTTTTGTACGTTCGCCAGGTCTTATTCCGATATATTCGAAATCACGCAGTACAAAGCCATCTATTTTATGAAAAGGATAGATTACGAAGACCTGATCAAAACCGGGCGCACGCTCAGGTACCGCACGGTTTTCCATATTGAGCCGGGTGCGGTATTCGTTGATCTCACGGAAACCGTGTTCATTCTTGGCAATGGCAACAAAACATAGTTTGTCTCCATCCCGAAATTCCATGCCTGCAAGTAAATTCAGACCAGCTTCCCTACCCTGTTTGATAAAATCCAGCGAACCGGAACTGTTGTTGATATCGGTCAGCACAGCAGTGTCATACCCTCCCGCCAGCATTCCAGAAATGAGATCCTGTAGACTGAGGGTGCCATATCGAAGGCTAAAGTAGCTATGTAGATTTAAAAGCATCTCCCCCTCCTTTCTCCGGCAGCGGTGCGCAGATCCCTTTCATCAAAAATTCTGACCCATATCGCTTTCTGATCTTATCCATTGCCTGCATCAGGTTTACTTCCTCTGCACTATCATCAAAAAGGTCGGTCTGATAGGATCCGTAAATCAGTCCAGAAAACTTGATTCCGATAAGCCGTATAAGCATCCGCCGGCTATAAAGCTTTTTAAAAAGGGAAAGCACAACATCTGTGAGTTTCCGGTCCGAGTTAGTATAGGAAACGGATAACTGCTGGGTATGGGTATCAAAATTACTGTACCTGATCTTGAGCGTAACACAGCTGGTCAGTTTTTGGTCTTTTCTCAGATCAAAGGCCAGTGTATCGACCATACCGATCAAAGTGCGGCGCAGTATATCCATATCTATCGTGTCCTGTTGAAAGGTGTTTTCTTTGGACATGGATTTCTGTTCACGGAAAGGTACCACGAGAGAATCGTCAAGTCCATTCGCTTTGCGCCAGATATTGATACCATTCTCACCAAGCACTTTCTGCATGGTAAATACTTCCATCTGCTGTAAAGTACCGATTCTGGAGAGACCCATATTGCGGAGTAGTGTAAAGGACTTCTCTCCGACCATCGGTATTTTTCGGATGGACAATGGCGCCAGAAATCCTTTTTCTGTTCCGCTGTTGACATGCTTTTCGCCACAGGGTTTGGCCTGACCGGTAGCGATCTTGGAAACTGTTTTGTTGACCGAGAGTCCAAAACTGATCGGAAGGCCTGTTTCCTTGATAATCCGTTGCCGCAGTTCCTGGGTCCATTTCCAGCAACCAAAAAAACGGTCCATTCCCGTAACGTCGAGATAGTGTTCATCAATGCTGGCTTTTTCGACAATGGGGGTATCCTCCTCGATTATCTGGGTAACAATTCCGGAATAATGGCTGTAAAGATCATGATCTCCCCGGACAACGATGGCCTCAGGGCACATCCGTAAGGCCAGTCGCATGGGCATAGCAGAATGCACACCAAACTTACGGGCTTCATAAGAACAGCTTGCTACTACCCCACGGTCACTGCTTCCTCCAATGAGCACAGGCATGCCCATGAGCTTGCTGTTCTGCAGTCGCTCCACGGATACAAAAAATGTATCAAGATCACAATGTACTATACTCCTTTCCATGTCTTTCAATTGTATAAAAAGCCGTCCGCCGGCTTCTATTAATCTGGTAGTTGCTGTGTTCAAAATTACTAATATTATTAGCAAATAATCAAGAAGGCGTAATGGTTTAATTTTTATTACATTCATTGTCAGCGACATAATTTATAGCAGGGGCTTTGCTTAAACAAGTGGGGTACTGTGCTGTTTATTATAAAACAGGACCTATGAACGAAAAGATACTCAGCTATCTGAAAAGTGAAGGATTCACTTATCTATGGCGGAAATTCGGCGAACATGCCTATAGACCCATGAAGGGAAATCTTGAGCAACTGCTCACCCGAACCTGCACAACCCCACTTTGGGAAGACGATCTACTGTCGATCGACGATGCGCTTTTATTGGTGGGTACGGAGAGCGCGCAAGACGGCTGGATCGTCCTTGTGAAGCAGAAAGGGATATGTTAAAGTTTTCATTTTCTAATGCTTTTGTTCTGGAGATAATATACGTACCCCCATTTTTAACAGTTCCACCACTTGCATTAATTATTTTGTCTTGGTTATTTTTCTTAAAGACAGAACAGAATTCCTATCAACCAGCGTTGGGTTTTATATATCCAGGAAGGAGTGTTTCTATCCATTCCTCTTCCATGTATTCTAAAACTTCACTATAATTGCCCTCTTTCGGGGAGACCACTGTAAAATTTTGGTGCAAGGTCCCTTCCAAATCCATATGCTGATAAATATAAAACACATCCCTATTTGAAAGCTTAACGAAGTAACTTGTTAATTCATCTTCTTTAATTTCTGTAATGTGCAATGAATCTTTTCCAAGCTCTTTATAAATTAGTTTATTCCAATTTCTCCATCCATCAAATTCAGGAGCATCTGTATATATAAAAGTCGTCGAATCAAACAGCAGGTATAACCCGTCCAAATCAAACACAAACTTAAGTCCATAATTTCCTTCTTCAAAATTGTAATAGATATTTTTCAGATTTTTTGTCATATTATTTATTTTCTAATTCTACACCTTTCGTTATAACTTTATCATATACAGTCTCTCCTGCTGTTCTACCACTGAAATATCCAGCTGCCCCACCTATTAATCCTCCGACAAATCCACCTAAAACGACACCTCCGATATAGCATAACTATTACCTAATTTGTAAGACGATCCACCAGTTTGATCCATCCATTTGCACTAATTTAAGTGCCGAACGGATATTACGGCTCATAAGCCGTGAAAAGCTTATATACAATAACAAGAAAAGCCTAATCTTTCATTGGATTGGGCTTTATATTCGCTACTTTGAGTAGTCAATTTAATTATCATATTCAACTCCCTGTATTTTTTCGAAGATATTCCCAATGAAACTATCATCTTTACTACAGACTAGCCAATAGGATGAATCAACCAACTCAATTATGTATTCACAATTTTCATACATCAACTTATCACCCTCATATTTTCTGATATTTTCAATATTACTGTCGCCAATCACTAAAAGTTCAATTGCTTGATCGATTTTAGAAGACAAGTTCAATATGCTATCCAAAGAGATTAATTTGCCACGCTTTGATTTGTTGATTTCTTCTTCAAATTTAACAATATCACAATCCACCTCTTGGACTGTTGTCACGTATACCCATAGCAACCCCCAAAAAACTTCATCCTTTTTTCTTTCAAAACAGTTCAATATATCTTCAAGTCGCACAGACAGAATAGAACTATCGTCTCCATGTATTATAATTTTTCTCATCTTCACTTATTTAGGCCATTTATCCAATCTGTATATGTTAAAGGTGCTGGAGTTTTATCTCTGAATTCTTCTGATTCCCTCATTATTCAGGTAGACTTCTGCTTTTATGCATGGTTTCAGTTTGGCTGGAGATTCCGCTAGCATTAACGAGGTAAATTCGGAAATCGGAGGCCAGTCAATATGGATAACTTGGACCAGCAAAAAAAATCAACCTAAACAAGTTTTAATTCGTTTTTTATATCATTTTGTACATTATCTCTTCCGATAAATTCTCAAAAGAATGCAGTCCGACTTTCAGAAATCTCCACTAAGCCTCCTGCATTTATAGTAAAATATTATTTAAGAATTTATAACATCCTCATCTAAACGACCAGCTATAACCGCTTTTTCCAATTGACCTATGTTTAATGATTTTATACCTTTTTCCTTATTTCTAAAGAGGTCTTTGATCAGGCTGGAAACAAAGTCTTCTTCATTGCCAAAATAGTCTCCTATTTTAAATCGGCTTATATCAACGTTAAATTTTTCAGCAAAGGCAATAAAAAAATCATCTGCATCATCACCTGTTATTTTTAAATCAACTACTAATTTTGTATCCCTATTAATTTCCTTTTTTTTAAACAAAAATGGAAATGGTAAAGTATACCCCCAACCACCATCATACACGAATGTTCTGATTTCGTTTAAAATTTCATCTTCCATATCCATAATTTTAGAATCTAAGAAAGCTCTATTTATAATAGTCAATGGCTTCCTCATCGGGTACGGAATAGCATTTCCAGCTTTTCTTTTGGAGTTTGTTCTATACCGTAATCCTCATTCATTGCTTTGAACACAAGCGGCACAAATTCCCTTAGGCCCGATGTAGCTATAAATTCAGCTGTTTCCTTATTGATAGATTCTACCGACTTATAATTCTCCAAGATAATATCTGCTAGGACCTTCTGCTGAATCAGTTCGCCATCCAATAGATCATCTTGCCTCTCCACCGGAACGTGGGCAACTTCTTTAAGATGTACTGGTGTACCCACTGCAGTAATCATAAATAGCTGACTCCCCTTTCCTGAGATTCCGTCGATATCTACACTAAGCCCAATAATAGCATCAGCACGAATTGCCTGCGCACGCTGCTTGAGCGTTTCGGTAACACGCCTGTACATTTCCTGCATCTTCTTCTCATAGCTGGTAGAGCGACCGCCAAAGAAATCGACATAGCTCGCGCCTATATCGCTAACGATATTGGTGCCGATGACAACATTGGCTGCTATTGGATCATTATATCGTGAAATCTTCCTCCCTTCGATGGAATTGGTCGTGGTTACTATCATGGCATGCTACTTTTCAATCGGGCAAGGTTAATACCCAAGCCTAATATACATTATTTATACTGAATGAATATGTTTACAGATATTAACTTCAAGATTATTACAAAATGTAAGGCTAAGGTATTTGTTTGAAAGTAGGATTGGTTACGGGAAAGCGTAGCTGATTTACTCAACGGTTTTACTAAGACAATAAAGTAAAAAATAGCCCCCCTTACAATTGTTAAGGGAGGCAATTTTGGCTAGATGTCCGCTTGGGCTAGATGTTAACCGGCTTTGGGCGTTCATCTATTGTAAAGATCGCGAGATTAGTTAAGATAATTGTTGTTAATTTCTTAAAAAATATTGTTCAAAAATTATATCTTAATAATAATTTAATCCCAAAATGCTATTTCACCTCATTAAATATTATTAGCAGTTTCGGGAACACTCCAGATCAAACCACTCTTCGATAATGATAACCGTCTTTTATGAAAAAGTTCTTCCATGACCATCCACACCTGATCCGTCAATGTAAAATATTTTTTGGTGCTTAGATCATCTATAGTTAGAAATCCGGTAACAGAGAACTTTTCTACAGACAGTACTTCATTTTTGAAATCTAGGAATAATTTTCTATCCGTTGAATAATCAAGTGTAATATTCTTTAGAACCTCTCTCCTATTGGTAACCGCAGAAGCAAATTTTAGCAGATACGGTTTTAAGCTAACTTCTCTTCCACAAGCATCACGAAGTGTAAATAAATAGGCCTCACCTGTGAACGGATCAAAATGAATAGTTTTATTTCCAAAGGTTATACTGGTTATATTAGCTCGAGTTCGTGTGGTGTTTAGACGGATATCCAGAGTTCCAAACTCTATTTCCTTTTTGTAATCCACATCACTCTCCCCGGCTTCCCAGAGCTTAACTAGCTTTATACCTTTGTGTTCAGCATACAATACGGTATCTTTGGTAAATCCTGATTTGCATACAATTATTCCTTTTTCTATACCCAAGTCAAGCATAGTTTCAGATAGTTTCATTACAATATCCTTATTAGCTTTCTCTTTGCAGTATTTACATTCAATCGCAGTGCTCATGCTTTTCGTACCATCTAATTGCTCAGTCAAGACATCAATCTGATGCATGATACCAGACTTCCCTTTCAACTTACACGCATTACCGTAACCTAAGATCTTGATGCCATATTGCGCACCGAGCGACTCATATACGTATTTAGTAATGGCTTCATAGTCCTTCCAGTTTATTTTGGATGTCTTAGACATAGCTAGTTTTTAAGTTACATTGATTATATAAAATGTGAAATTCATGTAATTGAATTAAATCGACACTGAAACCTATGCAGTTTGTTCAGTCCAATAGCTAAATCATATTTTTATTTCCGATTTCTATTAATCCAACTATTGTATATTGCCAATTCTAACTCAGCTATAGAATCAAATGATTCTTTACTCATCCTAACTTTGGCAAATTCAATAAATCGTTTATAGGTTTCGACATTATCCAATTCCGTCCAGTTAAATAAGAATTCATATTTTAATACCTGTTGAATCATTCGTTAATAAACTTTTTGGGATAAAATAGGTCTTTTAACAATACAAAATATAAACCATTTAGCGTTGCATGGGGGATTAAAATAGCACTGACAAGCCGTTAACCATAATTTTATTCCAGAACTTATTCTTCATAATATATCTAAGGCCCGTCATAAAGTTTCTTTCAAAAAGTTTTAGCACGGCAATTAAGAGTCAGTATTCTGCCAAAATATTCTTATTTTTTACGAATCCCTTTCAAATACCATGATAGCCTACAGGAAAATTTTACAATATGATATTATTTAGAATAATACGTTCCTTATGGAACTAATCTATCCAAATCCAGGAGATGGTATTCCGATAGTTCGACAGAATTTGGCCTGACACTGTCTCGCCAGCTCATACTTCTATGAAAGGACGGTCCGGCCTGATATTGACCGGAGCTACCTATCTCCTCTACAAATGAGAATAAATACATTTTATGTTCCGGAAATATCACTTCCTGTTCGTATATGAGCGGCTGCTCCTTCAAACTGCGGCTTAATTTCTTTATTATGGTAACAGGATCCTCCAGAAAAACCGGAATATTCATAAAAGTTAGCTTTTTACAGTTTTCATCAACGAAGATTTCTGTAAGTCGGCCAGATGTATATTCAAAAGATAAACCGTTTGTCCTGAATTCCACAACCCTGTCATCCATTGCAGGACCAAACTCTACGATTGCTTCTGAAACTGTTTTAAAATCTTCGTCATTAAAAAGATCGGAAAAAACTTTATAAAGATCCTCCAGTCCAGCTTGTTGACTTTCAACTGTATCACTTCGTTCAGCCTGAATTGAGCCAATGTCTGCACTAAATCGATCGACCTGCGAACGCGACATGGAAAATTTGATCGGCCCAAGACCTCTTAAAGTATGTACTTGCCATATAATATCACCATGTTCGGACATAACTCTTAATTTTAATAGTTTACACAAATTTAATTTTTTTTCATCAATATCTTGACGGTTTAGATCATTTAGGTAGTCACAAATTAAAGTAATGTTTAAATGATAAGGTAGACTTACCTGTTTGGTAGATTTACCAAAATGGTAAGTCTTCAAATTCAATATTGATAGGAACACCGCTGAGTCAACTATTAACAAATTATAAATTTGAAAAAGCAGAAAGCATTAACTATGTCGGCTATAAAATAGCCAACTGCGAAACAACATCCACTAAAGCTTTTGGTTTCTCAAACTTCACTGTATTTTTTGATACGGAAGAAGAATTTGTAAAACATATTTGGCTTTCGATCAACGCGACAGCTTCTCGAACGGAAATTTCACGAGAACATTTCAAATTGATTAAAGACGCACTATATAGCTTAGGAGAAGAATACGAAATGGTTTTAGCGGACTGGAATAGCTTGCAATTAATCGATTTAAGCAACAGAAATCAGATTGACAAATACCTTAACGGTTACTGGAAATAGTACGTAAGGTATTTTGTATAGCGAAGAATTAGATCATATAGGGAACTCCTTTGAAGAAAATATGAAATTTCCAACCAGTAATTGCATATTTGACCAAGGGAGTAATGTTGGCATGCTTAACGTAGCTAATTTATTCAACAATTTTAAGAAGGTAAAAATTAAAAAAAAGCCTCCCTTATGACCGAAAAGGGAGGCAGTTTTGGCTAGATGTCCGCTTGAGCTAGATGTTAACCGGCTTTGGGCATTCATCTAGTGTAAAGATCGTAAATTATTTTGAGATGATAGTTTTTCATTTCGCTGAAAATGTTGTTCAAAACTTGCCACTTGATATTAATTTTATTCTGATATGCTATTTTACTTCATCGAATATTATTGTCAGTCTCACGAGTACTCCAGATCAACCCACTCTTGGATAAAGACAACCGTCTTTTGTTAAAAAGTTCTTCCATGATCATCCAAACCTGGTTCGTCAACATAAAATATTTTTTACTGCTTAGATCATCTATAGTTAGGTATCCGGTAATAGAAAACTTTTAGACCGCTGATACTTCATTCTAAACATCTAGAAATATTTATTTTTTAAAACCAAACAGGATTTGATATTGTATTAATAGTACTTTTCAAAAATAGGTAGTAATTTAGGTAGTAATTGGTAAACCTTGAGATCCTCCCAGACTCAAGGTTTTTTTATTCCTTTTATATCCTTTTTCATCTAATATCATCCTTTATCCACTTTAATTCCCCGCGCTGGATCATGGCAATATACTTTTGCACGTGATCATCGGTCAATAAGCAATTGTCATCAAGGTGGTAATTGAACTGCTTAGTGAAGCTGTAATATTGAATACTTCCTACATAAGCATTATTGAGATAAATATGCCAAAGGCTGTATTCCTTGGCCCGAACTTCCACTACCTGGCGTTTTCCATGGTGATAAAACAGCTCAGGCACATCCGTATCAAAGCGAAGTATAAGGGCGTCAATGCACGCTTCCCTGATGTCATCGGCAAGTACACCGTATGCCAATTGCCACACGCCCTGAAATTTCCTGAAAACATAAAAAGCAAGGCCATTTTTGTTATAGACATGATAATCTTTCATGCCCATGCTTTTATCATGCACGGTAATTTGAGCGTGCATTACCCGATTTCGGCAAAAGATTTCTAGTGGTTTCATTTTACAAAATTACTAATAATATTAGTAATATTGTATATGGTAAAGATATTTGGGTTTCTCATTTTTTATATGCATTTGGAATGTTGGAATTGGTATGCTGAATTGATAGGCTTACAGCTATTAACTTCAAGATTATTACACATTGTTAGGATAGGATATGTGTTTGAAAGTAGGACTCGTCACGGGAAACCATACTGATTTAGTTAGCAGTTTTACTGAGACAATAAAGCGAATACTTAAATAAAAAAGCTTCCCTCTAATTCACAGAGAGAAGCTTTTAAGCTAATGTGTTACTCTGAAATTGCGCAAATATCTATCACGCACTGTACATTTTTTTCTATTTCACTCTTTTCAATTCAATATTATTCGGAACGTGAAGTTTATATTGACCACCTTTCCCATCTATACTTATCATTCCCCAACCTTCCGCTAATATAAATTTTAAAACTAGTTTATCAGGATTTCCTTTGACATAAGTTAATGTTCCTCGGGCATTAACACGATTTTTAGTTTCCCTAAATCGAAAAGATAATACATTTTCATTATCTATTTTTTTATCAAAAGATCCGGTAGTTATGGTATTCTTACCACCAACGTCATAACCATCGATCAACGCACCATCCTTTTTATAAGAATGGTAACCAACTGCGAAATCTAACTTATCACCATTTTTTTTGTTAAAATACTCTTCTTTTACTAAAACTATAGTAAACACTTCATCCTGCCCCTCATACTTCCAGGTACCATAAAATTTATTTAATCCAGCTGGCTTAAGGTGTCTACCTGATTCATTTCTATTATCCTTAGATTGATAGAAAATACATCCTGTGATTAAAAACATCATAAATAGAATTGCTGCTTTTTTCATCTTTACCATTTTTATTGAATTTAACATGGATGGGATATTATAGCTATGATTACAAACTGTAAGTCTAAAGTATTGGTTTGAAAGAAGGACTATTTACGGGAAACCGTACACATAAAAATCTAGTTTAAAAAATTGAACATAAGCATGTTACCAATTATATTTCAAGCCTTTCACATGATAATGTTTCACTTCCATACAAACTAAGTCAGTATCATTAAAAACTGCCAAGTTATAGCCTCCGGCCTTCATTGCGCTTCGATATTCTACCGCATGAAACCCTAATGACTTAATATACTCACAAAGATATTGGGTAGGCAAGTAATCAAGGTTTACATCTTGCTTCCGAACGGGTTTTGACAGCTCTTCTTCGAGTTTTAGCAAATAAGATCGGACCAACATAAACTCCTCAATATCAAATCCACGATCCTGAATTTCAAATGGTCCGTAATCTTCAATATTTTTTAAGGAAATGACCTGCAATGGAGCCTTTAACGTAAAACGTCCGATACTAATGGACTCGTGCAAAGAAACCCGTGTTTCATAAAAGGTCGTCTCTTCACTTTCAGAAATATATAGATACGGTATACCAACTGGATTGGCCCTGCCTGGTGTTGTATACAGCTTGGGCGGTTTACCCAGCTCATAGACTTCAAGTGGGCGCTCGCTGATCCGCGCTCTGTAAAAATGCGTTCCAACAGGATAGGTTTTTGCAAATCTGCTAAAGGTAGACTCCAGCAACTCAAAATCTAAGGTATTAGCAATAAAAAAACGGTTCTCCTCTTTTATCTCGGATGCAAATTTCTCCCATTGCATCCGATGGGAATCGTCCGTCGCTTCACCATTAAGATAGATCTGCAACTCTACTGGTTCCTCAAACAATGAATCCTTAAATCCAACCCAACCTCGACCAATCTGATTGAGTAATTGTTTGACATCTTTGGATTTTAATTTGGCGCTATCGAACAACTTTGGCCAATAACATATTAAATGTTCATGCATTGCAACCGACCTGTCATCTTTGAGGGATAATACAGCCGTTGGATGATTGATATAAAGTTCAAATAGTGCATCAAAGACATCAGATAGTTCCTCGCAGGCTATCAAAAAGACATCTTTACTTTCACAAAAATCACAAAGTCCCTTTCCATTTGATTCCGCTTCTATCCTATCCCGCACCCCTTGGTCTGCGAAACAGTTTACACAACAATTCATAGCTTTGAGATTAGGAGATTAGCCCTTGGATTAATTCGATGTGATGCATGATGGAGAGCTTTTTGACAACGCCGAGGCCCGAAAAAGATTGCTGCCGATAATGTCTACGAAACTCTCTTATTGCTATTGTTTCAGGGATTCTCTTTTCATCAACAAATTGTATTAAATCCTCCAAGGCTTCAAAATATTTCCTTGCCGGATCGGATGCATCATCATTTGATTTAGAAACAAAGTGTGCAATACGGATATCCTCGTCTCCATCCAATTTAAAGGTTAGATGTATGGCGACAGCATAAGCAGGACCTCCGCCCTCACTATAAGCGCTTCCAATGGATTGGTAATCTGCAAAAGCAATGCATCCCTCATCCGGATAGTAAAGGTAATCAGTTGAAAATACTTCTTCTCTTATCCCAATGTAATCCGTATTCTTTGTAAGTTTATTGAAATTATCACTCAATAACGCTCTGTTATCATACTTCCGCTTAAGACCAAAAAGATTGTTTATATGAATGGTATTATAAAGGCAGGCTGTATCCTTTGTAAAATCGCTTAAAGATTGAATATCATTTGTTTTATTAAGATGAACCAATGCATAACCACTATCTGAAAAGCCTCTTTGCCTAATGCTTTCTTGCGCAAAAAAGCTATCACGATCAGTCTTAATTAAATAGGTCGGTATAATGGATGTGACACCTAGATCTTTTAGTTCTTCAATTAAATTAAAAATGGATTCACTATCACCTTTTAATTCTCCATGCTCAGTATTTACCACCAACTGTACACGGATATTAGCCCCGCTTAAAGCTTTAAGTGCTGTCCTTAGCGAAGAGGTATTCTTCTTTACAGGTTCAATAATAGGAATGATCTTCTCTGGGTTTAATGGAAGCCCTACAAGTTCACGTAATGCAATTAACTCAAATTGCTTACCTCGGAGATACGGGAAATACATAAGCGCTTTATAATAATAGGTTCTTACTTAGATTATTAATCAAAGTAAGATACGACTTTTTATTGTATTTCGCCTGATAAAAAGAGAAGTTAACGAATGAAGGTACATCGCCAAGAGTCAAGTATAAATTGGTTTGTGGATCAATACGACTTTTTAAGATATGGCAATACATTGCTTGGACTTCTTCTACTGGCAGCTCCGTTAATATTTCCAGACATGCTCGATAATAAAATACTGGTGTTACGTCAGGTAAAAACCCTACAAGTTCTTTTATAAGCCGGCTATATTCAGGTTTTCGCAAGGACGACATCATATAGCTGGCATCAAGACAAGCTGTGTATTTGACAGCAGCACGATATTCAGAAACCTCTCCCTCTTCTGTATAGATCAATACGCCTACGTAAGCAGGAAGTACCCGAAGATATTTGTTTAGCAAGGAAACGTGCGTAAATAGATAAACCTCGGTAAAAGCTCGGTAATAATCGTTCAACTGACTTACTAAGCGTTCGGGGGAATCCAGCTCGGTCTTTATTTCAAAAACCTTATTCGTTCCGTTGACAAGCACCGTATCTGCAATGGACTGACCAACACGAAACTCATTGAGTAGAATTGTGTCATCTAAGGAATAGTTTTTCAAGACATACTCATTGAGCAACTTATTCTTGTAGATATATTCGTGCCTATAATTTTGTTCAAGGATCTGATAAGAATGTGCGATTAAATCGCCTAATTGGTTGGGTTTATTTTCAACCATCTCATTCCAACCTACATACTTTTTCATCTTCCTGATATAAGAAGACTGATTGGTACTGCTTGAAAGCTTCTTGAATGACGCATGAGACACCAAAGAAGCCAATTCTCGCAAGTTCGCTTTGTCGTATGTGAGATCGGATTGCATATAGCAAATTTAAAAACTTATCGCGACTTAACGAAAATGATATGTGCTGATTTATTATTTGAAGAAGCAAAGAGGATTTTTCGCTACCTTTGTTTTTAATATTAACCTTAGAAAAAAATGAATTTCGGAAAAGTATGTTTAAGAAGCATGCTATTGTTAGGGATTAGCTTATCAAGCTATTTTTCTACGAAAGCACAATATAATAAGATAGACTACGACAATAGCAATTATCCCGAATTGATCATCGAACAAATTGATCAATACGATTATAGTACTGTCATTCATTTTTCATACACAAGCATTACATCTCTGGAATTAAATGGATCTGAGGATATACAACTTATTTCCAACGGAAAGGCAAAAAAATTATTGAATAGCTACAATCTCCCGTTGGATGAAAAGAAACATTTATTCAACGATTCTGGTGAAAAATTAAATTTTTCACTTGAATTTGAAAAAATAGATAATGTTAACGATGCCTTTGCTGTCCAAAGCGCAACGATTAAGAAATTCAACCTTCCTCATTTAAAGATCGATAGTTCACAATCAACAGAGTTTTTAGATGTTGATGCATTCATTGGTAAAACACCTTCGAGAGAATTTTACATCTTCTACAATGAAGGCTCCCCCGTACTACGGTATGCATACAAAGGAATGATTATCGCGATTAAATTGGCCATTGAAGAAAACTATGGGAAATTTTTTCAGCCACAGATTTTTGTACAAAATTACAACAAGAAAGATATATTGTTAGATCCATCCAAAATATATGCTCAATATGAAGTGAAATCCAAATTCTTTACTGCTCCAATTTTTGACTATAAAAAATACCTTTCAATGGTCAAGAAAATCCAAAAGAGTGAGATGTTTTGGAATGGGCTATCTGAGGGGCTCGCAGCTGTTGCAGCTGGTTATTCTTTTATATCTTCCAACTCGAACACATATGTAACTGCAAATGGTCGCTCTCTTAATTATGGATTTTTCGGAAATAATATGTACGCTGGAACTAGTTCTACGTCCATGACAGGTTCCATAAATACAAAATCAAATTCGACAGTATTTAATGGTGGCAACGCTTATATAGCCGCTCAATACGCCCGCCAAAACTTAGAAAGTTTGAAAGCAAAACAGGTTGATCGGCTTACGTCTATTCAAAATGGCTATATAAAGATGAACACAATATTCCCAAACACTGAGTATAGTGGTTATTGTAATATTCCGTGTAGATTAGACATTAATTCATTTTTGATGAAAGTTGAAATTAATGGTAGCGATTTCTTCTTTGAGTGGGACAACGATAAATTAAATTCAATGCTTTAGGAACTCGTAGGATTAATATTGTTTTAGATAATTGCTATTTACTATTTTAATCTTATAAGTCCTCATTATAAACCTATTGAAGCATTTAGCTCAGTTTAATATACCAACATGATGAAAAAAATACTATTCGCTATATTATCAATCCTGACGTTATCTCTAAGTGCGCAAAACAAATATGCAACAACGACGGATGGAAAAACGGTATTATTAAAAAGCGACGGAACCTGGGAATATGTAAAAGACAAATCTACATCATCAAATATCAATCAATTTAAAAGTACGAGCTCCTCCCCTTCGCCGCGCAAAACAAATAAATCTAAAAGTAGTTCTTCTTCGAGAAATTACATCCGTGGCCCTCGTGGAGGCTGTTATTATATTAACTCCAATGGCAACAAGACTTATGTTGACAGAAGCATGTGTAATTGATTGGGCAATCTATAAAAGTATGACAAAGATTATTATAGTAACATTAATTGTTTTAAACATTTTAACTCTAATAAGTTGTATTAATGGAGTGGCTGAAAAAAAAGTAATTCCTAATACAGATAATGAAATCACAAAAAATCTCAAAAGTGATTTAGATAATGAAAATTGTGGGCGTTTAGTTGGCGTTTGGCTAGATTCTCATAGCTCAAAAAATTATAAATTACGAATAGGCCAAAAAGTGGTTTTGAAGGATAATAAATGGCACATCATCATCTGAACAGGAAACAACAAACACTAAGGCGAATAACGATAAACAGAACCAATTTTAAATAAGGAATTAAAATTTGGTCAATTTTCCCTATTTTAACAAAAAAACAGCATATGCCAAATATCTACATTATCTCTGGCTGCAACGGAGCAGGAAAAACAACCGCTAGTTACACCGTGTTACCGGAGATTTTAGATTGCAGGGAATTTGTAAATGCCGACAACATAGCAGCAGGTATTTCTCCTTTCAACCCGCAAAGCGTAGCTGTATCAGCTGGACGAATTATGTTGGAGCGTATAGCGCGGAATTGATGAAGAATAAAGCTGATTTTGCATTTGAAACAACGCTCTCCACTCGAAGCTATAAAAATTTAGTACTCGAAGCTCAAAAACTGGGGTATTCAGTCACTGTACTCTATTTTTGGCTCGACTCACCTTCACTAGCCATACAACGCGTAAAGAAGAGAGTAGAAAACGGGGGACACAATATTCCATCTGATGTGATAGAAAGACGATATCGTCGTGGTTTAGAAAACCTGTTTAACATTTATATTCCGATATGTGATCGATGGCTGGTTTTTGATAACATGGATTTAATACCCGAAATAATTGCTCAAGGTGATAAATTTGGAGAATTCGTTTCAAATAGCGAAATTTGGTCAACACTAAAATCGAAATACCATAATGAACGATAAGGTAAATATTGAAAATATCAATCTTGCTGAACGAATTCGTTTAGGAGTGCAAAAGGCTTTACGAAAATTGGCAGAAGAAAGTGCTGCAAAGGGTGAGAGTTTGGTGGTAAAAGTTGATGGTAAAATTCAAGAGGTGCCTGCAAAAGAACTACTTATGAATTTACCAAAATAGTTACTTTTACAGGCTCTGTAAAGCTTGCTAGATTATTTGAGATATCAGTTGTCAATTCTATTCAAAAATTTTCGATACCTCAAAACGTTTTTCCTAACCGAAAACTCGGAAATTTCCAACGCCATTATTTTAGCCATCCAACAACCGTTTATGAATGTCAGCCCCACTATTGCCAATACGTTTAGGGCCTCTGACGCTCTTCTCCTAATAAGTTTCATTTGAACCATTCTTGTCCATTGTCTAATCGTTGTAAAAAGGGACCTCAGAATGCAAACGATGAATCCGCATTTAATTGCTAGCTCTTTGAAACCTGAGTTTATAGTTGAATTGCAGGAGAAATTAAACTGTGACCTGGCGGTTGTAAGATCCCATATTTAGTCATTATGGAAAAGGATAACAATGAAGGAAGGAGTATCATTAAAGGAAGTGGTTTTTATTTCGGGTAGACTGGGGTGATGAAAAAAATGGATCAGTACTATTTTTTCAAGGAGATACGGTCTTATTAGGAATTAGCAATGTCCCCTTTGCATTATATACGACAACGATGCTTGACAGAAATACCTTGCCAAATGAACATGTAAAAAACCTTTATCACTAGCGTCCAAAACGATTACCAAAATCGTATAAAAAAAGTGGCGCATTGCGATTTCAAAAAATGTTATATTGAAAACGCAAATACACCACCTCAGCAATGGTAAATATAAATGTTTTCAGTCAACTACTGTCTTTGATAGACCGAGATATTTTTAAAAAGCTTGTATCTAAATACAATAGCGACAAACATCATAAAGGTCTTAACAGTGGGACACATCTGGTGAGCATGCTTTTTTGCCATCTCTCCTGCAGCGATTCGGTCCGGGATATCAGTAACGGTCTTCGCAGTACCACGGGCAACATGAACCATATGGGTATCTCCCGAGCTCCCAGCAAATCGAGCATCTCCTATATGAATGAACACCGCGACCATAAGCTTTTCAAAGACCTTTATTTCGCCCTTTTGGACAATCTTTGGAATAAGGAGCCCAATCAGCGCAGTCAGCTCAGGGCATTGAAGCGTAAAGTCTATCTGATGGATGCCAGCGTGATCCCCTTATGCCTGTCGATATTTGACTAGGCTAAATTCCGGAGCAATAAGGGTGCAGCGAAACTGCATACTGTACTTGACTATGATGGCTGCCTACCGGTTTTCATGGAGATTACCGATGGTAAGGTACATGAGAGTAAAAAAGCTAACAGCTTTTCTTTCCCCAAG